>JAOBWI010000017.1 GCA_025463285.1 Acidimicrobiaceae bacterium | reverse complement strand
TGAGTCTCCGCGCGGGGAACTGGGCTGTTATCTGGTGGCCGACGGCGGACCGAAGCCGTATCGCCTTCACGTGCGCGGGCCGAGCTTCGTTAACCTCCAGGCCGTACCGCTCATGATGCGCGGCGGCACGGTCTCGGACGCCATCACCGTGATCTCGAGTGTCGATCCCATCATGGGAGAGGTCGACCGATGAGCCATCTGAGAGTGGAACTGCGTCAGCGGGCCGAAGAACTGATCGCACTGTACCCGCGCCCTCGTTCGGCCATGTTGCCCCTGTTGCACCTGGCGCAAGAACAAGACGGGTACTTAAGCGAAGCGGGCATCGAAGAGGTGGCCCAGTTAACCGGCACGACGCCGGCCGACGTGCGCGGCACGGCCGCGTTCTACGACATGTACCACCTAGAGCCCGTCGGCAAGTACGTGGTCGGCGTGTGCACCAACATCGCGTGTCTGCTGGCCGGCGGGATTGAACTCTTAGAGCACGCTAGTTCCACGCTTCGTTGCGCCGTGGGGGAGACCTCCGACGACGGTCTCTTCACCTTGGAAGAGACCGAGTGTTTGGCTGACTGTGACTTCGCTCCCTGCGTGCAGGTGAATCACCGCTTCGTGCGCACCACGACGGCCGCGACGTTCGACGCCCTGGTCAGTGACCTGCGCGAGGGCAAGCGCGAGAACGAGATCCCCAGTCACGGCACCTTGATTCGGGTACGGCGCAACGGGGGACTTCGCGCGCAGAAAAACGACGTCAACACCGAACGCACCGACGCTAAGGCCGCGCGCGACCAACGCGCCGAGGAGAAGGCGTAATGGCCGTCCTCGACTCTCCTCGTATCGTGACGGCGCGCGCGCAGTACGACGACTCCCACACCCTCGCTCGCTACGTGGCGACGGGCGGCTACGAGGGCCTTCGCAAGGCGCTCACTTTGTTCCCCGAAGAGGTGGCGCGCGAAGTCGACGACGCGTCGCTGCTCGGGCGCGGTGGCGCGGGATTCCCGGCCGGTCGTAAGTGGTCGATGCTGCGCAAGTCCCAGATCTCCTACCTCGTCGTGAACGGTGACGAGTCCGAGCCAGCGACGTTTAAAGATCACTTCCTCGTGGAGCGAGACCCTCATCAGCTCATCGAAGGCGTCATCATCGCGGCCTACGCGTTGCAGGTCAATCAGGCCTTCATCTTTCTTCGCGGCGAGTTCGCGCTGGGACTCGAGCGCGTGCAACAGGCCTTGAACGACGCCTACGAGCACGGGGCCTTGGGCTCTAAGATCTTCGACTCCAACTTCTCCCTCGACATCGTTGTGCACCCGGGCGCCGGCGCGTACATCTGTGGCGAAGAGACCGCCCTCATCGAGGCCCTGGAGGGCAAGCGCGGTTTTCCGAGAATCAAGCCGCCGTTTTTCCCCGCGGTCAATGGCCTCTACGGCGAACCGACCGTCGTTAACAACGTCGAGACGATGGCCAACCTGCCCTGGATCGTCTTGAACGGTGGCAAGGCCTTCGCCGGGCTGGGCGGGGGCCGCTCTACCGGCACCCGACTCTTCGCCCTGGCCGGTCGGGTGAAGAACCCCGGTATCTACGAGATCGAGATGGTGAAGAACACCTTCCGTGATCTCATCTACGACCCGGCACTCGGCGGGGGTATCACCAACGACGCCACGATCAAGGCCTTCATCCCCGGTGGCGTCTCGGCGCCGTGGTTCGGTCCGGACATGTTGGACTTACCCATCGGCCAAGACGAAGTCGCCGAGAAGGCCTCCATGCTCGGATCGGGATCGGTCGTGGTCTTAGACGAGACCAGTTGCGTGGTGCGCGCCGCCTGGCGCATCGCTAAGTTCTTCTCTCGCGAGTCGTGCGGTCAGTGCACGCCGTGCCGGGAGGGATCGGGTTGGATCGAGCGCGCCATGTACCGCCTCGAGCACGGCGGTGGTCGTATGGAAGACCTCGACATGCTGCTCGACCTTATGGACAACATCGCCCCGGGCCTCACCTGGCCGCCGCAGCAGACGACTATCTGCGTGCTGGGGCCGTCCATCCCGTCGTCGGTTCACGCGGCCATCGACATGTTCCGTGACGAGTTCGCCGAACACGTCAAGCTCCAAGGATGTCCCTTTGACTGACGTGAAGACCACCGTGACCATCTCCGTGAACGGACGAAGCGTCGAGGCCGCCCCGGGCGAGCTCGTGATCGAAGCGGCCGAGCGCGCGGGTAACTACATCCCACGTTTTTGCTACCACCCCCGGATGGAGCCCGTTGGATTCTGTCGCATGTGTCTCGTCGAAGTTGACGGACCTCGTGGCGCAACCTTGCAGCCGGCTTGCTATATCAAGGTGAGCGACGGCATGAGCGTCGTGACCGACTCCGACAAGGTCAAAAAAGCCCAAGACGGCGTCTTGGAGTTTCTTCTGGCCAACCACCCGCTCGACTGCCCGGTGTGCGATAAGGGTGGGGAGTGCCCGTTACAGGATCAGACCCTGGCGCACGGTTCGGGCGAGACGCGTTTTATTGAAGAGAAGCGCCACTTCGTTAAGCCCATTGAAATTGGCGAACTAGTACTGCTCGATCGTGAGCGTTGTATTCAGTGCGCGCGCTGCACGCGCTTTAGTTCTGACGTCTCGGGCGATACACAGATCGCCTTCTCCGGACGCGGCGACCTCATCGAAGTCGCGCCCTCGCCGACGGTGCCCTTCGACTCCACGTTCTCGGGTAACACGGTTCAGATCTGCCCGGTGGGCGCGCTGACCGCCAAGCCCTACCGCTTCAGCGCCCGACCCTGGGACTTAGAGCAGGTCGAAAGCACGTGCACCACGTGCTCGGTCGGTTGCCGCGTGGCCGTGCAGTCCTCGGGGAATCGCCTTACTCGCGTTCTCGGTGTGGACAGCGAGCCCGTCAACCACGGGTGGCTCTGCGACAAGGGTCGCTTCACGCTGGACTCGATCGACGGCAACCAAGACTCCCTCGACCCCCTCAGCGTATTGGCGCGAATTCGCGAACCGTTGATACGAGAGAAAGGTGTGCTGACGCCCACCACCTGGGGCACGGCCTTAGCCCGCGCGGCCACCATTCTCCAGGACGCGGCACAGGCGCCCGATGGCGTGGGCGCCATTGGTGGCGCCGCCTTGACCAACGAAGGCGCCTTCGCCTGGGAGCGATTCGTGCGTGGCGTGCTGGGCTCCAATCACCTAGACGCGCAGTTCGGCGACGGTCTCAACGGCGGACTCCTCCAAGCACTTCCCAAAGCCACCATCGACGACGCGGCACGCGCTCGCGTCGTGGTGACGATGACCGGCGATCTACGCGAAGAGTTGCCGGTGCTGTTTCTGCGCCTGCGCGAGAACTTTGTCAAGCGACAGAACGCGCTGGTGGAGTTCTCATTCGGCGCGAGCGCGTTGCGCTCGATGGCCACCGTCTCACTACCGGTTCGTCCCGGTGAGGCCCACGTGCTCGCCGAAGCGCTCACCAGTAACGGCTCCATGCCGAAGGGCTCGACGATACCTGAGGCGGATCTCGCGCGGGCGCGCCAGTTGCTGGGCGACACGGGCGACGGCGTCGTCTTCGTGGTCGGACGGCCGAACCTGGCCGAAGACGCGGGCGTCCTCGAACGCGCCATTCGCATCGTGGCGGAGCGCTTTCCCGCGGCGACGTTTCTGCCGGCCCTTCGACGATCCAACGTGGTCGGCGCCCTCGACATGGGTCTCGGACCGCAGCTTCGCCCGGGTCGCGGCTACGCCGGGGGCGAGGACGGTCGCGACACCCTCGCGCAGTTGGCCGCCCTTCGTTCCGGCGAACAGTCGGCGGTGTTGCTACTGGGCTGTCTGCTCGGCAACGTTCTCGACGTCGAGGGCGCGAAGGCGGCCCTCGAGGCGGCCCAGGTCGTGGTCGTCACCGGTCACGGTGGCAAGACCCTGGCCTACGCCGACGTGGTGTTGCCGGCCGCCGTACAGCACGAGCGCCTCGGCACGGTCACCAACATCGAAGGGCGCGTCAGCGCGGTTGCGCCCAAGATCGTCCCGCCCGGGTCGGCCTGGACCGACGTGGCCATCGCCTCAGAGTTGGCCGAACAGTGCGGCCAGAACTTAGGGCTGACCTCGGTCGAGCAGACCGCCAAGGTCATCGAAGAGACCACCGGTTACCCCGCGCTGAGCGTCTTGATCGACGTCAGTGACGAAGGCGCACTGGTGGGGCGACCCGCTCAACGAGTCGAGCGCAAAGCACTCGACCCCATGGCCTTTCCCGGCATTCGCTCGACCAACACGGTGGGACTCGGCGAACTCTCGGGGGCCCTCGTCGAAGAGAACGTCGTGAGCTCAACGCCGCCCGCGACGGCCGTCCTCAGCGACGTCGCGGCGGGTCGCAGCGTCGAGGTACCACCCTTTGACGCTTACGCCCTCGCGCTCGACGTGTCACATCGCCTCTACGACCACGGCGTCGCCGTGCAGGGCTCACCGGCGTTGAAGAATCTCGTGGCCAAGTCCACGGCGTACTTGAATCACTTTGATCTCGACCGCATGGGGCTGGTGACCGGCGACGTGGTCGACGTGATGGCGCTGAAGGGGAGCATCAGCCTGCCCGTGACGCTCAGTGACGACACGCCGCGGGGCGCGTTCGGCATTGTCTTTGGCTCGCTCGACGACGAAGGTGATGACGGAGCCGCGCGTTTCCTCTTCGACCCGGCCAGCGCCGTCACGCACGTTCGATTGGAGTCACGATGAACGTCGCGGTCGATCCGCTCTTAGCGCACGGCGTCAACGGCTGGGGCGTCATTCTTCTCATCCTGGTGATTCGCTTGCTGGTGGGCTTTGGCGCCTTGATGGGCGCGGTGACCATGATGATCTGGTTCGAGCGCAAGGCCATCTCGGACATGCAGAGTCGCATCGGCCCCCAACGCTGGGGTCCTTTTGGCATCTTGCAGACGCTGGCCGACGGCATCAAGCTCTTCTTCAAAGAAGACCTCGTCCCGAGCGAGTCGGATCGCTTCGTCTTCAAGCTGGCGCCGTATCTGGCCTTGGTGCCCGCGATTATCACCTTCGCCATCGTCCCCGTGGGGGGCACGTTGCACATCGCCGGTCACGCGGTGATGCTCCAGATCGCGAACCCGCCGATCGGCATCCTGGTACTCCTGGCCATGTCCGGTATCTCGGTCTACGGCGTCATGTTGGCCGGGTGGGCCTCAGGCTCTAAGTACCCCCTGATCTCCTCGGTACGAGCCAGCGCGCAGATGATTAGTTACGAAGCGGCGCTCGGCATCACCATCGTGACCGTCGTCTTAGTCAGCGGATCTCTGTCCACCCACGCCATTGTGACGTCCCAAGGTGGGGGAATCTGGCACTGGAACGTGATTCGCCTGGGCGTGGTGCCCTTTGTCATCTTCTGGATGGCCATCACCGCTGAGTTGCACCGCCCGCCCTTTGACGTGGTCGAGGCCGACAGCGAACTGGTGGGCGGTTTTAACACGGAGTACTCGTCCATCCGTTTCGCGCTCTTCTACATGGCCGAGTTCATGAACACCATCACCATGTCGGCCATCATCGTGACGCTCTTCTTTGGCGGACCGGCCGGATGGATTCCCGACGTGGCGCACCTGAAGTGGGTCTTTCCGATCATCTGGTTCCTCTTAAAGACGGTCTTCTTCTGCTTCTGTTACATCTGGTTTCGCGCGGCTCTGCCTCGTTTTCGCTACGACCAAGTCATGGATCTTGGTTGGAAGCGGCTGATCCCCTTGAGTCTCGGGTGGATGTTGGTGGTGGCGGGCTTTATCGTGAAGCCGGCCTGGGGATTCATCATGGCGGCGGCCGTGTTGCTGGCGTCGGTTGTCCTAGGTAGAGCGTTCATGCTCGGATCCTCGCGCGAGAGCGGAGTCGACTCCGTCTTGCCGCCGGTCGGTCGTCGGCCCTTGCCCGAAGACGTGCTGCGCGCCATGAGCGAAGGAGAAGAGGAGTAGTGCCCAACAGCCCTCTGAGCTTCTTTGGTGGCTTCAAGCTCACCCTCCAGCACCTGGCTCGTCCGCGCGTCACGATCAGCTATCCCCAGAAGAAGCGTCCGAAGCAGCCCCGTCAACACGGTCGCCACGTGCTCAACCGCTACGAAGACGGCATGGAGAAGTGCATCGGCTGTGAACTGTGCGCGGGAGCCTGCCCGGTTAACTGCATCTACGTGCGTGGCCTCGACAACCCCCCCGATCACCCGGTCAGCCCCGGTGAGCGCTACGGCTACATCTACGAGATCAACTACTTGCGCTGTATCCACTGCGATCTCTGCGTGGAGGCCTGCCCCACCCAGGCGATCACCGAGTCGAAGATGTTCGAGTTCTCCTTCACCAACCGGGCCGACGCGATCTACACCAAGGCCGAACTGGTCGTCGACGACCTGGGCTTTCCTAAGCACCTGCCCTGGGAAGACTGGCGCGACGGCGAAGCCGAGATGACGGGCGGCTGGATGCGCGCGACGTCCCCCTCGGGCGAGGCGGCCTACGAAGGCGTGGTGCAGTGGACCGGGGACCTGGGTAGCGGGGTTCGCGCACCGGAAGCTGGGCAGTCCGCTAATCGAGACGATGAGAAGACTGGCTCTAAGCAGTTGCGTCGGGCCTTCTCCAAGCACCTTCAGCCCGAGGACGTCCACGCGGACCAGGCGGGCCTGCAGGGCAAGATGAACGAAATGCAGGAGAAGATGAACGAGGCTCGCGCCAACAGGCCTAAGTTCTTCCAGAGGGATCGTTCGTGATCGCAGCGACGTACTCCATCCCGGCGATTCTGGTCTTCGCCACGTCGGCGCTGTTGATCCTGGGCGGAGCCATCGGCGTCATCTCGGTGGCGAACCCGGTGCACGCGGCGATCTGTCTAATCACCACGCTCTTCGGCGTGGCCGTGGCCTTCATCGCCCAGCAGGCGGACTTCTTGGCCGCCGTGCAGATCATCGTCTACGCCGGAGCGATTGTGGTGCTGTTCCTTTTCGTCATCATGTTCCTCGGCGTCGACCAGAAGTTCCACGTCAGCGCCGAGCCCTTGGTCGGTCAGCGGGCCTTCGCCGTCGCCGGCGTGGTCGTCACCGTGGGAGGACTGATCACGTTGATGGCCAGCTCGCACTGGGTGAGCGGCGCGACGAGCGTGTCGGGGTCGCCACTCGACACCGGGAACGGCAACGTGAAGCAACTCGGTACGGCGGTCTTCACCACGTACCTCTACGCCTTTGAGGTCACGTCGGCGCTCCTCATCATCGCGGTGGTGGGCGCGGTGTTGCTGGCGCGTCGCGAACGCGCCAGCACCAACGAAGAGGTGGACGCGTGAACGTTCCCGCCGCCTGGTACTTGGTTCTGGCCGCCCTGCTGTTCGGCGTGGGCGCCTTCGGCGTTCTCACTCGTCGCAGCGCGCTCATCATGTTCATGTGTATCGAGCTCATGTTGAACGCCGTGAACTTGACCTTCGTCACGTTCTCTCGCACCCTGGGCGACATCGGGGGACAGGCCAGCGTCTTTTTCGTGATGGTCGTCGCCGCGGCCGAAGTGACGGTGGGACTGGGCATCGTGGTCGCCGTGTTTCGCCGTCGAAACTCCACCTCGGTCGATGAACTCTCTGAGTTGAAAGGCTGAGATGGCCCCTCTCGCCACGTTAATTGTGCTCTTTCCGCTGGTCGGATTTCTCCTGGTGCTGGCCAACGGCACGGCTCTCAAAGAGAAGGCCATTGGCAGTATCGCGACGGTCGTCGTGGCGCTGAGTTTCGTATGCAGCGTGGCGGCGTTCTTCGTTGTCTTGCACCACTCGAACCGTGAGTTCAGCGTCAGGCTCTTCAGCTGGATCGACGTCGGGTCGCTGCACGTACCGGCGGCTCTGTTGGTGGACCCCCTCTCGATCACCATGTGTCTTTTCGTCACGGGCATCTCCGCGCTGATTCACCTGTACTCCATTGGCTACATGAAGGGGGAGAAGGACTTTCGAAAGTTCTTCCTCTATCTCAACCTCTTCGTCTTCTCGATGTTGCTGTTGGTGCTAGCCAACAACCTGGTCCTGACCTTCGTCGGGTGGGAAGGGGTGGGGGTCTGCTCGTACTGGCTGGTGAGCTACTACTTCGAGAAGCCCGCAGCGGCGTCGGCCGGTAAGAAGGCCTTCATCTACAACCGCGTCGGTGACGTCGGACTGCTCGTGGCCATGTTCTTGATCTTCCACCAGGCGCACACGCTGACCTACCTCAGGGTCTTTCACGTTGCGGGCACGTTCTCACCGACCGTGGCCACGTTGACGGTCCTAGCGCTCCTGCTGGCGGCCACCGGCAAGAGTGCGCAGATCCCGCTCTTTAACTGGTTGCCCGACGCCATGGAGGGCCCCACCCCGGTGTCGGCGTTGATTCACGCCGCCACCATGGTGACGGCCGGTGTTTATCTCTTGGTGCGCATGTCCCCGGTCCTCACAATGTCGCCCGACGGTCGAGCGACCATCGCGGTCATCGGAGGCGTGACGGCCTTCGTGGCCGCCACCATCGCCACCTCGCAGAAAGACATCAAAAAGGTGTTGGCCTTTTCGACCGTGTCCCAGATCGGCTACATGGTTTTAGCCGTGGGGGTCGGCGCGTACGGCGCGGCCATCTTCTTGATGGTGGCTCACGCATTCTTCAAAGCCTTGCTCTTCCTCGGATCCGGCTCCGTCATTCACGCGCTCAACGGTGAACAGGACCTGCGAAAGATGGGCGCCTTGGCCAAGTATCTGCCCTACACCTTCCCCACGTTCCTGGTGGGCTGGCTGGCCATCTCGGGCATCCCACCCTTCGCGGGCTTCTTCGCCAAGGGCGACGTACTCACCAACGTCTTTCAACACAACAAGGCGCTCTGGGTCCTGGGTGTGGTGACGGCGTTCTTGACTGCGTACTACATGAGTCGGCTCTTCGTTCTCACCTTCCGCGGGACCGAACGCTTCCGCGAGGTCACTCACGGCCACGATCCGCACGAGTCCCCCTGGGTGATGACGTTTCCGCTGGTGGTGTTGGCCGTGCTGTCGGTGATCGGCGGACTAATCAATCTGCCCTGGGCTCACTCGGCGTCCCTGTCGGGATTCTTGGGACCGGTCTTTGGCTACGTGCCGGCCGTGGCCGGCTCGAGCACGCTGGCCCAGTGGGGCCTAGCCGCCGTCGACGTGGTGGTGGCCGTTTTTGGACTATTGGCGGCCTTCTCCATCTGGAGGGGCATCACCGAGTCCTCGCGCTACGAATCGTCATTCTTAGAGCACGTCTGGCACTGGGACGACTTCTATGACACCACCATTGGTCGACCCCTCACGCAACTGACCTACGTCAGCGATGACTTTATTGAACCCAAGGTCATCGACGGCGCCGTGACGGGCGTCGGGGTGGCCGTGCGCAACAGCGCCGAAGGACTACGCAAAGTGCAGTCGGGCTTCGCGCGCCAGTACGCGCTGGCCATGGTGCTCGGCTTCGCCGTCATCATCGCCTTCCTCGTGGCGAGGGCGCTCTAACGATGCACTCATCGGCCTACCTAACGATTCTTATCGTCGTGCCCCTCGTCGGGGCGCTGCTCGCGGCGTTCGCCGCCAAAACACCCGGTCTCTCTTACGCCGTCGGCGTGGTGAGCGCCGCTATCGAGATGGTGCTGGCGATCGTGGTGGCCTGCCTCTACAACCCGCACCTCGCCGGGGCCGGCACCTGGGACTTCGCTACGCGACACGTTCTCTCCGCTCCCTTAGGTCTGGCCTACGACGTGGCTCTCGACGGGATCTCCTTGTTGATGGTGGTCTTAACGGCGCTGGTCTTGTTGTTGGCGTTGCTCGGAGCGCGAGACCAGCGCCGCGAAGCGTCCTTCGTGGGGTGGTTGCTGGCGTTGACGTCGGTCACCATGGCCAGCTTCCTCAGCCGCGACGTGCTCGAGTTCTTCATCTTCTTCGAGCTGACTCTGGTGCCGAGTTACTTCATCATCGCGGGCTGGGGCGGCGCGCAGCGGGCCAAGGCCGCACTCAAGTTCTTCCTTTACACCTTCACCGGGTCGGCCTTCCTCTTTATCGGCATTATCTACGTGGGCTTTCTCCACCAGCACCAACTCGGCGGGGCGTTGAGCTTCTCCTACAGCGCGCTGTACGCGACCTCCATGTCGCACGGCACGGCGGTCTGGCTCTTTCTGGCCTTCGCCATCGCCTTCGCTGTCAAGTCGCCGATCTGGCCCTTTCATACCTGGTCACCGATTACCTACGCCGAAGCCCCCACGGCCGGATCGATCGAGCTCTCGGCGCTACTGGCCAAACTGGGTTCCTACGGACTGCTGCGCTTCGCGGTGGGCCTCTTTCCCTTGGCGCTGGCGACCCTGCGGCCGCTGCTGCTCACCTTGGCGGTGATCGGCATCATTTACGGCTCGTTGGTGGCCGGCGCCACGCCCGACATGAAGCGCCTGGTGGCGTACTCCTCCCTAGCCCAAATGGGTTTCGTCACGCTGGGCATCATGACCGGCTCGAAGATCGCCATGGTGGGAGCGGTGTTGTTGATGTTCAACCACGGCGTCATCACCGCGGGCTTTTTCCTCATCATCGGCTTCATCGAACGCCGTCGCGGTACCTACACGGTGAAGGACTTGATGGGCCTCCAGGGCCCCGCCCCGGTGTTGGCCGCCCTGTTTACTTTGGTGATGATGGCCTCCATTGGCCTGCCCGGTCTGTCGGGCTTCGTCAGTGAGTACCTGATCTTGATCGGCACCTTCGGGACCCACGCTTGGTGGGGGGCCTTCGCCACCTTGGGCGTGCTGGCCGCGGCGGCCTACCTGCTCTGGGCCTACCAGCGCGTCTTCCACGGTAAGGCCGAGGGCGCCAACGCCACCATTCCCGACGCCAGCGCCAAAGAGCGCTGGGTTCTGGTGCCGGTCGTGATCTTGATCGTGGCCCTCGGTGTCTTCCCGAAGCCCGTCCTTGATCGGATTTCGCCTTCGGTCACTCATCTGATCCACCACGTCGCGCCCGCGGGAGTGAACAAGTGATCACCACCATCGTCATTCCGTCGATTCACTACCTGGCCATTCTGCCGGTTCTCATTTTCTTCGGCGCGTCCTTGGTGCTGCTCGTGGCCAGTGCCCTGGTCGATAACAAGATCACCATCTACGTAGCCACCGGGGTCACGCTCGCCGCGTCGCTGGCCACCATCATCGTCTCGATTGTTCAGTGGTCTTACCTCGACCATCACGGAGCCACGACGACGCTGGCGCACGCGGTGGTCTTAGACGGCTTTGGCGTCGTTGGTACCGTGGTGATCGCCGCGAGTACGGCCCTGTCGGCGCTGGTGGCGCACGACTGGTCGAAGCGCGAGCGCATCGCCGGCGCGGACTTTCACATCCTGGCCCTCGCCGCAGCGGCCGGGGCCCTGTTGATGGTCCAGGCCAATGACCTCATCGTTATCTTCTTGGGCCTCGAGATTCTCTCGATCGGCCTCTACGTCTTGGTGGGCTTCGACCGTCAGCGCTCGGCCTCCTCAGAGGCGTCGCTCAAGTACTTCTTGTTGGGGGGCTTCGCCTCGGCCATCTTCATCTACGGCGCGGCCCTGGTTTACGGCGCCACGGGATCGACGAACCTAAGTTCCATCTCGTACTTCTTGAGCGCCAACACGTTGTTGCATCCCGGGCTCCTCTACGCCGGCGGGGCCCTGTTGCTCATCGGCTTCGCTTTCAAGGTGGCGGCGGTGCCCTTCCATCTCTGGTCGCCCGACGTGTACGAAGGTGCACCCACGCCGGTGACGGGGGTCATGGCGTCCATCGTCAAGGTGGGAGCCTTCGCCGCCTTACTGCGCGTGCTGATCTCGGCGCTCGGCACCCAACTTGACACCTGGCGTCCGATTCTCTTCGTCCTCATCGTGGTGACCTGCGTGGTCGGAGCCACCGTGGCGCTGGTCCAGCGCAACGTGAAGCGACTGTTGGCCTACTCCTCGATCAATCAGGCTGGCTTCATGCTGCTGGGCGTATGGTCGGGTAGCGCCCGCGGGGTGGCGGCCACGTTGTTCTTTCTCTTGACCTACGCGCCGGTTGTCATCGCCACCTTCGCCATCGTCACGTTGGTGGGCGGACGGGGTGACGAGATGCACTCCATCGACCACTATCGCGGCCTGGCCCGACGCCAGCCCTGGTTGGGCGGCGCGTTGGCTGTTTTGTTGCTGAGCCAACTGGGCGCGCCTCTCACGGTCGGCTTCTACGCCAAGTACACGGTGCTGGCCGCGACCATTGACTCGGGCGGCGGCGCGTTGGCCTTGGTAGCCATTCTGTCGGCCGCCATCGCCGCCTACTTCTACCTGCGCTGGATCATGTGGCTCTACGTTGATGACAACGTGGAAGGCACGCGGATCAAGGTTCCGCTCTTCAGCGCCAAGGTCATTATGGTGGGGGTCGTGGTGGCGGTGCTCTTCGGTGTGTGGCCTGGTCCTCTGGTGACCTGGTGCCAGCACGCCACCTTGTTGTTCTTGGCGTGAGTCGCGTCGCCGTCGCCACCTGTCGCGGCGTCGACGTCGATCCCGATAGCCCCTTTCTCTTAGACGCCCTGTTTGACGTGGGCCTCACAGCCGAACTGGCGGTGTGGGACGACCCTTCCGTGGACTGGTCTCACTACGATCTGGTGGTCATTCGCTCCACCTGGGACTACTGGTCGAGGCGAGTGGAGTTCTTGGCGTGGGCCAAGTCGATCAAGCACCTCTGTAACCCTTACCCCGTGATCGAATACTCGACCGACAAGCACTACCTGGCCGATTTAGAAAAACACGGCCTGAAGATCATCCCCTCGCACTTCTGCGACCGGGGCAAGAAGCCTCGATTCTTCCACCACGACTTCGTGGTGAAACCCTGCGTGGGCGGCGGATCGCGTGACGCCGAGCGCTATCGCGCCGACCAACACGACGAAGCGCGCCGTCACGTCGAGGTGCTGCACGCCAAGGGACTCGATGCCGTCCTCCAGCCCTACGTGGACTCGGTCGACACCGAAGGCGAGCGGGCCCTCATCTTTATCGACGGACAGTTTTCCCACGCCATGCGCAAGGGGGCCATGTTGAACGTGACCGCCCTCGATCGCAACAAGCTCTTCCGCGAAGAGCGCATGGCCCGGGGGGAAACAGAACTCGACGCCGTGGCCTACGCCGAACGCGTGCTGGAGGTGAAGAACTTCTCCCACCTGCTCTACGCGCGCCTCGATCTGGTGCGACTCGCTAACGAGTGGGCCATCATGGAGCTAGAGCTGGTGGAGCCCTCCCTCTACCTCATCTACGACGACGACGCGGCCTCCAAACTAGCGATGGCCATCGCTAACCGTCTGCACTAGCTCAAAGCCGGCCGCTCGTTGCGGAGGACGTCCGCGAGGTGCGTTCGATTGAGTGCCACTAAGCGATGGTCACCGCGACGAGAGCCAAGAAGATGAGGCTTCGTGGTCGACACCGTGATTCTCTTGGTGAGTCGGTGAACTCAACGCGCCGGTAACGCCCGCTTCCAGGTGGCTGGCCGTTACCTGTTGCGCGGCGCGTGGATAACGACGTCGCCTCAGGGTACGAGTACCTACGAACGAGTGGGGGCCTCGTCGACTTCGCGCGCGGCGGCCATGACTTCGTCGGGCACCACGGTGCCCGGGCGGTTGGAGGGATCGTTCACCAAGAATCGGCCGAGGACCGGCAACTCGGTGATGCTCTCGGCGCGCAGGGTGGCCACCACCACCGGGACGAAGCTTTCGACCGCCGGGTACACCAGATGACGAGGTAGCCACGTGGGTTGGTACTTCGAGTTAAAACTCCACAGCGTCTCAATGGGCAAGATCCCCGACAGTCGTTTAATGGCCCAGCGCTCGACGCGGGTGAAGGTGCCGTCGCCCCGCTCACCGTCCAGCACCGAGCGAAACGCCGCGAAGTTGAGACTGAGTCCACCCGCCCCCTGGCGACGAAGGTGTTCAATGGTGGAGCAGAGTGCGTAGTCGATGAGTCCATTCGGGTGCTCGCCGGGGTCGCGTCGCATGAGGTCGAGCGAGAACCCCTTCATGGCGTGCGACGGTACGAACTGACAGACGGCCGCAGGCTCACCGGTCGGTCCGTAGACGACGGTCAGCAGGAGGCCCTTGTCCTTGGGGTCGAAGAGTCGTCCGAGCATCATGGAGAAGCCCCGTTCGCCGCCACCGCGACGAAGGAGAGAAATCAACTCGACTAGCGGCGTGACCCGTGATGGTTCGATCTTCGAGGGATCGACAAACTCAACGGTGTAGCCGTAGCGCGCGAGTCGGCTGCAGGCTTGACGAAGGCCCTTCATCTTGTGACCCTGGAGGGAGAACGTCTGACAGTCAACGATGGCCTCGTCGCCCAGGTAGAGATGGTGCAGTCCGGCGGCGTGATAGATCGGCAACCACTCTTCGCCAGCGGCCATGACGCCGATCGTCCACCCGCGGGCCTCGGCGAAGTCGCAAAAGGCGCTGAACACCTCGGTGCGTTCGGACTCCGGTCCGATGGGGTCCGGGGAGATCAGGGCCACCCCGCCGTAGACGGCGTAGGCCACCAGGGAGCCTCGAAAGAAGAAGAATTGCTTGTCGTCGCGCAACGCGAAATAGTCGAGGGTGCCGCGACCGTGACGACGGACGATCTCGCGGGCGCGCAGTTCAGCTAGTCGTCGCTCTCTAAGGCTGGCCGAGGTCGAGAGTCGACGGTCCACCACGGGCCGGGTCAACAGATAAAGGGTCGTGACGACCAGCGACACTCCGATGGCCAGCAAAACGGGGGAGGCGAAGTCGCCGACGCGATCCGGCAAAATGACGTTGTACTGACCGAAGAGGCGCTCGAGGCAGCCGAGAAAGACGACACCAAAGTTGGGCAAGTGCTGGTGATGGCGGTGGGAGACAGCTTCGATGCTGAACGTGGCGGCGACCAGGGCCACCACGGCCACCAGGACGAGCCCCGGGAGCGCGTCGGCGATGCTGGCGCGATCGGAGGTGGCGCGAAAGAATCGTCGCTGAGTGATCAGGAGAATCAAAATACCCGCCACGATGAGCAGCGACACGATGGTGCCACCGCGCAGTGCGTGGGCCACCAGGGTGAGCGCCAACAGACCAACGGCCATGTACCACGAGCGACTTTGACCGCGTCTAAGACCCCGAGCCAACATGATCATGGCGATGCCCGCCACGGCGGTCAACGCGGCGGCCGACTGGGCGACGGCCAAGGGCAGGAAGGACAGCACCAGATGCAGATGACTTCGCAGTGGTCGAACCGTCGTCACCACGATATTGAGCACGCCGTCTAAGAAGATCAGCCCGGCCACGCAGCGTCGTATAGTTCTCTGGCGACGTTGATCGCGCAGTCGCTCGACGGTCAAGGGAAACGGGCGACCGTTGGGCCACGAGCCAATGGTGGTGGTGGCCTGGGAGGGCTCGGGCTGGATCGGCGTTCCGGCGAAGAGGCGTTCCAAAAAGGCCCCCCGCCGCCGCGGGGTCTCGCCGGCAAAGAGACGCACGCGCACCGTGCTCGCGGCCTCCAGCTCCACCACGCAGAGCCGCTCGTAGGCACAGAAGATCGGAGGAAGCCCGAATCGACCGCGCCGTTCGACCATGACCGTTCGCGAGGGACCCGGCGTCGCGGCGAAACCATCGTCTAAGAAGCTCAGCGCCGGTCGCGGCGCGCCACCGATGATGGCCCCCGCGCCACCTCGTTCGACGACGCGGCGGGCGAACTCGGTGCCGTCCACCTCGTCTATTCTCGTAACGGCCAAGGGCTCGCTGACCTCGTCGGTCCTCGCCACTTTGGTGTGGCGATTGAAACGCCGACGCACCACCAGGGCCGCCAGCGCGGCGAGAACGGTTTCGGCGAAGGCGAAGATCACCAAGTCGAATAAGAGATTGACCCAGAAGTGGTGCGAGTGCGGAACCTGCATTCTGTAGTCGCGATGGGCGAAGTGGTCGACGAGGGCGACGCTGGCGCTCCAGAGATCGAAGTAGGCAATCGCGAAGAGCGGCAACCAGACCCAGCCAGCCAATCGCCGGTATAGCACGCGCGAGGCGACGAAACGCTCAATGGCTTGGGGGTCGTCGAGCTCCGCGGCATCGCGTCGATCCTCGAGGTCGACGGGCGTGAGGTCTTGGTCGTAGCGTCCGGCCGCTACCGCAACGTCGCGTACTCCCGTGGCGGTCGCCACGTGCAACACGAGGTCGGTGGCCACGGTGGCGCCCAGATCCTCTACGAGAAGTTGCGCGCGGACGTTGTTGCGAAGGTCGTGGTCAACGCTGCCGGGAAGGAGGACCAGTTGGTGCTGCTCACTGGCGCAAAAGGTGCGTATTCCCTCGCGCACCGTGGGCAACGCGGCCAGCGTCGCCTCGATGAAGCGGGGCACGTCGGAGGTCGCTTCGGGGTGAAAGAGATTGCCGGCCACGACGACGAGGGCGGCGTCGTCAATGTCGCCCAAGAGGTCGAGGAGCTCTTGAATCGGTCGACTGGTGACGTCGGTGGTGGGTGAGAGCGAGAGGTCGCTGACCACGTAGACGTGATGTCCGTAGGGAACCGGGATTACACGTCGTTCAGTCCCAGCCACCCGTCTAGTCTCGCAGAGATCACGGAAACTTACTCACTTCGACAAAAGCACTGATGACGACGGACCGCCCCCACGAGAACTGGCATTGGCGTGGCGAAGCGCTCTCGGCGCGCGAAGCGGTCATCTTCGACATCGACGGCGTCCTCGCGGACGCCGCGGGTCGCCAACACTATTTGGACTGGGGTGACTGGAAGAGCTTCTTCGACGCGGTGGGCGACGACCCGATCATCGAAGAGATTGAGCGACTCTTGGAACTTCTCGAACACTCTCTGGCCGTCGTACTGGTGACGGGCCGACCACGTCGCGTGCAAGCCCCCACGATTGCCTGGCTCGAGCGATATCAGCTTCGCTGGGATCTGCTGGTGATGCGCGAGTACGGCGACTACTCGGGCGTCGATCGCTTCAAGCGAGAGACCCTCCACGACCTGGTGCGTCACGGCTTTAACGTTCGTCTGGCGCTCGACGATGACCCTAAAAATCACGCGATGTACGTGAGCGAAGGTGTCCCGTGCATCTACATCCACTCCGGGTACTACTTGTAGGAACAAGAGATCTTTCCGCCTCTTGACCCGGTCAGGCCGTCACGCTGGCGACATCTACTTAGCTGGCGGCAACAGCGCGGCATCATCATCCGAGTCGTCCTGCAGCGCGCCGCCTACGACGCTGAACTCAACTCACCTTCTAGGGTGCGCACCGACGCCGCCGGTGACGTCTCTGTCGCCGATGCGGCGATAGCGCGGTGAGCATGATGCCTGAAGACCCACCACCACGACATCTTGGACGTCAACGCCGGGGATGATAGAAGCAAACGCTGCCACGGCAGCAATGTTGCCCTAAGTCTTTGCAGACCAGCTGAAGGGGTGTACCGGTTGTCTTCTATCAACACGTCTTCGCCAATATGGACGAACAGCGTACCGACGTCACCGACTACATCAAATTCTGCAAGCACCAACGACGCTGCGCGAAGGTCGGGGGCGTCAGCCCCATGCGCTACTAGTTACCGTTGGCTTGAGCACAGCAATACGCCGCTTAAACAGTGTCTACTTTTCTAGGGAAGCCCAAAGAGGACGAGGGAGTCTCTGGTGGTTTCTATTTCGACAACCGTGAGGCGCTGATCGACGATATGGTCGCGAGGACGCCCGTGGTAAGGGTTCCTTCGCGTCTTCGACTCACCAAGTAGTTGGACTGGTCGTTACGGCACTGCCTCAATTGATCGAAGGAATATCCTTCGATCCTGCACAACCGCTAAGTAGGTAATGAACACCTGTGCTCGACGAACGAGTGATACGAATCCGTCTTCGTCTCCCACAATTTGAAAGGTGTCTTCGCGGGGAGGTCCTGACTCGGTCACAACAAGGCACCAGTCGTAGAAAGCCTCGATGCGATCTGTCGACGGCTCTTCTCGGGTTTCCCACTCCTCAACGGCTCTAGTGAGATGTGAGCGCGAGAAGGTCCACTTTTCCGAGGCGATGCTCAACGGTTTACGAAGACTTCCGGAGTGCCGCTTTCATCCGCCGGAGACCGACAGCGTCGATCGTATCTTCGGAGGTGTCTTCGTGAGTAACCAATTCACGCGCAGCATTGGCCCACTGTTTGAACTCGGGATCGCTTCCAAGGGTCGCGGCGTGTTCTTGGAGCCACGCTGTCTCACACTCGTCGGCATTCGATTGATCTGGCTTGCCTCGATGACGAATGATCCGAACGACAGCAATCACGCCCGCTGAAACGAGGGCGATAGCACCTCCAGCGATTTCGCTCCGTTTCGTTCCCACTGACACGTTCACAGGTTACGCGACGCTGCCGACAACCTGCGTACCTCCTAAGACGTTAGTCAGGCTGTCCAAGGGACGGGGTCCACTTCAGTTGGTCCCGCTTCGTTCCCCGAGCAGAGCGAGGACGTCACGCGCGGCTCGCCGCCCTGAGCCAATACTGGCGGGAACGCCGACGCCATCGTAGACGTTGCCACAGAGCGCGACGGCGAGTCGGGCGCTCGCGGCGCGAGCCCGCTCCACTCGCAGTTCGTGCCCGACGTGGTACTGAGGAAGCCCGTTCGGCCAGCGCTGCACCAGCGACTCGCTCGGCGAGCCAAAGCGGGGGAGCAGCAAGCTCAGTTCGTCGCCGACGCGATGCACCAGTTCGTTGTCACTCATCTCGAGCCAGCGCGCGTCGTCACTGCGTCCGACGTGCGCGCGGAGCACCACGTCCTCCTCGCGCGCTCGGCCGGGCCACTTTCGATCAAGCAGCGTGACGGCCGTGACCATCATCGATCCCTCGCCCCGCCACTCGGTGTCGAGGGGAACGAGTAAGCCAGTACCGGTGGGTGGTACTTCAATCTCTTCGCGGGGAAGAGCCAACGTGATGATGGCCGCGCTGGCACTGTCGATCTGGCGCAGTTCCTCGATCGCGTGATCGTGCGAGCCGAGCAGCGCTCCCACCACGGGAGCGGGCGTCGCCAGAACGACGGCGTTGGCCGGGGTGGTGGTGTGCCAGGTGTCCACTTCCCAGGGATAGGCCGCGGCGGGCGTGCGGCGAAGCGCCGTCACGGGAACTCCTCGTCGAAGGACGACGCCGCGCTGTTCGAGTTGACGGGCGAGCTCGCGGGGTAGTGAGCCCACTCCCGACGTGAGCGAGTAGAAAACTGGCGAGTTGTCGACGACCTCGCTCTGCGGTCCGGGACTCGCCGGACCGTTCGGCCGCAGGGCCTTCATTAACGAGCCGCCTCGACTGGCCGCCTCGAGCAGCGCGGGGAAGACCGACTTGGCCGAGAGTTGGTCGATGCGCCCGGCCTGAATGCCCCCAATCATCGGTTCAATCAATTGATAGCTGAGTTCGCGTCCGAGTTTGGTGCGCACGATGTCACCTATGGTGGCGTCGGAACCTACCTTGAGACGCTTGGGAAAGTAGTAGTCGCGTCGCGCAGCTAGTTTCGCGCGCCAGGTGATCCCCTCGAAGTGAAGAAGGGCGGACAAGTTCGTCGGCACGCCGAGAACCAGGCCGAGGGGAAGCTCGTGGCGCGCGCCCCGCAGCCAAATCGACGCACCACTGGCGTTGATCGGCTCCAACTCGTCATCGAGCCCGAGCTCGTGGACCAGTTGCACGGCTTCGGGGCGGCGGGCCAAAAAGCCGTCCGCCCCGAGGTCGATGGTGCGTCCGGCGAAACTCGCCGTGGCGAGCGAGCCGCCGACGCGGTCGCTCGCTTCGATGACCTCGATTCGGGGCGTCGACTCGTGTGGACCCGCCACGCCGCCCGTCAGTTCCCAGGCAGCCGCTAGTCCACTGATGCCGCCGCCGACGATTACGACGGAGGCGCGGCTCACTTAGGACGCCGAAGATCGCACGATGCTCGCGAGGATCGACGTAAAGGCCGGGTCGTCGTTGAGCGACGCGGTGCGAACCAAGTGGAGGCCGATCTCTCCGGCCACTTCCTGGGCCTCGATGTCGATATCGAAGAGAACTTCTAAGTGATCGGATACGAAACCGATGGGACAGGACACCACGTCGGTGATTCCCTGCGAGCGCTTCTCTCGAAGGGCCGTCAAAATATCCGGCTCGAACCAAGGTTCGGGGGTTCGACCCGCCGACTGCCACGCCACGTCATAAGAGAGGAGGTCGGCGAGGTCGGCCGCAATTTCGGCGCTTTCTCGGAGTTGCTCGGCGTAGGTGTCACCTTGTTCGATGACGCGCTGGGGTAGTGAGTGGGCGCTAAAGATGACTTCGGTGGTTGCTCGCCGATCCTCTGGAATCGTGGCGAGCGCGTCGTTCACTCGCTCGGCGATCAACTCTAGGAATCCCGCGGCGTCCCACCAGGCATCAATGGCCACGAACTCGACGTCGTCGCCGAGGGCCGAACGAGCACGACTCAGGTACTGCTCCGTGGACAGGGACGAGGAGTGCGGCGCCAACACCAGCCCGATCACCTTGGTGAATCCCTGGTCGCGAAAGCTGGTGGCCGCCTCTTCCAGCAGGGGCGGCTCGAATTTCGAGCCGAAGCGCACCTCGAACTCACCGGGCGCGTCACGTTCGAGTGCCGCGCGTAGGCCCGCGACTTGGGCCGCGGTGCGCTCGGCCAGCGGGGAGACGCCGCCGATGGCGAGGTAGCGCCGGGTGAGCTCGTCCAGTTGCTCTGACGTGGGCGCAGTGCCCCGACGAATCCTGGTATAAAACGCCTCGATGCCCTCCGCTGAGGCCGGCGTGCCGTGGGCCATTACGAGAACACCGGTCGTCATCGCACTCCCGCCTTGCCCTCGTCGTGAACCACCCGCACTACGGCGTTAAGTACGGACGGGTCGGTCGAAGGAAGAACCCCGTGGCCGAGGTTGAAGATATGTCCCGGCTCCGAACCGGCTTTGGCCAGCACTTCCCTGGTGGCCTCGACCGCCAGCTCTTCGCCACCCAGACAACGAGCGGGGTCGAGGTTGCCCTGCACGGGCACGTCGCCGACACGTCGGCGACCTTCGTCGAGGTCCACGTGCCAGTCGATGCCGACGACGCTGCACCCGGACTCGCTCATCGGTCCTAACAGTTCTCCCGTTCCGACCCCGAAGAGAATGGTCGGCACGCCCAGATCGGCTATCCCTTCGAAGACTCGTTTCGTAGCCGGCAGCGCGAAGCGTCGATACTCGTCGCGCGTGAGAGAGCCGGCCCAGGAGTCGAAGAGCTGCACAGCCCGAGCGCCGTGGTTGATCTGCGCGCGAAGGAACTGCACGGTGATCGCCGTGAGTCGATCCATCAAGCGATCAAAGAGTTCTGGCTCGCGGTGCATCATCGTTTTGATGACCGCGAACTCGCGAGTGGGTGCCCCCTCGACGAGATAACTCGCCACCGTAAAGGGTGCCCCCGCGAAGCCAATGAGGGGTGTGTCGGGCTCGCTCAGCGCCGCGACCACGAGATCAACCGTCGCTGTCACGTGGTCGATGTCACTCTCTTCTAAGTCGCGAAGTCGCTCCAGGTCGGCCCTGGTCACGAAGGGGTGCTCGATGACGGGACCGCGACCGGGCTCAACGTCGACGCCAAAACCGAGGGCGTGGTAGGGGACGACGATGTCCGAAAAGAGGATGGCCGCGTCCACGCCGTAACGGCGAACGGGCTGCAGCGTCACTTCGGCCGCAATATCTGGCTGGGCGATGGCCTCGAGAATGCTGCCGGTCGAGCGCAGCGCCCGATACTCCGGCAGGGAGCGTCCCGCCTGGCGCATGAACCAGACGGGCACGTGCTCCACTGACTCGCCCCAACAGGCCCGCAAGAAAACTGGCTCGCTCAACAGTGCTCCCTTTGAACGTCCAATCTAATGGGGTGCTTCGCGACGCCAGAAGTGGGCGTGCGCGCGGGCGACTCGGCCAGTGGCTACATCTCCATCGGCGTGGCGAGTTGAAGGTAGTTGCCCTCGGGATCGGCGAGCGTGGCGAGCCAAAAGCTACCTTCGCTCTCCTGGGGTCGATACGGCTCGGCGACCACCTGTGCGCCCTTGCTCGTGAACTCATCGAACGTCGCCCTCACGTCGTCGACTTCCAGCATCACCATGAGTTGTTGTGGGTTCGCGTTTTTGCCGTTGACCTCGCTGTGGGGACCGAGCATGAGTGCCGCGCCGTTGAACCAGCCGTACCAATCACCGTCGTGGAAACTCGGGTCGCCGAGTACCTTCGTATAAAACGCCGCGAGGGCGTTAACATCGTTTGCTCCAATCATGACGCCGCTGATTCTCATGATCCTCCTCGTTGACGGGAACTGACTTCGACATTAGAGCGACCGAGGCCCCCGCGCTCACAAAACGGGGGTCACGCGGGTCCTACAGTGGGCGAGCGCGAGGTCGCCTCTTCGTCGCCTTCAAAGTGTCGTGAGGCGCTGTCAGTACTCGAGAATTCGGCTCGCCTGGCTGGAGCAGGATGCTCTTTTACCCCGAGAATGGGC
This sequence comes from Acidimicrobiaceae bacterium, assembly GCA_025463285.1. Lineage (GTDB taxonomy): Bacteria > Actinomycetota > Acidimicrobiia > Acidimicrobiales > RAAP-2 > RAAP-2. The sequence goes on along the minus strand of JAOBWI010000017.1, from coordinate 147,365 downwards.
TAAATTACTGGGCGTTTCTCCCCGGGTGGCGTCGGACATTCGACTGCTCTCGTCAGGCGGTTACGTCGACGACTGCGCGCTTCAGCCGCTCGCGACCCTCTCCCCTTGACGTAGCGGTCTCGCCGTGCGGGGAGAAACTCCATCCGAAGCCCCGCGTCGATGCTTTTCGGGCGTTCCGTCGTTCCCATTAGAATTGACTCTTCTCGATTTTGAGATCTACAGAGAGGTTGTCAATGGCGCACGAGCGTGAGATTGCCGAGGAGCAAGAGTTCCTCGATCTCGCCCTAGAGGCACTTGATCACATGCGCCAAGGTGCGCGTTCCTTACGCGACAGCGCGGCCGTTGCGAACATGCGAGGGGCCGGCGATCTCGTTGAGCGCGACGTGGTCATGGGTACCGCGCTGCACCGACTCGATCAGTTGGCCATTGGTGACCAGCCCCTCTTCTTCGGCCGCATCGACTATCAAGCGAGTGGCAACGGCGCGAACGCCAGCGCCAATGGGCACAGCAACGGCGCCCCGAACGCGAAGGCCGTCGGCGACACGTACCACGTCGGTCGCCTCGCCGTCTCGGACGAATCGCTTAATCCCCTCGTCATCGACTGGCGCGCCCCAGTCGCCGAAGCCTTTTACCGCGCCACCGGCCTGGAGTCGTTGGGACTCGCGCGACGTCGACACGTCGCCATCCACGCCAACCAGGTGACCGGCGTGGAGGACGAGTACTTCGCTGACGCCAACGGTGAACTCGACTTGCCCGACGACGAGGTTCGATCCGCCACCGCGGAAGGACTTATCGAAGGTGGACTCGCCGTCGGCGGCCCGGGCGCCTTACTCGCCGCCCTCGGGCGCGCGCGCACCGGTCGCATGGGCGACATCATCGCCACGATTCAAGGTGAGCAGGACCAAATCATCCGCAGCCCCCTCGCGGGCGTACTCCTGGTTCAAGGTGGCCCCGGTACGGGCAAGACCGCCGTGGCCCTTCACCGGGCGGCCTATCTCCTGTTCACGCACCGCGCGACGCTCGAACGTCAGGGCGTCCTGGTGGTCGGTCCCAACCCGCTCTTCTTGAACTACATCGAGAACGTTTTGCCGTCCCTCGGCGAGTCGGGCGTCACCCTCTCCACGATCGCTGGACTCGTCACCAACGTCGAGGTGCGCGCCGTCGACTTCGAAGAAGTTGACGAACTGAAGGGCGATATTCGCATGGCCAGGGTGTTGGCTCGCGCGCTGCGCACCCGCGAACGCGCCCTTCGTCAGGACGTCGAAATTCCGGTGGGACGAGCCATCGTCGTCTTGCGCGCGTCCTACACCGCAGAGGCGGTGGAACGAGCACGTCGACGTCCGGGTAACCACAACCAGCGGCGCTCCGCGGTCGGTCGCGAACTGGCCACGCGTCTCGCTCACGAGTACCGCGACCGTTTTGTTCGCGACTCTTCCGAAGAGATCAACGCGGTCGGCGAACTGGCCGACTTGATTCGTTCGACGCCGCAGTTCAAAGAGTCCTTGCAGCGCATCTGGCCGCGACTCTCGGGACAAGAACTTCTCCACGACCTCCTCGGCGCGCCCGCGCTGTTAAAAGCGGCGGGCAAAGGCGTGCTGAGCGACGACGAGATCGAACTGCTCTATCGTCCCCGTTTCACGTCGAGTGAAGAGATCGCCTGGACCAAGGCCGACGCCGCGTTAATTGATGAGGCGCGGGTGCTGGTGGGACCGCGTCGCCGTCCACGACCTCAACCCAAGCCGGCCGAGTCCAGCGTGCTGGCCGGCGTTGACCTCGACGCCTACTCCGGAGACCACCGCGCCGCGGCTCTGCGCGAAGCGCAGCGCGTGGCGCTCGCGCAGTCCCAAGAGCTCGACGAGGCCGAGTTCGTCACCTACGGCCACATCGTGGTCGACGAAGCGCAGGACCTCTCTCGCATGGAGTTGCGCGTGCTGAAGCGACGTGACCTCACGGGTTCGATGACCATCGTCGGGGACATGGGTCAGGCCACCACGGCCGGCTCGTCGGCGTCGTGGGACGCGCTGCTCGAGGTCCTGGCCCCCCGGCGCGAGCCCGCGCGCGTTGATCTCACGGTGAGCTACCGCACGCCCGAAGAAGTACTCGACTTTGCCGCGGCCACCCTCCTCGCGGCGGCCCCGGGACTCGAGCCGCCGCGTCCCGTGCGTCGTGCGGGAACGCCACCGACGGTGCTCGAAGTGAGTGTCGATGGGTTCAATAGCGCACTCGTGGCGTTAACGCACAACGAGATCGAAGCGGTCACACCAGGACGCATTGCGGTCATCGTGACCGGTAGTCGAGTGGCTGAGATTGTGTCGACGCTGCGCGCCGGCGGACTCGACGCGCTCGATCCGCGAGACCAAGAGTCGCGGGGACTGGCGGCCGATCTCGTGGTGCTGTCGGCCGAAGGCGCGAACGGTCTGGAGTTCGACGCCGTGGTCGTTGTTGAACCTAGTCAGATCGCTAATCGAGGCGCTCTCGACGACACCAGTACGACACCGCGGGGACTTCGCACGTTGTACGTGGCCTTAACTCGCCCGACTCGAAGACTGGCCGTCATCGCGGGCAGGGAACTTCCGATCACGCTGCGATAGAACGTATCTCTCGAAGCGTCACGAGGGGGTCACGATTTCTACTAGAAATGTAGGCGTGAGTCAGGCAGTTTCCCCCGATAGCCTGGCGAGGCAAGAGAAGATCGTTCACGATCGACCGCCGATGTTGGCGATCGGTGTGATGATTTGGCTCGGTTCCGAGCTGATGTTCTTCTCGGGACTCTTCGCCGCTTTATTTACCATTCGCGCACACCTTGCATCCTGGCCGCCCGCCGGCACCAAGCTCGACACGATCCAAGCGGGCATCTTCACCGTCATCTTGGTGGCCTCGTCCTTCACTATGCAACGAGCCGTCTGGCTCATTGAGCACCGCCACCGTGGGGCCGCGCGAAACTGGGTCATTGCCACCGTCGTCCTGGGTGCGCTCTTCGTAGGGAACCAGGCTTATGAGTGGACGCACATCGTGACGCGCTGGTACACGAACTCTTATGGCTCTATCTTCTTCATCACCACCGGACTGCACGGACTCCACGTAACCCTCGGTCTCGTCGCGATGTTGTTTTTGCTCTTTCGTATGCGCGGTCGTGAAGGTGACCCCGGGGAGTTAGCCACGTTTCAAGCCGTGAGCTACTACTGGCACTTTGTGGACATCGTCTGGATCGGGCTGTACTCGGCCCTCTTCTTGTTGAAGTAGGTGGGGTGACGTTCTCTCTCCCTCGGCGCGCGCTGCTCCTGTCCGCGTCACTCGTGCTCTCCGCCGGACCGGTGCTGTTGTTCCTCACGCCAGCCAACGCGTCCACCTACGGCCAGACCACTCGTAAGAACTCGGGCACCCCGAACTCCTCCATTGTGGTGAAGAAGAAGGGCCTCGTAGTGAAGTACGGCGACAAATACATCACCTACCAGGCGCCGTCCTCGTCGCTCAACGATCTCGGTGAAGCGCTCTACATGGAAAACTGCGCTTCCTGTCACGGCAGCCAGGCGAACGGCGTGCCCGCCAGCGGGACCGCGGGCGCGTACCCCGACTTAGTCGGTCTGGGGCCAGCGACCATTGACTTCTGGATCGACTCCGGTCGTATGCCCGCTAAAGACGTCCGGGCCGTCGAAGCCCCCCGACGCCAGCCGGCTCTCACGCCCGATCAGGCCCTGGCTATTTCAGCCTGGGTGAACTCGTTGTCGCCGAGCTACCCCAGTATTCCCACCCCCCACTTGAAGAACGCCGATGTCGCTGAAGGCGCCGCGATCTTCGCTCTCAACTGCGCGGCCTGCCACACCATTGAAGGTGACGGCGACGCCTTAGCCGAGAGCACCTTCGCCCCGTCGCTTCGTCACATTCCCGCCTTTCAAGTGGTCGAGGCCATTCGTACCGGTCCCGGTGACATGCCGCGTTTCACTGGGAACCTGAGTGACCAGCAGGTCAACGACGTGGTGGCTTTCGTCACCACCGACATCCAGCACCCCAATAACCCCGGTGGCTTCGGGTTGGGCGGACTCGGGCCCGTGGCCGAGGGCTTCGTAGGACTTTTGATTGGGGTCGGTCTGTTGGTGCTGATTTGTTACTGGATCGGGGAGCGCTCGTGAGCGACGAACACCGCACGCCCGTCGAGATCGGCACAGTCAGCGAGAACGATCCGCATCTCCAGCCGGCGGCCAAGAACCCGGACACGGTTGAGCACGTCACCGCCTTCACTTTCGTGCTGGGTCTCCTCGGCGTGGCGGGGTTTGGGGCCGCCTACTGGGTTAACGCTAAGCCCTGGATCCTCGGCGCCACGATGGGCTTTGGGCTCTTCTTCTTGGGCGTGGGTCTTGTCGCCTGGGGCAAGTACCTTATGCCGCGGGGCCCCTTCATGGAGTCTCGTCACCCCCTCGCCAACTCCGAGGCCGATCGCGACGCTTTCGCGGCCGCCATCGTCGAACGCGGCGCCGGCGTGGTCAAGCGACGCAAGATGCTCGCCGGTCTCTTGGGCGGCGGGCTCGGCGTCTTCAGCATCGTGGCGATCTTTCCACTGCTGCGCAGCCTCGGACCGCTGCCCAAGGGCACTCTCTTTCACACCGACTGGCGCAAGGGTTCCTACGCTGTCGATCAGACCGGACGCCGCGTGAGCGTGGGAGAGCTGACGGTGGGCTCCATCATCACCGTCTATCCCGAAGGCCAGCAGAACACCGATCGTGGTCAGGCCGTCGATCAGACCGTGTTGATTCGAATCTCTGACGAGGACTACGTGACCCAAAAGGGCCGAGAGTCCTGGGGACCGAAGGGCTATTTGGCCTACTCCAAAATGTGCACGCACCTCGGATGCCCCGTCGGTCTTTACGAGCAAGAGTTGCAAGTGCTGGTCTGCCCCTGTCACCAGTCGATGTTCAACGTCACCAACGGCGCGGTCCCCGAGTTTGGGCCAGCGCCGCGACCTCTGCCGCAGTTGCCGATCTACATCGACGCCGACGGCTTCATCCGTTCACAAAGTGACTACCACCAGCCCGTGGGTCCTGGCTTCTGGGAGCGTACGACGACATGAGCGACACGACTATCCCCAACACCAAGCGCGCCCAGCGCGAGGCCGAAGGCCCCTACGGCAAGATCGGCAAGTCGCTCAACGAGCTGGACGACCGCTTAGGTATCGCCAAGGGCGGGCGAACCTTTATGGACAAGATCTTCCCCGATCACTGGTCCTTCATGCTCGGCGAGATTGCGCTGTACTCCTTCGTGATCCTTCTCGTCACCGGTGTGTTTCTCACTCTCTATTTCGTGCCGAGTTCGGCGACGGTGATTTACCACGGCGCCTACAAACCTCTCGACGGACAACGCGTCACCGAAGCCTTCGACTCCACGGTCAACATCTCCTTCGCGGTGCGCGGCGGACTGTTGGTGCGCCAGATGCACCACTGGGCCTGTGACATATTCGTGGGCGCCATCGTGGTGCATATGGCCCGAGTGTTCTTCACCGGCGCCTTCCGCAAGCCGCGCGAACTGAACTGGACCATCGGTCTCACGCTGTTGATCTTGGCCATCGCCAACGGCTTCCTCGGCTACTCCTTGCCCGATGACTTGGTCTCGGGCACCGGAATTCGCATCGCCTATTCCATCATGGAGTCGATTCCCTTGGTGGGAACGTACTTAGCCTTCTTCGTCTTCGGCGGCAACTTCCCGGGGACAGCGGTCATACCGAGATTCTTCATCTTGCACTGTCTGATCGTGCCCCTCATCATCCTGGGACTGGTGGGAGCGCACCTCTTCTTGTTGGTGCGACAGAAGCACACCCAGTTTCGCGGTGAGGGAAAGACCGAAGAGAACGTGGTGGGTTCGCCCATGTATCCCGTCTTCATGGCCAAGACGACGGGATTTCTCTTCATCGTGGGGGGCGCCACGGCGTTGCTCGGGGCGTTCGCCCAGATCAACCCGATCTGGCAGTTTGGGCCCTACGACGCGGCGCGCATCTCCTACGCCGTGCAGCCGGACTGGTACATGGGATTCCTCGACGGTGCGCTGCGCGTCTTCCCGGCCTGGGAGTTCACCGGCTTCGGCCATACGTGGCCCCTCGAGGTCTTCATCCCAGCCGTACTCTTGCCCGGCATCATCTTCAACTTGTGCTTCGCCTGGCCCCTCATAGAACGCAAGATGACTGGTGATAACGAGATTCACCATCTGCTTGATCGACCGCGCGATAGACCCAAGCGCACGGCGGCGGGGGTGGCGATGTTCGCGCTGTTGGCCATGCTCTTCATCGCGAGCTCGACTGACGTCATTGCGAACTTCTTCCATCTCTCGCTCAATACGGTGCTCTGGGCTATGCGTATCTTGGTGATTTTGTCGCCTTTCGTGGCCTATCCGATCACCTACAAGATCTGCAAAGAGCTCCAGGGCTTCGCCGGTGGGGGTAAACGCAAAACTCCCAACCTCGTCTCGCGTACCGTCGAGGGTGAGTATCTCGCCACGCCGACGCCGCGCTACCACGAGGACCTCGATCACGAACTTCGTCCCAAGCTGGTGCCCACCTTCATCGAAGAAGAGCCGGACGAGCCCGCTGAGAGCGGCGTCAGAACCGTCGATCGATAGACGCAGCGACTCACCCGACGCGTCCTGATGGGAGCGGTGAACGGGTTCTTCAGTGCGAGGCGGTATGCATAACATGGGCTAGATGGCCGCCTCGACTGATGCCCACTGGCCTTCGGCCGCCTCGTTGCTTCGTGATGAGCCCATCGTCGGACGGCGCAACGTAGCGCTCCTCGGGGTGTCCACGTTCGCTACCTCGGTCTCGAAGCGGTCCGCAACGAGCACGCCGGCGGCGGTTCGTGAGGCCCTCCAGCGCTACTCCACCTGGTCGTTTCACGGTCGATTCGACCTGGCCGACAACGTCGTTCTGGTGGACCACGGCGACGTGGACGACCCCGACGGTGAGGGCGGACACGAACGCGTGGCCGCCGCGTTCGCCACGATCGAAAAGTTCGCGGCGTTGACAGTAATTTTGGGCGGCGATAACGCCGCGACCTGGCACGCGCTGAGCGCCGTGGCGAAGGGTCACCTCGAGGACTTTGGGCTCATCACCTTAGACGCCCACTTAGACATGCGCGAAGGACGATCCAACGGCTCGCCCATACGCCAGCTCCTCGACGAAGGTCTCGACCCACGTCACGTGGTTCAAGTGGGTCTCGGGGACTTCTCCAACTCGGCCGTCTACGCGCGCGAATCATTGGACCGGGGGGTCCGCATCATTGAACGCCACGCCTTCCACCGGGAGGACGCGGCGTCGATTGCTCGGCGCGCCCTGGAGATCGCGAGCCACGGTGGTCGCAAGGTCTACGTGGACGTCGACCTCGACGTGGCGGACCGCTCGGTCGTTCCGGGCTGTCCCGCGTCGGCGCCCGGTGGACTCAGCGCCGACGAGCTCAGAAACTTTGTGCGCGAAGTGACCTCGTATAAATCGGTCGTGGCGGTTGACTTCACCGAGGTGGACGCGGAACAAGACAGCCCCGATCAGCGCACGGTGGGCTTGGCGGCGTTGCTGGTATTAGAGGCGCTGGCCGGCGTGAGAAGGAGAGCGGCGTGACCATCGTCCTCGGAGTCGAACCCCTCTCGAGAGAGCAGCTGATCGCGGTCGCGCGTTTCTTCGAGCCCATTGAACTGAGTGAGGACGTGACCCAGCGTTTGGACCGTCAGCGAGAGGCCATCGACGCTCTGGTAACCAGTGGCGAACCCATCTACGGTCTGTCGACCGGCTTTGGTTCGTTAGCCACCACCCGCATCTCTACGGACCTACGTCGAGACTTGCAGCGATCGCTCATTCGCTCGCACGCCGCGGGCGTCGGAGCGGAGGTGGAGGGAGAGGTGGTGCGCGCGATGATGGTCTCGCGACTGACCAACCTCTGCAGTGGCGTATCGGGGGTGCGGAGCTCGACGGCTCGGGCCTACGCCGCTCTGTTGAACGCCAACCTCACGCCCATCGTCCACGAGTTCGGCTCGCTCGGTTGTTCGGGCGATCTGGCGCCTTTGGCCCACGTGGCGCTCGCGCTCATGGGTGAGGGTGACGTGCGCGACGCCGGGGGGGCTCGCCGACGGGCGAACGACGCCCTGACCGACGCGGGGCTCGCGCCCGTGGAGCTGTTCGAGAAAGAGGGTCTGGCGCTCATCAACGGCACCGACGGCATGTTGGGCCAGCTCATCTTGGCCTTGGACGACGGGGTGGCGCTGTTGCGACAGATGGATATCGCGGCCTCGCTCTCGATTCAGGCGCTGCGCGGAACCGACCGGGTCTTCTGCGCCGAAGTGAACGAACTGCGGCCTCACCCCGGGCAATTGGCCTGCGCCGAGAATCTCTTCGGGCTACTCGCCCACTCCAACATCGTCAGTTCGCACTTAGAGGACCCCTCCCAAGTGCAAGACGCGTACTCGCTTCGCTGCGCGCCTCAAGTGCACGGCGCGGCGCGCGACATATTTTCCTACGCGAGCGGGGTCGCCGATATCGAGTTGGCGGCGTCCATTGACAATCCCTCCGTGTTGCTCGATGGCTCATTGTTGTCCAACGGTAACTTTCACGGCGCGCCCATTGGGTACGTGCTCGACTTTCTGGCCATCGCGGTAGCCGACGTCGCCTCGATGTCGGAACGCCGCACCGACCGCATGTTGGACGTGAACCGCAGCTTCGGACTACCGCCGTTCTTAGCCCACCAGGCGGGGGTCGACTCGGGCCTCATGATTGCCCAGTACGCGCAGGCCGGACTGGTGAGCGAGATGAAACGACTGGCCGCCCCGGCCAGCGTGGACTCCATCCCGTCCTCGGGAATGCAGGAAGACCACGTCTCCATGGGTTGGCACGCCGCGAGGAAGCTGCGCACGTCGCTCGACGCCTTGCGCGACGTGATCGCCATCGAACTGCTGGCCGGGGCCCGGGCGCTGGCCCTTCGTGCGCCGCTCGAACCCTCCGCCGTCACCGGGGCCATCGCCGATCGCGTGAACGCCGTCGCGGGGGGACCGGGACCGGATCGATGGCTCTCACCCGAGATCAGGGCCGTCTCGGATCTGGTGGCTAGTCGCGAACTGTTGGATATCGCCTCGCGTTTCTTGACGCTGCACTAGGAGGTTCTATGGAAGGCGCCCGTCTCGTTCGAGCCGCCCGAGGCAGTTCGATCACCGCTCACGCCTGGCCCCAAGAGGCCGCGATGCGCATGCTGCAAAACAACCTCGATCCCGAGGTGGCCGAGCGTCCCGACGACCTGGTCGTCTACGGCGGCACCGGCCGAGCGGCGAGAGACTGGCCCAGTTTCGACGCCTTGATTCGCACCCTCACCACTTTGAAGGACGACGAGACGATGGTGGTGCAGTCCGGTCGGGCGGTCGGGGTGCTGCGCACGCACGAGTGGGCGCCTCGAGTACTCATCGCCAACTCCAACCTGGTGCCCGACTGGGCCACCTGGCCCGAGTTTCGACGCCTCGAAGCGCTCGGTCTCACCATGTACGGCCAGATGACCGCTGGCTCGTGGATCTACATCGGGACCCAGGGCATCCTGCAGGGGACCTACGAAACCTTCGCCGCCGTGGCGGCCAAGCGCTTTCAGGGCACGTTGGCCGGCACGCTCACCGTGACCAGTGGGGCCGGCGGCATGGGTGGGGCGCAACCTCTGGCCGTCACCATGAACGAGGGCGTCTGTCTCTGTATCGACGTGGATCCCGCGCGCCTGGAGCGACGGGTCGATCAGCGCTACTTAGATGAGTGGACCGACGACCTCGACGACGCGCTGGCAAGCGTGCTGGCGGCCAAGACGAGTCGCCGGGCCCTGAGCGTGGGGCTCGTCGCCAACGCCGCCACGCTGGTGCCAGAACTCCTGCGACGCGGCGTCGAGGTCGACATCGTGACCGATCAAACGTCGGCCCACGACCCGCTCAGCTACCTGCCCGAGGGCGTCGAGGCCAACGACTGGCGCGACTACGCCGAGAAGAAGCCCGAAGAGTTCACCGAGCGCGCGCGAGCGTCCATGGTGCGCCACGTGGAGGCCATGGTCGGCTTCATGGACGAAGGCGCCGAAGTCTTTGACTATGGCAACTCGTTGCGCGCTGAGGCGTTGCTGGGCGGATACGCCCGCGCCTTCGAGTACCCCGGCTTCGTGCCGGCGTACATTCGCCCGCTATTCTGCGAAGGGAAGGGTCCGTTTCGGTGGGCCGCGCTGTCGGGCGATCCGGCCGACATCGCGGTGACCGACGCGGCGGTGCTCGATCTTTTCCCCGACAACGACCTCCTGCGCCGCTGGATCACCAAGGCCCGCGACAAGGTGGCCTTCCAGGGCCTACCGGCGCGCATCTGTTGGTTGGGATACGGCGAACGCGACCGGGCGGGGGTGGCTTTTAACGATCTCGTCGCCTCCGGGACGGTGAGCGCGCCACTGGTCATTGGTCGCGACCACCTCGACAGCGGCTCGGTGGCCTCTCCCTATCGCGAGACCGAAGCCATGATCGACGGCTCCGACGCCATTGCCGACTGGCCGCTGCTCAACGCTCTGGTGAATACCGCGTCGGGGGCCTCGTGGGTCTCCCTCCATCACGGCGGGGGAGTGGGAATTGGTCGGTCCATTCACGCGGGACAGGTCTGCGTGGCCGACGGCACGGCGTTGGCCCGAGAGAAACTCTCACGCGTACTCACCAACGATCCCGCGATGGGCGTGCTGCGTCACGTGGACGCCGGCTACGAGATCGCCGAAGAGACGGCCGAGCGCACCGGCCTGCGCGTGCCGATGCGCGAAACCTGATGGGCACGCTGGTGGTGACCAATATCGGCGAACTCACCACGAACGACCCCAGCCTCGGTGACGAGAGCCGCTGGGGTCGGCTCTTTCACGCTGGCCTCGTGGTGGACGAGGACGAGGTGCTGTGGGTGGGGGCCAGTGATGAGGCGCCCGACGCAGACGACGCACTTGACGCCGAGGGGCGGGCCGTCATTCCGGGCTTCGTGGACTCCCACACGCATCTGGTCTTCGCCGGGGAACGTAGTGACGAGTTCGAAGCGCGCATGGCCGGGGTGCACTACGACGGCGGGGGGATCACCCGCACGGTGCAAGCAACGCGGGCCGCGTCCAGCGAAGACCTCTTGAGTGGCGCACGCACGCGCGTGCTCGAACTTCTCTTAGGCGGCGTGACCACGATGGAGATTAAGTCCGGCTACGAACTCACGGTGGACGGCGAAGGCCGTGAGTTGGACGTTGCGCGACACTTCAGCGACGAGGTCACCTGGTTGGGCGCGCACATCGTGCCCCCCGAGTTCAAGAACGATCGCGCCGGCTACCTCCACTTGGTGACCACGTCTATGCTCGAGGCGTGCGCCCCGAAGGCGAAGTGGGCGGACGTCTTTTGCGATCGTGGAGCGTTCAGCGTCGACGAGGCGAGAACCGTCCTGGAAGCGGGTCGGGCCGCGGGCCTGGCGCCTCGACTACACGCAAATCAACTGGCCCACAGCGGCGCCATCGAGCTGGCGGTCGAGTTGGACTGCGCTAGTGTCGATCACTGCACCTACTTAGAGGACAGCGACATTGACCTTCTGAGTGCTAGTGCTACGGTGGCGACGTTGCTCCCCGGGGCCGAGTTCTGCACTCGCTCTCCCTACCCGTCGGCTCGCCGACTGCTGGACGCGGGCGCGACCGTGGCCCTCGCTACGGACTGCAATCCGGGGTCGTCGTACGTGACGAGCATGGCCTTCGTGATCGCGCTCGCCGTGCGAGAGATGGCCATGAGCGTGGACGAGGCTCTCTGGAGCGCCACCAGGGGTGGGGCGCTGGCCCTTCGTCGCGACGACATAGGACACCTGAGTCTCGGCGCTCGCTGCGACTTCGCCGTCCTCGACGCGCCGCGCGCGGCTCACCTGGCGTATCGACCGGGAGGTAACATCGTCGCCAAGACCCATCGCTCCACGCGCGAGGGCGCGACGGATCGGATATAGAAGTGCGCTACGTCATCTACGGCGCGGGGGCCATCGGCGGCGTGATCGGCGCTCGATTATTTCAGCACGACCACGACGTCGTCTACATCGCTCGCGGCGATCACTTCCGCGCACTCCAGCGCGACGGCGTTCGTCTAGAGACACCCGACGAGGTGCTCACCCTGCGCGTACCCACCGTGGACAGCCCCCAGCGACTCAGCTTCGCGCCCGATGACGTGGTTCTACTGGCCATGAAGAGTCAGGACACGAGGGACGCGCTCTTGGAACTGGCCGGTGTCGCGCCGCGCAGCGTGAGTGTGGTCTGTGCCCAGAACGGCGTCGAGAATGAGCGCACGGCGCTGCGATATTTCGAGAGCGTCTATGCCATGTGCGTCATGATGCCCGGCTCGCATCTGGCCCCCGGCGTGGTGCAAGCGAACTCGTCGCCGATCACGGGGCTCCTCGACCTCGGCCGTTGGCCCGGCGGGGTGGACGAGCGAGCACGAGACATCGCGGCCGCCTTGAACTCTTCGACCTTTGAGTCCGTTGCTCGAGAGGACATTGCGCGCTGGAAGTGGGGCAAGTTGATGGTGAACTTGGTGAACGCCGTAGAAGCGGTGTGCGGACTCGACACCCGTGGGGGTGAACTGTACCGTCTCGCGTGCGAAGAAGGCCAGGCGGTTCTCACGGTAGCGGGCATCGACTTCGCGAGCGAGGAGGAGGCCGCCGCTCGGCGCGGGAATCTATTGAGTGATCGTCCCATTGCCGGTACTGAGCGAAGTGGGGGATCATCGTGGCAGAGTCTGGCCCGCGGCACCGGCTCCATTGAGACCGACTACCTGAGTGGCGAGATCGTGTTACAAGGACGACTGGCCGGGGTAGCGACCCCGGTGAATGAGTTGCTGCAGCGTCTGGCGGATCAGATGGCGCGAGAGCACCGCTCCCCGGGCTTCATGGGCGAAGATGACGTGTTGGCGATCCTGGGCGCGAATCGACCCGCGGAGTGACTCGGTTTCACTAGGTAGAAATCGTGCCCAGAGGATTACACATTCTCCAGAATTCGCTAGTCGATCACCCCAGACTCTGGGCGGGGCCACAGCAGGGCTCGACTCGCCCATAGCGTGATCCCGGCGCCGCCGATCACGCGGATTCGTCCGTCGACGAGGAGTACGCACGCTGGAAATTTGGGGCGATTCTGCGGGTGAAGGACGAGGTGTCACCCTTTAAGGTGCTTTTATGAGCACGCTAATTTCCCCTCCCGACCTGCCCACCACGCTCGGATCGCTCCGGGCGTCGCCGTACGAACCCAAGTCCATTCGAGACGAGATCCGCCGAAATCTAGAACAGCGCCTCGCCGCGGGCACACCTCTCACCTCGACGGTTCTTGGCTACGAGGACACCGTGCTGCCCCAGTTGGAGACGGCCCTGCTGGCTGGCCACGACATCATCCTGCTGGGCGAGCGCGGACAGGCCAAGACGCGCATCATCCGCTCGCTGGTGGAGCTGCTCGACGAGTGGCTGCCCGTGGTCGCGGGATCTGACGTGCGCGACGACCCCTTCAACCCCATCTCGGCGTACGCGATTGCTCTGGTCCAAGAGAAGGGCGACCAGACGCCGATCGCCTGGGTGCATCGCAGCCGCCGATTCGCCGAGAAGTTGGCCTCCCCGGACACCTCGATGGCCGACCTCATCGGGGAAGTCGACCCCATCAAGGTCGCCAGCGGTCTCTTTCTTGACGACCCCAACGCCTTGAGCTACGGACTGGTGCCCAAGTCCAATCGCGGCATCTTCGCTATCAACGAGCTACCCGACTTGTCCGAACGCATCCAAGTGGGCCTGCTCAACGTCTTAGAAGAGCGCGACGTACAGATTCGTGGCCACCTGGTGCGTTTAGAGCTCGATGTCCTGGTGGTGGCGACGGCCAACCCCGAGGACTACACCAACCGCGGCCGGCTCATCACGCCGCTGAAGGACCGTTTCGGGTCGCAGATTCGCACCCACTACCCCTACGAGGTCACCACCGAGATTGAGATCATGCACCAAGAGGCGCACCTGCCCGTCGCCCCGGTGCCGATCGTGGTGCCCTGGTTTATCGACGACATCGTGGCGCGCGTCTCGCACGTGGCGCGTCGCAGCCACGTAATCTCTCAGAGCTCGGGTGTCTCGGTGCGACTCTCGATCGCCAATTACGAGACGGTGATCGCCAACGCGCTGCGCCGCACGCTGCGTACCAAGGACAGCGTCGTGGTTCCGCGCGTCAGTGATCTCAGCGCCATGGTCCAATCCACGCAAGGAAAAATCGAGTTCGACACCATGGACGACAGCGACGCCGATCAGGTCATCGCCGCGCTCGTCTCCCTGGCTATTCGACAGTGCTTCGCCGACGTGCTCGTAGAAGCGGCGAGCGAGATCGTCGAGGCCTTTAACTCCGAAGCGATCGTGCACACCGGCGACGATCTGCCCGACGCCGACTACCTGGCCGTTCTCGACGCCATGCCGTCCCTCGACGCGCCGGTTGAACGCATCGCCGGACCGGGAGCCAGTGACGGCGAGAAAGCGGCCGCCGTGGAGTTCGTGCTCGAAGGTCTGTATCTCACCAAGCGACTGGCCAAAGATGCCTCGGGCGCGAGGGCACTGTACCGATCGAGGAGTCGCTAGTGCCGGTTCGCTACGGCTATCGCCGTTTCGGTGGCGACGACGACTTTGACGACCTCGACGTCGAGGAGTTGTTGGCGCACTTGGCCGACGATTTCATGGAGAGCGGCGACCTCGACGAAGCCATGGACCGCCTCTTGCGTGAGGGGTACACCAACGACGAGGGTGAGCGAGTCGAAGGGCTGCGCGAGATGTTGGAACGTACTCGAGCCAAGCGGCGCGAGCTGGAGCAACAAGCCGACCCCGACGGGGAGATGCAGCGCTATCGCGACTGGCTCGAAGATATTGAAGCCATGGAGGCGAGCGAACTCGATGAACTCTCCGCCGACGCCGAGAACTCGGGCGACGAGCGACGACAAGAAGTCACGCGCGATCTCGTAGATCAAAAGAGGATGCAGCGTGACCTGATGAGCGATCGCCTAGCCGAGCGCCTCGGAGAGTATCGGAACTACGAGTTCGTCTCCTCGAAGGCCCGCGAAGAGTTCGACGAGATGATGAGCGAACTCGAACGCGACGTCCTGGACACCTACTTCGAACAGAGCAAGGAGTTTCTGGGCCGTCCCGACCCCGAGGAGCTCGCTCGCATGCGCGACATGATGGACGCGCTCTCGACCATGATTGAGCAGGACCGCCGCGGGGACGATCTCGATCCCACCTTTGCGAGCTTCATGGAGAAGTTTGGCGACTTTTTCCCGGGCGCTGAGTCGCTGGAGGACGTAGTGCGCATGATGGCCGAACGGGCCGCGGCGGCCGAGGCGATGTTTAACTCGCTCTCGTCCGAGCAGCAAGGTGAGCTGCGGGCACTCTTTGATCAGATGATGCAGAACTTGGAGCTGAACTTCTCGATGAACCGCCTGGTCTCCAACCTGCGTCAAGCCACGCCGGACCTCGAGTGGAATCGCGCGCACCGCATGCGCGGCCACGACGGATCACCCTTCGCCCAAGCCGCGTCGGTGGCGGAGCAATTGGGAGAGTTGAAAGGCCTGGAGGAGTTTCTGGGCCAGAGCCACGCCGCCCAGGGACTACCGGAGGTGGACGTCGAGGCCGTGCGGCGCAACCTCGGCGACGACGCCGCGCGACACGTCCAACGGCTGCAAAAAGCCCTGAGGGGACTGAAGGATCAGGGATTCATCGACCGCCAGAGCAACCGGCTGAAACTGAGCGCCAAAGGTATTCGCAAGATCGGCCAGATCGCCCTGAGGGACATCTTTAATCAGTTGCGCGACTCACCTACGCTCGGGGCTCATCCCGTCGCCACCCTGGCGCGTGGCGGGGACCGCGAGGAGACGACCAAGCCCTGGGAGCCGGGCGAGGCCTTTTCGCTGCACTTGCCCAAGACCCTGCGAAACGCGCTGATGCGTTCGGGGCCGGGCACCCCGATACGGCTGCACCCGGACGACTTTGAAGTGGAGGAGTACGAAGCGACGCGTCGTTCGGCGACCGTCTTCGCGATCGACCTCTCACTCTCGATGGCCATGAGAGGGAACTTGGTGCCCGCCAAGAAAATGGTGCTGGCCTTGACGCAGCTCATTCGCTCGAAGTTCCCGCGCGACTTCGTCGCCGTGGTCGGCTTTGGCGAGCGCGCCCAAGAGCTCAAGCTTGAGGACATCCCGGCCCTCACCATTGACTACAACTACGGCACCAACCTTCAGCACGCCTTAGCCCTTAGCCGACACCTTCTGCGCAACGAACGAGGGGAGCGCCAGGTGGTCGTGGTGACCGACGGCGAGCCGACCGCGCACCTCACCTCCTCCGGGGAGCCGTTCTTCGCCTGGCCGCCGGTGCGAGAAACGTTGGAAAAGACCATGGCGGAAGTCCTTCGCACCACCAAGGCGGGTATCACGATTAACACCTTCGCTCTGGACATCGAACGCAGCCAATTTCCCTTCGTGGAACAGATCGCCCGGGTGAACGGCGGGCGACTCTTCTACACGGACGTGAACGACTTGGGAACGTACGCCCTCGACGACTTCGTAAAACACCGTCAAGCGGGCTAATTCAAAACTGTTCCCACCAGGTGGTTTGAAAATTCATTTGCAATTTGCGCCGTTTCCCGCAACAATGACACCGTTGTAATTACATCGGTGACAGAAGTCATTGACGGGAGGATCACCACGTGGAAATCGTCGAACTTTTAAGTGGTATGGAAGATCGCGGTTGGCAGGCGAGATCGAACTGCATGGGGGTTGACCCCGACCTCTTTTTCCCCGAGCGAGGCGCCTCAACCCGTGAGGCCAAAGAGGTCTGTCGGGGCTGCGTGGTGCGCGACGACTGCCTGGAGTTCGCCCTCGATAATGGGGAAAAGTTCGGGATTTGGGGCGGCATGAGCGAGCGCGAGCGTCGACGCCTGCGCCGGGCCCGGGCAATTGAGCGACGCGCCCAGGCCGGCTGAACCCTATACCAGTCTCGACTCGATGGTCGCTTGCGCGCTGAGTCCTAATTGCTCCCAGCGTTCCCGATCCTCGTTGTCTAAGACCTCTTGGGGCACCAGTCCCACCAGCTCGGCGTGGTCAATCGTGCCCGAACGTAGTAACGAACGCACCTGGTCGTAGACGCGCGACGGCCCGACCGCTCCGGGCTTGATTAAGTTGCAGCTGATCTGTGCAAAGTCACCAATGGCGAAGGCCAGGGCTCGCACCTCGGGGCTGCGAATGGCTTTGACGATGTCGTTCGCTTCACCGAGTGAGACGCCGCGCAACCAGAGATTCCACGCCACCAGGACGCCGCGCGCCCCGACCGCGCTAGCCCCGCGAGCGGGGTGCGCCTCGCGAGGGCCAAAGTCGGGCGCCAAGGTGCTGAAGGCGTTGCGGCGTACGTCGGGCAAGGAGCGTCTCGTGCCATCGGCCAACCTGCCGTACAAAAAGACCGGGACGTCAAAGGTCTTAGCGATGAACATCGCGGCTTCGTTGCGCAGTATCTCCGCTTCGAGGTCGTGGCGAGGATCGAGGGCCACGAAGGGCACGACGTCGATCACGCCAAAGCGCGGGTGTACGCCGTGGTGATCGCGCAGATCGAGACGTTTCATGGCCGCGGTAATGAGGGCGTGAACGTTTCGGCGTAGCTCGTCGGGATAGTCGATGAGCGTAAAAACACTGCGATTGTGGGCGCGGTCGCTGTGCTGGTCGCGCAGCGAGAGACCAGCCGCCAGGCTTATCGCGTCGATGACTTCGTGGTTACGTCCCTCAGAGACGTTGAGCACACACTCAAACAAGAGCTACTCAGCGAGGGTCGCGAGTAAAGAGTCGCTGGCGTCGTCGTTCGCGCAGCAGACGGCGACGCTCACGCTCACTCTTGCCGCCCCACACGCCGTGATCGATGTGGTTATCGAGGGCGTAGATCAAACACTCGCTCGCGACGGGGCACGTCGCGCAGATTCGTTGGGCCACGATCACGCCGGTTCCGTCGCGGGGAAAGAACGTCTCCGCAGGGTACTCGCGGCACTTACCATCAGCCATCCACTCGGCAGTCATACGAACCTCGCTTCCCACTTCTTCCCTCACAGTAGCCACATTGGGCGAGGCGCTCGGCGACTTCCTTTACAACCGCTTTACAACTTCTTTATAACCGAATGTGACTATTTGGTCCGATCGCCGGAGTACGCCGTGGTCAACACCATGCCGCTCGAACTGCGCATTGCGGTCGCGATCACTAGGACGCACCCGGTTAGAGAGCCCGATTTATCCAACCAGTACAATGGGGAATTACAGCGCATTTTGAAGGAGTCCCGTGAGCCAGGTCCCGACCACAGAGGTAGTTGAAGTCGTCGATCCGGTCGGCCACGTCCAGGTGATCTACCTCGGTCCCGTCGCCCCCCACTGGGAGTGCCGCATGGTCTTTGGGGACGAAGAGCAGATCCAAGCCTTCGTCGACCGGGTGGACGCTCGCCTTCGGTTTCTCCCTCCCCACGACCCCCAGTTTCGACGAAACCGCGAGCGCGTGAATCGCGACGCCGAGCGCGAGAACTTATTGGTCGAGTGGAACCTCGGCTACGACGAAGAAAACTAGGCGAGCGGCGAGTTCGTTACTCGCTCGTACCACTGCGCGGGGTCGTTGAGTTCGGCCGCGCTGGGCAGCCCGTCCACCCGAAGGAGCGCCCCAAAGACGCTCAGCCCGTGCTCGGCCGCCAGCGTGGCGACAAAGGACGTGGCCGCGTCGTGGTGCGGTCCTTGGGTCGAAATCCCAAAGAGCGCGGCCGCGGCGTCTTCGCCGCGAGCGTCACTACGGCGGTGGCGGGCGTAGGCCTCCACGAGGGCCGGCTTGGGACCGAGCATCGTTTCGGTAATGTTCTGCGCGGCCGCGCTGAAGAAGGCCAGTAACACCGCCGCCGCGGCGTTGATCGCGCGTGTGGCGTCGCTCTCGTCGGGAATCGAGATGGCGTCGAGCAGGGACTCCGGGTTGTTCATGAGCGAGCTGACGTCGCCGCTTTCGAACATCGACTGCAGTCGCTCCAAGAGATCACCCTGAATGGCGGCGGCTTCACCCACCGCGTCGATCAACAGAGCTCGCAGGGCGTCGCCGGTGCCCGGTTGGCTGAGTATCAACGAGGCCACAAACTCCTGGGCCAGGGCGAAGACGTAGACCTCGTCGCGTTCGAGGGACCACTCGCTGGCGAAGTTCGTCACGTTGTTTACTACGAGCAGGCGCTGCGAGTTCAGTCGGGGCAGCGGCAGCACGGCGAGCGACCAGGCGCGAGCCGAGAAGTGCCCCGCCACCGAACCCATCTGAAAGCCCGTGAAGAGGGGCCCGATGGTAGAAGAGATCTGCGAGAGGAACTGATTCTCCGACAGGTTCAGCTCCTCGGTGTCGACCGGAGGCGGACTCCGCTTGGTCATGGGCTCCATCAAGGGTCGCCACTGTTCGAGCGCGGCGAGGGTGAGCGCGGAGCGATTCACGGCGGTGGCGCTCGGTTCGCTGGACACACCAAAGAGGGCGTCGACGTGTCGACCCACTAACGGCGCTAACTCTTCGAGACGCTGGCGCTCGGTGGGCTGGGGATTGGGATCCCCGTCGTCACCGCGAGCGATGTTGAGCGCCATCTGGGTGGCGGTCGAGTACCACGCGTCGGGACCTTGCTGGCTCAGCATCGAAAAAATGTCGCCGAACATGTCACCGAAGGGATTCGTGGTCACGGCACCAACCTAAAGGGACAGCCCAGCGTCACGACCGCGTGCAGCACCGTGGTCGTGTGGTCGTAGGTGACGTGGGCCGTGGTGTAGGCCGGGGTCAGATACAGCGTCGACGCGAGTTGATCCCAGGTGTTGAGGTCAGTGCCGTTCCAGTTCGTGATGACGTCGCCCACCTTGAGGTCGGCGTGCGCGGCCGCGCTGTAGGGCTTGATCTTGGTGATGAGCACGCCGCCGCCTTGCTCGTTGGAACCGCTAACACCGAGGTCGGCGTGACAGCCCCGTCCCGTCGCCACCACGTCGGCCACTTGGGCCACGAAGGTGGCCGGATACCAGAAGTGCCGCGACGACAACACGGCCACGACGTGGCCGGCCGAGTCCACCGCGATGGCGTCGACGGAACCGCTCAGGCTGGAGTCACTCTCGGTCGCGAGATAGCGCACGACGCCCTGGGCGTTGTTGGTTGGATCGCCGAGCGTCGTCATTGACCAGTCGAACTCTGGCACCGTGGTGGAACCCTGGACGATCGGCGCCACGGCCACGACCGCGGTGCTGGCCGGCATGGCGTCGAGCGGCAGGGCGGCGATGGGGACACTCAGCTTCACGATCGAAAAGCCCATTACGTTGTCGCGGCCTTCGAGGGTGACCGGAAAGTTGACCTTGGTCGTGGTGGAGCCCGAGATGATGGCGTTGGCGGGAATGACGGTCGTCGTGACCGCCAGGTCGTGGGGAAGAACCAGCGCGGCCACGTCGGTGACGTGACCGGGCCAGGTGATCGTTAAGTCCACCGTGGCCGCCGCCGCCGCTCTGCTGGACGCCGGAAGCGCCTTGAGCGTGGTGGCCAAGTGGGCGGGGAGGTCGTTCGGGGTGCTCGATCCTCGATTGGCCATCAGGACGGTGCCCCCCACCACCAAGACCAGCAGCATGACCACGGCGACGGTGCGCGGCGTCTTGGCGTGGGCGCGCAGGCTGGTCTCCAGGGCGTCGAAGTTCGGGAGTTCGCTCGGATGCACCCAGTGGCGGCTCTCGACGGAGGGAGGCGCGCGACGAGGTGAGGACCACCATTTGCTTAACTTCCTCCACGCCACCTTTGAAAGGCTAGTAACGAAAGGGTTCTTCGAGGCGTCGCCCTAACATCGTTACTCATGGCTTTAGACGTCGCGCTCGATATCGGTACCTCCCACACGCGACTCGCCACCGCTCAACGGGGCGTTCTCTTCGACGAACCGACCATGGTGGCGATCGACACCAATACAGGTGACGTCCTCGAGCTGGGTCACGGCGCGCTGGAGCTGGTGGGGCGCACCGCGCGACACGTCGTGGTGTTTCGTCCCTTCAATCAAGGTGCCACGGTCGACTTCGACGTGACCGCGCGTCTGATTGCGGCGCTGTTCGATCGCGCGGGCGTCTCCAAACTGAGTCGCGCTCGCGTGGTGATGAGCGTGCCCTCGCTGGCGACGGCCATCGAACGTCGAGCGTTGCGTCAAGCGGCCATCCAAGCGGGCGCACGTGAGGTCAGCCTGGTCGAGGCGCCACTCGCCGCGGCCATTGGACTCGGTCTGCCGGTGCAGGATCCGGTGGGCTCGGCCGTCACCTTGTTAGGTGCGGGGGCCTCGGAAGCCGCGGTCATCTCGCTCGGCGGCATCGTCAGCGGCGGGGCGCGACGGCTGGGCGGCAACGACGTGGACGCGGCGATCGCCACCTCGTTGCGGATCAACCTCGGCGTGGTGGTCGCACCGAGCGTGGTAGAGGCTTTAAAGTGCACGTTGATCTCGGCCTTGGGTCGAACGAACGGGCGCCGCGAGGTCGTACTGGCGCGCAGCGTTGATCGCGGGGAGCTGGTCGAGGTCGAGGTGAGCGCGGACTTGGTGAACCTCGCTGCGCGCGACGTTTTGAACTCCACGATGCGCATGATCCAAGAGTGCTTGAGCGACACACCGCCGGACCTGTCCCAAGACATCAGCGCTCGGGGGATGACGCTCGTCGGAGGCCAGGCCAACCTTCCCGACCTCGATGAACTGGTGGCCACGAGTTCGGGCGTCGAGGTGAGCCTGGCCGCTCAGGCCGATCTGGCGGTGATCGTGGGTCTCAGCGCGTGTCTCGAGGAGATGGCGTCACTGCACGCGCTCTTTCGCAGCGCCGACCGGTAGCTACTCCTCGTTGCGCAACTCCGCGACGGCGGAGCGAACCTGCCAGTCCTTGTCCGCGCCGGCGACCTCGAGCGCCGCGTCGATGTCGGGCCCCTCAAAGTTCGACAACGCCACCACCGCTCGACGACGAATGGGGGGCTTGTCCTCTAAGGCCGCGATGATGGTGGCGCGCGCCCGGTCGTCGCCGATGGCTCCCAGCGACGCGATGGCCGACTCGCGACAGCGGGCGTCCTCGTGCTGCGCGGCGGTCGCACACAGCGCCACGACCGCCGCGACGTAGAGGTGCTCGCCGAGAGCGAACGCGGCGGCGTCCACCACCAACGCGTCTTCCTCATTGAGCATGTCGAGAACGTCGTCCAGCACGCTCGGGTCCGCGAGCTCGGCGTGAGCGAGTTGTTGAAGAGCGTCACGGCGCACCTCGACGTCGCCGTCGGTCAAAACTTCTCGCCAGAGCGCGTCGGTCATGAGCGAGAGGCGAACGAGACCACGAAGCGCTAGGACGCGGTGACGGGCCTCACGAGAGTGCAGCGTGCGCGTCAACAGAGCGGCGCCGTCGTTCGAGGAATGAAAACTTGCGCGCAGGAGCTCGTTCTCGAACGGCTCAACTAGCGTTGGATCATCTCCTGGCACGAACCCATTCCATCATCTCCTTCCCGTGGTCGCCGACTCCAGGGGTTATTGATAGGCCTGTTGGTGCTGCTCGTGATCATCATCGTGCTCGGACGATGGCCGACCAACGAGTACGCCATCACCCCGGCCAACGCCACGCCCGTGGCGCCCCTGGTCACCATTCACGGCGTCACGACCAACCCGCACCACGACAAGATCTTGTTTACCGACGTCTTTCTCTCCAGAGTGTCGGTCTTACAGGAGATCACCGATCAGTTCAGGTCCCACGTGCAGCTCGTCCCGGCCGATGAACTGACCGAGCCCGGCATCTCGACGAGCGAACTGAACGCGCAAGGCTTTCTCGAAATGAGCGACGCCAAACAAGCGGCCGAGGTGGCGGCCTTCCGGGCACTCGGCTGGCGCGTGTCCTCGACACTGCGCGGAGCGGTGGTGACGGGCGTTGTCGACGCGTCACCGGCCGCCTCGGCGAAACTTCACGTGGGTGACGAGATCGTGGGAGTCAACTCCACCACGATTCGTTCAGACTGTCAGTTGATCGGGTACTTTCACGATCTGGCTCCCGGCACCGCGGCGACCCTACACGTGGACCGCGTCACGATCTCGAAGACGGGTGTGCTGAGTTACGGGTCGGCGACCTCGGTACCCATTCGTACCGCAGCGGTGCCGAGCAACGTCGGGCCATCGGGCTGTCCCGGGGTGAGCGGCGCCGAGCGCTCGTGGCTCGGCGTCTCGCTCGAAGACGGGCTCCACTTTCAGCTACCGGCCGCCGTCAACATCAACACCGCAAACATCGGTGGCCCCTCCGCGGGACTGGCCATGACGCTGACCTTGATCAACAAGTTGAGCGCCGGATCCTTAACCGGCGGACACGTGGTCGCCGCCACCGGCACCATGGCCGTCAACGGGCAGGTCGGCGCGGTGGGAGGCGTTGAAGAGAAGGCCGTGGCGGTCCATCGCGCGGGCGCCAGGTACTTCCTCGTGCCCGACGGCGACGGCAACGTCAACGCCGCACGCGCCGCCCACCAACCCGACCTGACGATTCTGCCCGTGAGATCGCTAAAACAAGCGCTCCGCGACCTGCGACGCCTCGGTGGCGTGAAGCCGGTAGCCCTTTCTAGCTCCGTGTAAGTACGGTTGTTGGCGTTCTACGCCGTAGTCTGGAGGGAATGGATGACCGCCGAACCCTTTCTCCAACGCGTCAGGCGTCGTCCGAGGTCACTCGCGTGAACTTCACGCCGCTGCGCAAAGGTGGCATCGATCCCAACGAAGTTCGCCTGCACCTCGAAGCCGTGGCTCGCGAGATGGGACACCTCGAAAACCGCATACGAGAACTACAGGATCAAGTGGTCGACGCCGAACGGCGCGCGGCCAACCCCACCTTTGACGAGGCCACCCTCGCTGGAGCACTGGGCGCCCAGAGTGCCGCTATTCTTCGCTCCGCGCACGAAGAAGCCGCGCGCGTCACCGCCGAAGCCCAAGAGCGAAGCGCGCAGGTCTTTACCGAGACTCAGCAGCGAAGCGCCAACCACCTCATCGAAGCTCAAGAGCGTTCGACCGCCCTCATCACCGAAGCGGAGAACACCGCGGCCCAGATTGATCACGACGCGCGCAGCGCCGCCGAGCGTTTGATCGAGTCGGCCAAGGTCAACGGGGAAGCACTCGTCGAGCACGCCCGCGAACAAGGTCGTGCCATCGTCGAACAGTCGAACGACGCTCGACGATCAGTCCTTAACGACTTGGCCGTCAAACGCAAGGCCCTGCACCTACAGATCGAGCAACTCCGCGTTGCTCGCGACACACTGGGTTCGTTCGTGGCGTCGGTGCGCGAACAGATCGATGACGTCTTGAACGGCATCAACGCGTCCGACGAGGTGGCCCGCAGCGCCGCCCTGGAGGCGCTGCGCTACCACCAGGTCGCTCCCGAGCCCACCGAAGAGGAGTTGCTCGCGGGTACGCCGCTGCGCGAAGTGTCCTCGACGCCGGTCGAGAAAACGAGCGAGGTCGACGAGACGCCGGCCAAAACTCCGACGCGACGAGCACCCAAGAGCGTTCCGGTGGAGGAGTCCTTGCTAGACGACGATCCCTCGGGTACCGACGTCGTGAACGAGATCTTTGCCCGCTTGCGCAAAGCAACGCTAGAAGAGCGGGGCGTCTCGCTCCCGCAGCCCAAAAAGGCCGCCGTGGCCAAGCCGGAGACTCCCGTGGGCGTCCTCTTTCGCCGACGCGACGAGGCCCTCCAAGACTCCCTCGCCGTACTAACTCGTCGGGTGAAGAGAGCCCTCCAAGACGACCAGAACATCATGTTGGAACGGCTGCGCACCGTGCAGGCCATGATCACGACCGAACTGGAAGACGAGCACACCCAGCGCGCTCGCTACGCCGACGCGTCCTTCGAGGCGCTCTCGCACGCCGCCCAGGCCGGGGTGCAGTTCGCGAAGGAAGAGGGCGGTGTCGCGGAAGTGGACGTCTCGGTTGGTTCACTCGAAGAGTGCACCACCGACCTCGCGGTGACCGTGGTGCTGGCGTTACGAAAGAAGATTCTCTCCGAGAGCAGCGGTGACGGGGCCGAGCGCGCCAACGCGGCCTATCGCGAGTGGCGGGGCGCGAGAGTTGAACGACTCTGCACTGACGCGGCGCGTCGAGCCTTTCACTTGGGCGTCGTCACCGCCTCTAAGGGGCGATCGATTCGATTCTTCGCGGCGCCCAGCGACGCGCCCTGCGATCTGTGCGCGCACGACTCTGAGTCGGGCGAACGCATCGCCGGTGAGAACTTTCCTAGCGGTTCGCCGTACCCACCGCTGCACGCGGGCTGCGCCTGCACCGTTGTACCTGTTTGAGAAAGTCGTAGGCTCGTTCCGTGCGTAGTCCCACCGACGTTCCTTCGAGGCCGCGTCGACTCGGTCGCCTGTCCCGGCGGTTCTGGTTTGGACTGATCTTCATTGTTCTTCTGGTGGGCTTTCTCTCGCTGCGCAACCTCTCGGTGCTCTGGACCGACGAGATGTGGTTCTCCTCGGTGCACCTGTCGAGCGTCTTTTCCACCCTCTTTCTGATCAAGGTGGGCCTGGGCTTCACCTTTGGGGCCATTTTCTTCTTCATGATGTGGGGCAACCTTCTGCTCACCGATCGATTCGGCGCTCGCGACCTCACCTTCGAGGCCGAAGACGAGGTGGTGCGAAGGTTCCAGAACGCGGTGCGTCCCTACGCCAAGCGGATTTACGCCGCCATTGCCTTCGTGATGGCACTGATCGCGGGTTTTAACGCCACCGGCGAGTGGAACAACTTCATCCTCTTTAGTCACTCCCAGTCCTTCCACCGCACCGACCCCCTCTTTCACAAGGACCTGGGGTTTTACATCTTCACGCTGCCCTTCGTGAACTACGTCATTACGTGGTTTCTCGTCTCGCTGATCATCATCTTCATCGTGACGACCGGCTTTCACTTCCTCAACGGCGGCGTCCGCACCACGCGAGTCTCGCCGCGAGTCTCCCCTCGGGTGAAGGCCCATCTCTCGGTCATCGGGGCGGTGATCGCCTTGGCCAAAGCCGCGGGCTATCTCATCGCCAAGTGGGAGCTCGTCAACTCCTCCAACGGGTACGTCCAGGGCGCCCTGTACACGGATATCCATGCGCGCGAACCCGCCTTTACGATCTTGTTCTTTCTTTCTCTCGCGGCCGCAGGAATACTGCTTTACAACGTGCGCGCGCGCGGCTGGTCCCTGCCGGTGGTGGCCGTTGGACTATGGGCCTTCGTGGCGCTGGTGATTGGCGTGTTGTACCCGACCTTTCTTCAAGCGCTCAAGGTGAGCCCGAACCAGCAGTCGCTCGAACGCCCCTACATCCAGCGCAACATCGACGCGACCCGAGCGGCCTTCGGGCTCGACGACGTTCGCTACCACGCGTTCGCCGGCTCCACGTCGATCAACAAGTCGCAGATCAAAGCGGACATGCCCACCCTCGACAACATCCGACTCTGGGACCCGGCCAACGCCATCTCCTTAGAAACGGTCACGCGTCGTCAGTCGATCCGCTCGTACTACACCTTCACCACCCTGTCGGTCGATCGCTACTACATCAACGGTAAGTTGACCCCCGTGCTCATTGGGGCGCGTCAACTCAGCACCGCGAGTTTGCCCTCGACTAGTTGGGTCAACGAGCACTTGCAGTACACCCACGGGGTGGGCGCCGCGGTGGTGCAAGCCAACACGGTCGACACCTCGACCGGTAACCCGGTCTTTGACGTGTCGAATGTCCCGCCGGTGTCGACCAACGGCATGCCGAACTTGACCCAACCCGACATCTACTTCGGCATCGGCTACAACGGGTGGGTCGTCGCTAACTCAAAGCAGCCCGAGCTGAACTATCAGGTGAACTCCGGTCCGAACGCGGGCCAGCCGGTCGAGTCGCACTACTCCAGCACCGGCGGGGTGGCGGTGGGGAACATCTTCTCGCGAATGGCTTTGGCGCTGCGTCTGGGGAACTTCAACTTTTTGATCTCGAATCAGATCACGTCAAAGAGTCGCGTGATGTTCGTGCGCGATGTTCGCCAGATGGCCGAGAAGGCCGCGCCGTTTCTCACCTTCGACTCCCAGCCCTACGCGGTCATCGCCAACGGCTCGGTGCAGTTCGTTTTGAACGGCTACACCACCACCTCGCAGTATCCCTACAGCGAGAACGCGAACAACCTCAACATCGACATGGGAGGACTGCCGGGCAGCTTTAACTACGCGCGCAACTCGGTCATTGCGGTCGTCAATGCGTACACCGGAGGAATTAAGTACTACGCCAAGGACCCCAACGACCCCATAGTGAAGGCGTACCGTTCGGCCTTTCCCTCGATGTTCCTACCCATGAGCGCCATGCCCTCGACGATTCAGTCGCACTTGCGCTACCCCTCGAACCTCTTTTCGGTCCAGGCCGCCACGTTCGGTCGCTATCACATTACGTCGGCCAGCGCGTTCTACTCAGCCTCTGACCGCTGGGACGTGTCGCCCACGACCGGAGCCGGCTCACCGTCGGCCACGCTGCAGGCGACGACGCGCACCGACGCCGCGGGCAACGTCGTCGCCACGGGACTAGCCCCCATGAGTCCGATTTTCCAGGTGGGATCGCTGCCCCACAACGATAAACAGCAACTCCTCGAAACGCTGGACTTTGTCCCGGCCGGCAACTCCTCGACGGTGCAGAGTCTCACCGCGTTCATGGTCGCTACGAGTAACACTGATGACTACGGACAACTCAATATCTACGAAACGCCTCGTGGAACGACGGTCAACGGTCCGTTGCAGGCGGACTCCGAGATACAACAGACGGCCAAAGTGAGCTCGAATATCACCCTTCTCGACCAGCACGGCTCGAACGTCATTCTCGGGAATAACTTGACCGTGCCGCTCGATTCGGCCGTTCTCTACGTCCGGCCTCTGTACGTCTCCAGTTCGTCGGACCCGATGCCGCAGCTGCGCTACGTCATTGCCGTCTTCAACCAGAACGTGAGCATCGAATCGACCTTGGCCCAAGCGCTATCGGTCGTGTTGGGCACCAACGTCACGGGTATCTCGACGACGACGCCCGCGAAACCGGGCGGCGGCCCATCGACGAAGTCGGTGGCGGGATACTTAGATGTCGCGTCGCAGGATTACGCCAACGCGCAAGCCGCGTTAGCCAAAGGCGACCTCGGCCAGTATCAGTCTGACGTGGAGCGGATGAATCAGCAGTTACAACTTGCCCAAAACGCGCTCAACAGTACGTCGACAGGTTCGTCTAGTCGGTCGAGCACCACGACGACGACAACTTCTCCCTCGACGTAGCCGAGCGACGCGTACTCAGTTGACGCGGTAGGTGAACGAGGTGGCGGCGCCGTTGGCGAAGTCGATCGTGAGACGATAGGTGCCCCTCTTCACACTCGGGGCCTCGGAAATCTTGAGCACGATTCGTGTCGAGGTGTGGCTGAGGACGCTCACCACGGTGCCGGGGCGAGCTACGACCTTTGGTCCGGCGCTGAAGTTCTTGCCCTGGACGGCGACGTCCGCGCTGCGCCCGGGCACCGCGTATCCGGCGACGTGCGTGGCGGTAGGTGCAAGGGAAACTGTCGTAGCGGGCGCCGAAAAGTCAAGGGTCGCGTAACCCGCGTCGCCATGAGTGATAGCGGCCACTTCGATAAGACACCTGTTGTAGTTCGAGACGTTGGTGCCGCACGTCCCGTTACCGACGGTACCGGTCACTACTTTGAAGGACGTCGAGGGAAGGGTGCCGGTGGCGCTGACGGTGATCGGCGTGGCCGTGCCGGTATCGCAGGCCGCCTCGGAGGCCACGCCCGTTAGGCACTCCAGGGCGTAGACCTTGTCACCCGGCGTGAAGTCCACTCCGGTGATGGTAACCGTCTCGCCGTTGTGCAGATTCGTCGAGGGCGCGAGAGCAACTCCGGGGCCCGAGGCGAAGGCGATGGAAGCGAGGGTCACGAACGAGTTCGTGGACGTCGAGGCGACGGCGATCTCACACGCCGCGTCCGTCGTGGTGGTGCCACAGGTTCCGTTGCCGATCGCTCCCGTCGTCACGGTGAGCGTCGACGTAAACTGGCCGACCGGGTTCACACTGAGGGGCACCGAGGTCGCGCTGCAGCCCGCCGGTGAGGTAGCGGTCCGGTCGCACTCTAGAGCCACGAGCGACGTCTGGCTCGGTGCGAAGCCGGTGCCGTCGATAGTGATCTGCTGATTGTTGCTGAGGCCGATACTGGGAGTGATGGTGATCGACGGTGTGGCCGAGGACAGCGACCACGCCGATGAACCGAGCGATCCCGCCAGCGACACCGTCGTCACGACCATCAGTAACGCCGCGCCATTACGTAGCAAGCGTTTCACAGGCGCCTCCCAACCTGGTCGAGATCCCAACCTGAGAGTAGGGGCGGTTCTCGGCGACGGATGTCGCCGGTCGATTCAGACGGGGACTCAGAAATGACGAATCCCGGATCTCTCGACGTATCGTGAGAAGTTCTTCGTGGCCGCGCGAGCGCCCGAGCAAAACCTCACACGAAATGTTCAGACTCCGCTTCACATCTGTATCCAACCAGCGACCTTCGCAACTACCGACGACAGTTGCCGGCGTCACGCACTCAAACGCGCCAGGCGACCACGGCACCACGAACTTCAAGCGACACCCGCGTGTCTCTCGCGGGCAACTGGGTGGCGACGGCCCGGCGAGCGACCAGTTCCGTAGTCACATCAAAATCGGGACGAAGCTTGAGAACGGCGTCGTGGCCGTAAAACTCAGTCTCGATCACCCGTGCCTTGGCGTGGGTTGTATCGAGAGACGCGCTGACGATGAGTTGCTCGGGGCGAATGAGAACAACCAATTGGGCGCCGTCGGCGACGCCGCCCCCCGTCGATGGGGTGTCTTCTAACTCCAGAACTCCCAGCGGAGTATCCACGGCGCCGTTCTTCGCGACGCCTCTCACAAAGTTGGTCTCGCCGATTTCGCGGGCCAGTTCGGGCGTCGCGGGCCGCGCGTACAGCCGATCGGGGGTGTCGAACTGACTTATCTGTCCCTCGCGAATGATCGCCACGCAATCGGCGAGCGAGAGAGCTTCGTCTTGATCGTGCGTGACGAGGATGGCGGTCGTACCGGCGTCGCGCAGAATCTGGCGCACGTCGTGACGCACCGACGCACGCAGCGTGGCGTCCAGCGAGGAGAAGGGCTCGTCTAATAAGACGAGGGCCGGGTCAATAGCGAGGCCCCGTGCCAGAGCCACTCGTTGCTGTTGACCGCCGGACAGTTGGTGGGGGTATCGCGTGGCCAGCCCGGAGAGCCCCACCATTTCGAGAAGCTCATGGACCCGGGGACCGCGACGCTTTTCGCGCGCGAGTCCAAAACCCACGTTTCGCTCGACCGAGAGATGAGGGAAGAGACTGCCTTCTTGAGGTACGTAGCCAATACGACGTTGCTCCGAGGGGACAAAGTTCGACTCGTCGTCCACCACTTCACCTCGAAGTCGCACACAGCCTCCGTCGGCCCTTTCAAATCCGGCGATGATCCGTAGCAGCGTCGTCTTGCCGCTGCCCGAGGGCCCGAGGACGGAGACGAACGTCCCTTGTTCCACGGTGAGATCGAGTTGTCGCAGTACGCGCTGCGCGCCGTAGGACTTCTCGAGTCCGGTGATCTCTAATTCGCTCATGTCACGACCATAGGAACATCGGCCGGACCGGCGTGCACGGGCAGTCGGTCGAAGAATCGACCCAGCAGATACGCAGGCCCCGCGGCGATGACGATCATGACGAGAGCGAACGGTGCCGCTTGACCGTAGGAGAGGTTCTGTTGGTAAGCCCAGAACTGCGTGGCCAGCGTTTGGGCACCAATGGGAATCAGTATCAACGTCGCGGTCAACTCGGTCACGGCCGAAAGAAACACGAGACAGAACGCGGCGCCGAGGCCGGGCGAAATGAGGGGCAACGTGACGCGAAGCAGCACCTGGCGCCGGCGAACCCCGAGTGAACTAGCGACCTCCTCCAGTGCCGCGGGCGCCTGGGCCACCGAAGCTCGCACTCCCACCAACGCCAAGGGAAAGAACATCAGCGCGTACGCGAAGATCAGCATCGAGGCGCTCTGATAGGCGAATCCGTTGGCGTGTTGCTCGGAGAAGTACGACAGGGCGAGCGCCACGACGAGTCCGGGCATGGCCAGCACCAGAAACGTGGTCCGCGTGAGGAAGCGATTTAGCGTGGTCGGTCGACGCACGACCAGAAGAGCCACGGGCAAGGCCATCAGAGTGGCCAGAACTCCCGCGCCCGCACTGTACCCGGCGGTGTAGAGCGCGGCGGAAAGAAGAGAGACGCCTCCAATACCCTGCGCGCCACCTTCGAAAATCCAATAGATCGACGAGCCGACCGGAACGCCGAGGGCGCCGGCCACGAGAAGGGTAAAGCCGGCGAGCACCGGAAGCTTCATTCGACCCAGCGGACGCTTCGCGAGGACGCGCTGCACACCGGGACCCGTTCGACTGACGTGACCCACACCGCGAAGGGAACCCTCGCCGATCATGACAAAGAGTGACAGTGCCACCAGCACGAGTGAGAGGGCGCACGCCGACGTCACGTCGAATCCTGATCCGAACTCGCTGAAGATTTCGGTTGTAAAGGTTCGATAGCCGAGGATCTCGAACGCTCCGAACTCGGCGAGAATGATCAGGGATA
The DNA here is from genome assembly GCA_025463285.1 of Acidimicrobiaceae bacterium. Taxonomy (GTDB): domain Bacteria; phylum Actinomycetota; class Acidimicrobiia; order Acidimicrobiales; family RAAP-2; genus RAAP-2. The sequence continues at coordinate 115,682 of JAOBWI010000017.1, read as the reverse complement.
CGAGGAGGCACCCACCCAGAATGGCCCGACGAGCCTGTCCCATGGTCACGCGAAAGAACGTCGAGAGTCGACTCGCGCCCAAACTTCTCGCGATCTCTTCTTGGTCCGCGTCGGCGCCGCGAAAACTGGCCGCCACCGGTATGTAGACCAGGGGATAGACCGCGAGCGTCATGACGAGCACCGCTCCACGAAAGCCGACGACCCAGGTGGAGAGGGACGACCAGCCAAAACTCACCACGAAATCGGGAATGGCGAACGGGATGACGACCAAGACCGCCCATACGTGTCGGCCCGGCAGATCAGTACGCTCCACGCAGTACGCGGTCAGCGTGCCGATCACGGCGCAAAGAACCGTCACCACGACGGTGAGTCGGAGGGTGTTCCAGAGTAATGACGCGGTCAGCGAACGCCAAATCAGGTGCCACACGTTGGCGGCGCCGGCGTCGGACGCTTCGGTGAGCAAGAAGATGAGAGGAAGAGCGACAATTACGACGACCAGTGTGCTCAAGGCCGCCAACGTTTTGGGTCGTGGTCGGCGCCTTGCGTGGGTGGTGGGACGAGGAGGCGGCAGGGGGAGGGGGCGATCGAGGGTCGAGAGCGAGGTCACAGCAGTTGGACCTCGCGCAGTAACGAGATCGCCGCTTGGCCCGTGCCGAGTTGAGCGATGGTGATGGGGTATGGGGCGAGATCGTGAAAGGGCGTTTCGGGTTGATCGGTCGTGACTCCCGAGGCGATCGGGTACTCGTAGCTAATGGAGTGAGCGATGATCTTTTGGCCGGCCGTGGACACGAGGAAGTGCAGGAAGTGTTGCGCCGCTACTTGATGCTGGGAAGATTTGAGAATTCCGGCACCCGACACGTCCAGCACGTACCCGGGATTCCTGGGAGCGAAGTACGCAATCTTGGAGTGAGTTTTCGACGCGCCGATCTCCGCGCGCATGCGGTACCAATAGTACTGATCGATCACCCCGAAGGCCACGACCCCGCGGTTCACTTCGTTGGTGACGGTCTCGTTGTCGGGGTACACGTGGCTGTCGGCGTTCGACTTGATGGCGTTCAGCCACGAGAGGGCGGCTAATTTCCCGTAGGCCTGAATCACGGAAGTAACGATGGGTTGGAAGTCAGTTTCTCCGGCGGCGAAGGCCAACTGGCCGCGGTACTTGGGATCAGCCAAGGCGAGCACACTCGAGGGTAGGGCGCTCTTTTTGATGAGAGAAGGGTTGTAGATCAACACACTGACGCGCGCCGAGACGCCGACCCAGTCACCGTTGAGTGAGTTGTACTTCGACGGAGTCAGCGCCAGGGTCGACGCGTTGACTCTGGCCAGGAGTCCCTTCTGTTGCAAGTACTCCAGCGCCGGAGAGTTCTCGGTGAAGAACACGTCAGCGGGCGACCGTGCGCCTTCCTGCACGATTTCGGCGTCGAGGGAGTCTTCGTCGCCACTGCGCACGGCGACCCGGATGTGGGGATAGGCCTTTTCGAATTTGGCCACGAGCGCGTAGGTGGTTTGAACGTGTTGGCCGCTGTACAAGGTGAGGGTCGTCTGCGACGACGCGCCAGTTGAACCCCCGCCGCACGCGGCAAGGAAGAGCGAGGCGAGAGACGCCACGAATAGGGCGACGACCCCCCGACGGGTCCTCACGAGGCTCCTCTGGGACAGGAGCGGTCGTCGTTTTTATCAGCCATACTCACGAGTTCTGATGACGGCGCCGCGCTCTTGTCATTGTAAAAAGGCTGGTACGCCGAACTAAGTTGCAGGATCGTCGCGTTTAGGCCCGCGTGAGGGGTCGCGATCTCTTGCAAAGGACGCGCCTGAGCCTCGGCGTAGCCGAGCCGGTCAACGTCGGGATCGAAACCGTTCGCCCGCGTGGCCGAGACCGCCCGGCAGGACGCGACAAACACCGACGCTGGTTTGGCGTACGTGGCGACAATCCACGAACCGATCATGACCGGAATGGCGAAAATGAGAACAATGAAAACCATAGTCCAGCGGCGCTGACTGGCCTGATGGCGAGTGGTCACCGAAGACTCACGACTGCGAAGACCAACGGTCACGCACAGACTTTCGCTCTCATTTAGGTTAGGCTAACCAAACAAAGTTGAATCGTCAACGGGGTGCATAAACATTTGCCGTTGTGAGCGCCTCAGAGCTCGCGAAATTGCGGAAAAATTTGGGTTTTCCCGTTAATTTTGCCGTCAGGACGTCAAGACTCTCCATCCTTCTCACCCGACACCGCGTTGGGTTCTACAAGAAGGTTGGCCGTTCCATGGCTTCGTTAATTGGCCGGTGACGCTACGTACGCTCGCTCGCGCCGCCCGTTCCCCACGCGTCTCGCGGGAGCGGCGGGTGCGGACGGGACGCACCACGACGACGCGCATCATGGGTTCGGGCTTCTGCGGGAGCCCGCGGATCGTCAGCATTGCGCTTGGAACCCGGGGGAACGTCACTCGCGACAGCGGGCACGTGCTGACTATTCGGGTCAAGGTGACGACGAACTCGGCCAAGTGGAACACCGCCTCACTCTCGTCTTTGCTCGCGGTCAGAGGGCGTCGCTTCGTTTCAGGCAACGATAGGGGTTAACAGCCGGCCTTGGTTTTCGCAGATCCGTGGACAAAGTTCGTAGTTGACGCGGAATTGTCACTGAGTTGCGCGCTCCGTGTCGTGGCTCGGTGAACCTGGTGGAACCCGGGTGGGTAGACAGGACGTGGGGAGAACGGTGGCAGAACGAAACACGACCATTGCTGCTCACGTGTCGTCGACGCCGCTGACGACCTCGAGCGGACTGCGCCGACGTCTGAACGAGAGCCAGGTCGGTCTTTTTACGGCGTTCGCCCTCGTGATGTTGGCTGCGGTTGTCGTCATTGGGCTCGTCCTGAGTCTCAGTTTTCGCAGCGACGCGAATCGACGGGGACTCGCCGAAGGCCAGTCAGAGGCGCTGTTGATGGCGGAGACGGCGGTCGGACCGGCCATGAATGGTCAACTCCTGAGCCAAGGACTTACACCCAGCGAGACAAGCGAGATGAACCTATTGGTCGCCACCACCATCAAAAGTCGACACGTTTTGCTACTTCGCTTGAGAGATCTTCAAGGAGCCATCGTTTTCTCCAGTAAGGGGAGGCGCGATCACGACGAGTTGAGCCGCGACGATCAAGAAGAGGTCGCAAAAGTCGCTTCCGGCACCATCGTTGCGCGCTTGACCACGTTGAACGCTGATAACGCCACGGGACCGCGCGGACCGGCCGCGGTCGAGGTCTACCTGCCACTAGTGGCGAGCCTCTCGGGACGACGAGTGGGCGTGCTGGAGTTGTATTTGCCCTACGCCCCTATTCGTAACGACGTCAACGCAGGGCTTTCGCGGCTGTATCACGACCTCGCCCTCGCTTTGGGCCTGTTATACGTTCTACTCGTGGCCATCTCGCTCGTGGTGGGGCGGCGCCTGCGCCAACAAGTCAAACTGACACGACACGTCGGTGAACACGATCTCTTGACCGAGCTTCCTAACCGAACGCTCTTTCAGTCCCAGGCCGAATCCGAGTTGGTACGAGCCCGAAAAGCGGGAGAGTACACGGCAATCGCCATCGTCGACCTCGACCGATTTAAGGAGATCAATGACACACTCGGCCATAGAAACGGCGACGTTCTCTTACGATCCCTGAGTTCGGTCATGCGTGCGCACCTGCCCGACGCCAACGTCGTTGCGCGTCTCGGTGGCAACGAGTTTGGTTTTGCCCTCAGTGCTCGCACGGAACTGGACACGACTCTCGAGCAGCTTCGCCAAGCCATCGCGGCGGAGGTGCTGATACGAGGCATTCCTCTCTCGATCGAGTCGAGCATTGGTTACGCCGTTTCGCCCCTTGACGGAGAAACGCTCGACGAATTATTGCCGTTGGCGGAGATTGCGATGTACACGGCCAAGGAGCATCACCTGGGCGTCACACGCTACGGCGTCGAGCAGAATCGTTTCGTCGCCTCCGATCTGGCGCTTATGGCCGATCTGCGCCTGGCCATTGACAACGACGAACTCACGTTGCACTACCAGCCCCAGATCTCGCTCGCCTCCGGGGAAGTACACGCGGTGGAGGCTCTGGTGCGATGGCGGCACCCAGTGGAAGGATTGATCTACCCTGATCGATTCATCGCGCTAGCGGAAAAGACTGACTTGATCGACAGACTCACCGATTGGGTGGTACATCAAGCGCTGGTCGACTCTCCTCACTTTCGCTCCCACGGCAACGACTTACGAATTTCGGTCAACATTTCGGCGAGGAACCTGAGTAAGCCTGGCTTCGCCGCGAGGGTGGTGAGCGCTCTGGCTCTCAGCGAGGTGACGCCCGACCGACTCATTGTGGAAGTCACCGAGACCGCGTTGATGACCGATCCGTTGCGTGCGGCCGGGCAACTCGAGGAACTGTCTCGAACCGGCGTGCATCTCAGTATCGACGACTTCGGCGTCGGACAAACATCACTGGGCTACCTGTCGTCGCTGCCCGTCTCGGAGTTGAAGATTGACCGAAGCTTCATCTCAGATATGCGAAGCGACCAGAGCCACGCGGCCATTGTTCGGGCCATTATCGACCTGGGGCACAACCTGGGTTTTCGCGTGGTCGGTGAGGGAGTGGAGGACGCTGCGGTGCTGCACGAGTTGAGCGTCGCCGGGTGCAACGTCGCCCAGGGCTACTTTTTTGCGCGGCCGATGACGGTCGAGGCGCTGAACGAGTGGCTTGCTCAGCGCCACGTTCTCTCACTTCTCTAGGAGTCGGTGAACAAAAACGCTGCCCCCGCAGTACTCACCAACACAGTTCAGTTTGAACGATGGTGTGAACGACGGGACGGGGCATATGGCGTCGATGAAGAAATTTGCGAAGAGTAAAGTTTTACGACGCGTGGCTCCCGTTGCGTTCGTGGTGGTGGCCGGCGTTGGATTGACCGCCTGCGGCTCGGGCGGATCGGGCGCCGGTTCCGGTAGCGGCAGTGGCGGCGGTTCGGGCAATCACACGACCACAACCACCCCTAATTCTGGTGGCGGCGCGTATTAAGCAGTGCGAGCCATGGGCTTGCAACACCGGGGATTGATCTCCGATCAAAAATCACGTGATGTCAGCAAAAGTTCGATCGACTGACGTAACTTCGTCACGGAAAATTTGTATTCGAAATGGTGGAATGAGAGGAGAGCGAAGAAGAAGGTTACTGATGACCAACTCGGATCGCAGCACAAAGGGAGAACGCCCCGGCGAGAAATCGATTACGCGACGGCGATTGTTGGGCGGAGGAATCGCCACCGCGGGCGGCGTTCTGCTGGGTTCCTCGTCACTCGACCTCATTGATCGAGCTGTCGCGAGCGCCGTGTCCAGTACTGCCTCGCTGAGCGACGTGGAGCACGTCGTGATCTTGATGCAAGAAAATCGTTCCTTCGATCACTACTTCGGCACGATTTCGGGCGTCCGGGGCTTCTCCGATCCCGCCGTAATACGTCAACGGGTAGGAGGAAAGTCGTATCCCGTCTTCGACCAGTTTGGGTACGCGCCCGGGATCGGCGTCGACGCGACGGGCTACCTCCAACCATTTCACTTGAACAGTGATCCGCCCACCGAGAACGGAGAGACCACGAACGACATCTCTCACTCGTGGGGACCGCAGCACCAGAGTTGGAACGCGGGCGCTATGAACGAGTTCGTGACTGCTCATCTGGCGGCCGACGGAACGAGCAACGGGTTTGTCACGATGGGTTATTTCGATCGATCCGATCTGGCGTTTTACTACGCCTTGGCCGACGCCTTCACCATCTGTGATCACTACTTCTGTTCCGTGTTGGGTCCCACGGATCCCAACCGCGTGATGTCGATCTCCGCCAGCATCGACCCCGCGGGGGTGGCCGGTGGTCCGGTACTGGAGACGTACAGCAACCGCGCCCAGCACTACGGAACATGGACGTGGCCCACCATGCCCGAGGCGTTGAGCGAAGCCGGCGTGAGTTGGAAGGTGTACAACGACCCGACCGCCTTGTTGGAGTTGAGCCCCTTTCCCTACTTCAAGCAGTTTTGGAATCCGACGTCGTCGAGTGAGACCGCCATTGCCAACCAGGCGACGGTGCCGAGTTATCCCGCGTCGTTCGTCGCCGACGTAGCAGCCGGGACGCTGCCCGCGGTGTCGTGGATCATGCCACCTCTGGCCGAGTGCGAACATCCCGCGGCACCGCCCGAATACGGTGAGTATCTGGTTCAGCAGATTCTGAATATTCTGGTGTCCAATCCCGACATCTGGGCCTCGACCGTTTTTATTGTCAACTACGACGAAAACGGCGGCTTCTTTGATCACGTGCCACCGCCCGTCTCGCCGTCGGGCACAGCGGCGGAGTGGATCACCGCGAGCCCGTTGCCAGCAGCCGCATCGGGTATCGCCGGGCCGATCGGACTCGGTTTTCGCACGCCCTGTCTTATCATCTCACCCTTCAGTGCGGGCGGCTACGTCTGTTCCGAGACCTTTGACCACACGTCCGTGCTGCGATTCCTGGAGACGCGTTTCGGGGTTAACGTTCCGAATCTTTCCGCTTGGCGCCGCGGTGCCACGGGTGATCTCACGTCGGCGTTGGCGTTGAAGAAGACACCGACGATCAAGGTTCCCCCATTGCCGGCGACCTCACTCGGCGACACGGTCGTCTTCGAACAGGCCGTCATTAATGCTCTCGCGGGAACCGAAGACCTCGGGTTTCCGTATCCTGCGCCGAGCGAGAACGCCATGCCGGCTCAGGAGACGTCGCCGACGCGACGACCCGTACCCCACTAAGCCCTCGCACGGTACTTCCGCGACTCCGAGTAAACCCCGACGACGTTCGCGCTTTCGAGGGATAAGGGATGCACCCAATAAATCTTGAAGCAACGGGCGCGTACTTTCGTAAGAATCGCGTCTTGGAAAATAATGTGAGTCCGGTTACGGCATTATGACGATTTCGACGTGAACAGTCCGGTTCATTCTTTTCGCGCCGAGACGCCTTGAAACCCCTGCGCTCTGGCCAATCTGTGCGTCGTCTGAGTTCTCTTCGCACGACGAGCGCATTCTGTCGAGAGGGTCAAGGCTGGCGTCATGAGAAAAATTACCAACCTTCAGAAACGGCGAGCGTCCGTAGTCGCCCCAGTTCGATGGACGGCAGCGGGAGCGGTTCTCACACTCGTTATCGGCGCCATCGGACTGACGGCCTCTCCGGCCTTCGCCGTGGGCAGTCAAAGCAACACCATCAGCGCCAGTGCAGCCCCCGCGGCGGGCAGCACCCGGGGCTCCTATACACCCAGCGCCACCGCGAGTTCGGGCGACAAGGTGGCGATCACTCTGAGTTCGAGTTCCTCGGGCTGTTCGCTGAGCAGCGGCAAAGCCACCTTCACCGGCAGCGGCACGTGCGTGGTGGACTTCAACGACCCGGGCAATAGCAACTTCGCTGCGGCCAGTCAAGTAACCCAGATCATCAAGGTGTACTCGTCGAACATCATCTCGACGAGCGCCTTCCCCTCCACGGGCAGCAAGGGTGGATCGTACGCACCCGGATCCTCAGCTACCTCAGGCGACAAGGTCGTTATGACGTTGGCCAGTGACTCCAGCGGATGTGCGTTGAACTCGGGTTGGGTGGACTTCACCGGGTCGGGGACCTGTCGGGTCAACTTCAACGATCCGGGCAACGGCGCCTTCGCCGCGGCCGGCGAAGTCCAGCGATCGGTCAAGGTCTACTCGGCCAACACGATCTTTCCGAGCACGCCCCCGGCGGCCGGACCCATCAACGCGACGTACTCGCCGACGGCGTCGGCCACCTCGGGCGACAAGGTAGCGATCTCCCTTAACAGTGGGTCCACGGGCTGCTCGCTGAGCAACGGCAAAGTGACCTTCACCGGAAACGGAGTCTGCATCGTGGAGTTCAACGATGTCGGCAACGGCGCCTTCGCCGCGGCCTCGGAGATCAAGCAGTTCATCACGATCGGCTCTGGAAATCCGAAGTCCCAAGGCTCGATCACGATCACCAGCACCTCAATGAGCTTCCGACACGCTCTTATCCTGGCAACGTCCGGAGGATCGGGTGCCGGAGCGATCAGTTACGTCGTGACCTCACCGGGCACAGCGCTCTGCGTGGTCAGCGGTGACGTACTGACCAGTTCGCGCGCCGGAACCTGCGTGGTGACGGCTTACAAGGCGTCCGACGGCACGTTCGCCGCAGCCTCGTCGCTCGCGACCACGATCATCGTGAGGGCGCCCGCACCGACCGTGTCACGCATCACGACGTTTGTGCGACCGGGACGCACGATGACCGCACGAATTATTGGTTCGGGTTTCTATGGTCGTCCGCTCATCGTGAGCAATCAGTTTGGTACCAGTGCCGTCGTGACCCACGACAACGGGCACGTCTTGACAATTCGAGTCGTGGTGGCCCGCGGAAGTCACCCGGGTCGCTACCGCTTCACGATCGTCTTCGCCCACGGCGAGCGCGATTCGATTCGTTACAGGCTGATCTAGGGAGGCATGCCACTGAAGTAGTGCGCGGTCGCCGTTGAGAGACCCAGGAAACTCCACTAGTGTGTATCATGCAACGCGGGGTGGAGCAGTCTGGTAGCTCGTCGGGCTCATAACCCGAAGGTCGCAAGTTCAAATCTTGCCCCCGCCACGAAAAGCAGTGCAGAAGAGCCGGTGCGAAAGCACCGGCTCTTCTGCTTCAACCTGACATCGGCTGGCGAACGCCTTTCGCCCATGCGACATTGATCGAGTCTCAGCGCTGCTCGGTCAGGAGTTCCCAAAATGCGGCGGGGGAGCAGACCGGCAGGCGACCGACAGGATCGAGAAGATGATGACGCTCGATTCTATTATTGACAACCAAGTGGTTGACATTCTGCTTGGCCGGTCCTATCCTGATATCAACCGATTGGTTGAGGAGGTGACGTGGCACACGACGAGCTGTCCCGGGTGTTTGCGGCTCTTGCCGATCCCACCCGGCGGAGCGTTGTGGCCCGGCTGGCGACCGTAGACGCCACAGTCGGGGAACTCGCCTCGCCGTACGGGATGACCGTGCAGGCGGTCTCCAAGCACCTGAAGGTGCTGGAGAAGGCCGGGTTGGTCAGCCGCACCGGGGACAGCTATCGCCGGCCCTGCCACCTGGAGGCTGACGTGTTGGACCAGATGACCGGTTGGATCGAGCGGTACCGGCGGGAGGCCGAAGCCCGGTTCTCCCGGCTCGACGACGTCCTCTCTGAACTCGACGCCCCGCGTCCCACAGCATCGAAGAAGAAGCAGAACCCACAGGAGGAAGACCCGACATGAGCACCACCAACGACACCGCGACGCCCGAGACCACCATTAAGGCCCCGGCCGATCTGCCCATCATCACCATCGAGCGCACCTTCGCCTCGACACCGAGTCAGGTGTTCCGGGCTTTCGTCGAGCCGGAGCTGTTCAGCCGCTGGAACGGGCCGCAGAGCATCGAAGCGCGCATCGAGCATTGGGACGCCCGGACCGGCGGGAGCTGGCGCTACGCCGCCTGGCGCGAAGGCGAGCGCATCGCCGGCTTCTACGGGTCGTTCCACGAGATTCGGCCCGATAAGCGGCTGGTGCAGACCTTCACCTACGACGGCGCTCCCGACGGGGTCAGCCTCGACACGACGACCTTCACCGCCCTGCCTGACGGCGGAACCCGCCTCACCACGCTGTCGGTGGTGGAGTCGGTGGAGATTCGGAATCTGATCCTGGCCAGCGGGATGGACACGGGCGTCCGCGAAGGGTACGTGAAGCTCGACGTGCTTCTCCGAGACCAGTGATGGGGAGGGGAGCCATGCCCGCACACGCTGGCCCGAAGGTTCATCGCGACGTCCAGGCGTACATCGACCGGATTGCCATCAAGCACCGGCCGCTCTTCGACCGTGTTCACGAGTTGATCGTAACGAGGCATCCGGACGTCTCCGTGGGCCTGTCGTACAACATGCCCGTCTACCGAGTGGGTGACGGACGTCTGCACGTCGGTGTCTGGAGCCACGGTCTCTCCCTGTACGGGTGGCCACAGGGGTCCGAGGCGACGTTCACGTCCCGCCATCCGGGACTGAAGACGAGTAAGGGCACCATCCGCTTGGGACCAAAGGACGCCACCACTCTGACCGACGCTGACCTGCTCCTGCTCGTGGACGTTGCCCTCGGCTGACACCGATGCTGCGGAGTGAGGCGTGCGGGTGAGGTGCGGCCGATGGCTAACGACTTCGATCATGGTGCTCCTCTTGGGACTCGCCTCAGAGGCGTTCCACCCCCAATAGGACGGGCCGCTGGCCGCCTCGGCGCCGCGCCCGACGGCGCCGCTGTCAGGAAAGCCCGCTCGGTCTTTTCCAGATTCGAGCCGCTGGGGCTTTGACTGTTGCCTGCGCACGTGCGGCGGTTCGCGGTCTTACGGGCACTCCCGCAGGGCGTCCTGACGCGAGCATCGCGGTAGGGCTCACGTATAGGCCCGCAGGAACACGCGTACGCCCTCGTCCGCGTATCGATCAAGCTCGGCGTCCGTGAGGGCGGGCTCGTCTCCGAGAAGCATCGACTGGTCCAGCGGGATCGAGAGGATCAAGCACAGCAGGTACTCGGCCGCGATGTCCGGATCTGGCAGATCGAACCCATAGTGGGCACTCGATTGGCGCAGGACGACGGCCAGCTGTTCGACTGCTCGCTTCGGTCCGAGGTCATAAAACACTTCACCAAGTTCAGGGAATCTCCCGGCCTCGCCGATAACCAACCGACGTAGCCGCAGGACATCGGGTTGCATTACTCCTTTCAGGAAGAAGCGGGCGAAGGACCGAAGCTGCTCTTCGAACGACCCCTTTCCTGAGGAGAGCAGTTCGGCCGGTATTCCGGCGTCTCGGGCTCTCACCACGCTCGTGACGACCTCGCTGAAGAGTTCCCCCTTGTTCCTGAAGTGTTTGTAGACCGTCTGCTTTGAGACGGCTGCGGTGGCCGCCACCTCATCCATGCTGGCTCCCACGAACCCCTTCGCGAAGAAGACGTGCTGGGCCGCTTCGAGGATCGCCGCTCGCTTGCGAGCCGCGCGGTTCAGAACCTGAGAATTGTCGGGCGCGCCGGCGGACACCATGGCCGAGATGGTACTTGACCGTTCCGTTCTGGTTGGAGTACTGTACGGAACGGTCTAGTACTGAGGAGCCAAGATGAAGATCGTGGTTATGAACAATGTGACCCTCGATGGGGTGATCCAGGGGCCTGGGAGGGCAGATGAGGACACCCGAGGAGGCTTTACCCACGGCGGGTGGGCGTCGCAGAACATCGAACAGCCGGACCCTGAGATTGGGGCGGCCATGGGCAAGCGGATGTCCCGGAGCGACGGCCTCTTGCTCGGGAGGCGCACTTATGAGGACTTGATGACAACCTGGAACGCCCGCGGCGGTATGTTCAAGGACGCTCTGAATGCGGCGCAGAAGTACGTCGTATCGCAAACCCTGACCGACCCGTTGCCCTGGCCCAACTCCAAGCTCATCGCTAGCAATGTGGTCGAGGCGGTGGCGGACCTCAGGTCTCGGCCGGGACGGGAGCTTCACATCATGGGAAGCGGGCAACTGATCGAAACGCTCATGGCCCATCAACTCGTCGATGAGTTCTTGCTCATGATCTTTCCTGTAGTGCTCGGTTCCGGTCGGCGTCTCTTCGCGGGCGATACCTTTGCCGAACTGGACCTGGTCGACGCCACGGCAACCCAATCGGGAGTGGTGATCACCACGTATCGAGCGAAGTCGGCTTGATGGCTGCTTCCTTCGCTTGGAGCCGATTCCTCCAGACTGCATACTCTTAGTAGTATTCAAGTATGAAAATTAGTATGAGTTTGCCTGAAGAGGATGTCACCTTTCTCGACGCGTATGCCACCGAGAAGGGGCTACCTTCTCGTTCGGCTGCTCTGCATAAGGCTGTTCGACTGCTGAGGGCGTCGGGCCTCGGTGTCGCCTATGAAAGCGCTTGGGCCGAGTGGTCAAACGAGGAGCAACAACTTTGGGACCCCACCGCCTCGGACGGTTTGCACTAGTGCGCCGGGGCGAGATTCACTTCGTCAACCTAGAGCCTGCAAAGAGCGGAGAGGCAAACAAACGACGACCCGCCGTGATTGTCAGTAACGATGGAGCGAACGTTGCCGCCGAACGAAGTGGCCACGGAGTCATCACGATCGTGCCGGTGACCTCGAACATTTCGAGCGTCTATCCATTTCAAGTCCTGCTCCCTGCAAACTTGACCGGACTGGAGCAAAACTCAAAGGCTCAAGCGGAGCAAGTTCGGTCAGTTTCAGTAGAGCGACTGGGATACTCGATTGGAGAGGTCCCTCAAAATTTGATGGCTGAACTTGACGAGGCACTTCGTCTTCACCTCGCACTCTGACACTGACGCAGCAACAGCACGATTTCCTCGCCGATCGGCACCCCTCAAGCCTCGGTTCCGGGGGCGATACGACCGCGAACCGGCCCCGGAAGTGCACAGCCCAAGGGCATAGCTGCCAGCCTCGGCGATGTAGGTGATTGAGGTGAGTACTCGCGCACCTACAGATGGCTCGCCGACATGGAGCGAGACGACGAACTGCTGGGAGGCGAAGGGAGCAGGATCGGTACCACGCAGTTCTTTGCCAGACTGAGAAGATTTCGCAGTGATGTGGTGCGTGCGCGCGTAGTTGCCCTGGATCACGTAGGTGTCCGACTACGGGCGCAGGCCGGCGATCAGCACGGCGACGAGGGGGCGGGGGTCACCGCCGGAGGTGCGGTCGGCGCCGATGCAGAGGCTTCCGACGCCGCGCATCAGTTCGTGGGGTTCAAGCGTGCATCGGATCTCACCACCGACTGCGGCAGCTTCTAGTAATTGCCCGCACACCGGCACGAGACGCTCCAAGAAGTACTCGTGCAGTGGGTCGAAGCGCTGATCGTCGGACTGCAGGACGCTGGCCAGTCCGTGTTTGGTCACGAGGAAGTCGACGAAAAGGTCAATCCATGCCCGTAGCGCCTCGTAGGGGCTAGCCGTGGAGGCGAGCAGCGCCGGTCCGGCTTCGGCGTAGCTATCGACCTGGTGGCGGTAGACGGCGACGATCAGGTCGGCGCGGGTCGGGAAGTGGCGGTAGATCGTCGCCGTTCCGGTGCCTGCCTTGGCTGCGATCTCCCGGATCGGGGCGTTGACGCCTGAGGTGACGAAGACAGCAGCAGCGGCATCGAGGATCGCCTGCCGGTTGCGCCGTGCGTCGGCGCGCTTTGGCTCGCCCTCACTACCGCGGTCGTTGGAGGTCACGTTTCCCATGTCAGTCGTCATTTGGCCCGCTGCGAGTTGCTCGACCGGTACAGTGTACCGTATAGTAAATGGGACGAGGTTCCGGTTAGTCGATCCGATGGGCCGGCGAAAGGAAAGCCGTTATTACGGCGAGCGAGGAGCGATCGATGTCACGAGTTGTCGTTTTTGACGAAGCAGGCGGTCCCGAGGTGCTGCGGGTCGTCGATCAGCCGGTCCCCGAGCCGGCGGCTGGCCAGGTACGTCTCGCGGTTGAGGTCATCGGAGTCAACCGCCTGGACGCGATGGTGCGCGCCGGTCATGCGCCCCGTCCGATCCGGCTCCCGCAGGCGCGACTCGGTGTCGAGGCCGCTGGGCGAATCGACGCGGTCGGAGCCGACGTCGAGGAGTTCGCCGTGGGTGACCCGGTGATCGTTACGGCGCTGCCGGACATGGACATTAACGGCACCTACGCGGAACAACTGGTCCTGCCGGCAGAGCGCATTATCGCCCGGCCAGCCGAACTCGACGCAACGTCCGCTGCGGCGCTGTGGGTGTCGTACTCCACGGCGTACGGGGCGCTCATCGAAAAGGCGGGGACGCGACCGGGGGACCGTGTTCTGGTCACCGCGGCCTCGAGCGGCGTCGGCCTCGCCGCCATGCAGATCGCTAATCAAATCGGCGCGATCCCGCTCGCGGTGACGCGCAGCGAGACCAAGGTCGACGCGCTGCTCGCGGCTGGCGCGTACGCCGTCTTGATCCGCCCCCGCGACGACCTGGCACGTGTGACCCAGGAGCTCACCGATGGGTCGGGGGTCGAGATCATCCTCGACTTGGTGATGGGACCAGGACTCGCCGATCTAGCCCGCGCGGCCAGACCCGGCGGGACCCTCGTGACCGCCGGCTGGCTCGATCCGCGCCCGGCGTCGTTCCCCATGAACCCCCTGACCATCAACCGCTACATGAGCTTCGAGCACACCCTCGATCCCACCGCCGTCCGCCGCATCGCCGCGTTTTTGGGGGCTGGCCTGCGCACGGGCGCCCTGTCCCCAACGATCGACCGGGCCTTCGGCTTCGACGATGTCGTCGAAGCCCATCGCTACCTCGAGCAAGGGTCGCCGTTTGGCAAGGTTGTCCTTTCGGTGTGACCGAACCTGCACCAACACGGACAACCCATCTCGTAACCCAATAAGCGACTTCGAAGCCGTCCGCGTCCACACCACTTGGCAAAACCTCGCGCTTCCTCGTGAGTGATCGAGTCGTCGATCCGCTTCGGTACTTAACTCAGCGGGTATCGGTACTTAACTCAGCGGGTAGGAGACCTCGTGCCGCGCAGATACCGGCGTGATAGCGGATTACGAGGCCGTCTTAGGCTCGAACAGTGAAGAGAGGATATACCCCGGCGGCGTCCACCGACGCGCGAACAACAAGAGACGATCGCCTCCAGTATCGCGTCAGAGTCGTTGCGGTGATGGTTCTTGGAATCGGCGGGCCGTGCGCGGTGTGCGAGATTCGTGGACTGTGCTGGGAAGCATGGCTCGGGTCCATCGTCATAGTTGCCATTGCATTGACGTTGCTGCGCCCGTCACCCTCGATGTGGCTCGCGGCGGTTCTCGTCATTGGTGCGTGCGGATCGGTGGGTTTGATGGGATGGAGTGGATGGCGATTTCATAGTCTGAACGTCTTCTCTTCCTACTCGCCACGCCTGATCATCTGCGGACGCGCCTATCAACCGGAGGGTCCAACGCGAAGGCGACTACCCGCGCCGTTCAAGGGCTTGAGTCAACACGTGATCGGAGTGACGCCGTCAGGTGGTGCAATTCTTGGCGCAGGTTGCCAGACGACGGTGTTGTTCGTCGAATCTCCCGGCCCTTTGTATAGGTCTTATGACCTGCTGGGCGGTCCATAGAGAATCCTCCAGTCCTTGCTAAAGACGTCGAGGCGAACGTCATGAAGGCTTGGGCTCCCGAGCGAAGCGAGCTTCACGACCCATGAGCGGCGGCTTTGTCAAGCCGAGTTGAGGTCCTGGCAACACCCAACTGGTGCCCCGTTTGCTGACAACGTCGGCTTACGGTACGACGAGCGTTGGATACTTGGCTTGACGCACTAGTGCGACGGGCACCGATCCGACCACGCGGTGGTAGGAGCGCATGGCGCTGCCGACCACGATGACGATCGTGGCGTCCGCTCCGTAGTCGCGGCTGGCCTGGTCGGCCGCGGCGACCAACTCCAGAGCGACGTTACCGTTTCGACGTTCAAGTCGCCAGCGCCGCTCGGCGTCGCTCAGTCGGCTTCGAATCGCGTCGTTGAACTCTCGTTCGAGGACATCGAAGCCCTTCAGTACTTCCACCAGACCCTCGGGGGAGAGCTCCGTCGGCGCCGACACGTGACCCACGTAGACGGCCACGATGATTCCGGTGCGACCAGAGATCAGTCGTGCTGCACTGTCGAGCGCCCGATATGCCGATTGCGAGCCATCGAAACCGACCACCGCGATCACTAGTTGACGGTCGGGTGACGTGGACGGTTCGTCGACCCCTGGCTTGACCCACTGCTCCAGGCGTTGAGCTGGCATGACGACCTCCTTCGGAGACCTACCTGGGCGGTATTAGCAGTCTCGCTAAAAGTATATAGAGACTTCATATAAATGTGTTATGCTTCATTTATGAGCCGACTAGGTCACTCAACTCACCGCGCCGACGTCGGCGCCGCCCTCTACGGACTCATCGTCGGAGCGGTACGGCGTATTCCGCGCGAAATGAGCCTCACCTCGTCTTCCACTCTGTCGACACTGGTGCGTACGGGTCCTCGGCGCGTCACCGATCTCGCGGTGATCGAGGGGGTATCGCAACCGGCCATGACGGTCTTGATTCGAGTGTTGGAGGAAGGCGGGATGGTCGAGCGACAAGCCGACCCGACCGATAAGCGGGTCGCCATCGTCGCGGTCACCGAGAAGGGGGCGTCCTATCTTCAGGTGCGCCGCCGCGCTGGCGCCGACGCGTTCGTGGAGCTCATCGAAAAGCTCACTGACGCCGAAATCGCCTCGCTGGTAGCGGCCGTGCCGGCCCTCGAGCGACTCCGAGAACTCGATGGAGAAGACCGCGAGCCGCCAATCCGCTCAACGGGTAAGCAGGCGGGCGCGTCGCTATGAGCTCCCTTG
The DNA here is from genome assembly GCA_025463285.1 of Acidimicrobiaceae bacterium. Classification (GTDB taxonomy): domain Bacteria; phylum Actinomycetota; class Acidimicrobiia; order Acidimicrobiales; family RAAP-2; genus RAAP-2. The sequence goes on along the minus strand of JAOBWI010000017.1, from coordinate 99,280 downwards.
ACGGCGCAGCCAACCCCTTGCGACAACCGAAGACCGTCTGGGCGCTATCTTTCGAAACTGATGGTCGTCAACCCGTTGTGGCCGCTATCGATGGCAGCCCGAAAGCCGACGCGGTCATGGCCGCCGCTATCGAGTTTGCTCGAGCGTATGGCACGTTCGTCGATGTGCTCCACGTAGTCGAGACTGACGTCATTAAAGATCAGGCGCTCGATCCGGCCTCGCCCGACGCTGCCCACGACGTCATCGTCGGGTGCCTTAGCCGACTCCGTGCGGCGCACGTTGAGGGTGAAGGACATCTTCTTCGAGTGGCGAACGACCACGGCGGTGCCGGTCGTCGCGTCGCGACATTTGCCAACGAGCGTCACGCCCGCATGATCGTTATTGGTGCTCCTGCGGATAGCGAGATCGTGGAGATGTTCGATGCATCCATAACGGATGAACTGCTACGTCACTCTGAGTTCCCGGTGCACGTGGTCGCGGCGGCGCCCGCTCACGACGTCGCTGTGCGCGAGCGATAACGAGACCGTAGCGTCACTTACCACTGGATGCCGGTGGGGACGCGGAATTTATTGTGCTCCGGGTCCGTCATTCGCAGCCAATGCGTTCCTCCGAAGCTCTGAACGTCGTTGTCGATGCGGTGGGCGCCGAGTAAGGGCAGCCGCACGATCTCGGCTTCGATATCGTCGACCACAATGTAGGTGCGTGCGGTTCACGCCAGCTTGGACTTCGGACACGCCCTGAAGAAGAAGTGGGGGAGAAGTCCCATCCTTCGGCACGAGCACAGCTAACCTCGCATCCGCGTAGTAGTCGCCATAGTCGATCGCTTCATGCCAGAACTTTGCGAGCGTGCTCGGCTCCGCACAGTCGAGCACGAACTCTACGTTTGACCTGCGCCCCCATTGCGTGCCTCCGAGCTTTACGCGCAGCGCACTCGTGAGTCGTTGCGGCGACGTCTCGCGAATCATGGGCCGCTAGTCGCTCTTGGTCGCTTCTTTGAAGAGGTCACGCCAGTCGTCTTCGGAGATGTCTACGTCAAACTCTTTGGCGGCTTCTTTGATGCGCTCCCAGGCTCGATCTCTCTCGTCGTCACTGACGTCGGTCACCTGATCGAAACGGGCGATGGCGTTGCGCACGTGAGTGGCGTCGTCGAGAGGTTCTTTTCTCTCGGCCGGGAAGGCGAACTTCGATTCTGGTAGTTCGTTGCGCCCTTCGGTGTCGAGCGAGTGCGAGCTCACTTCTTTCGCGGGGAGTGGAGCCCGCGTTGCACTCGAGGTGCTCTTCTTCGCCGCAGTCGCCTTCGAAGCCTTCTTGGCCTTCTTTGCCTTGGCCGCCTTCGACGACTTCTTTACTTTCGTGACCTTGGCCTTCTTTGCCCTGGCCGACTTGGCGCTCTTCTTCACCTTCTTGGCCTTCGCGGCCTTCGCGACCTTCTGCGTCTTCGACGGCGTCGAGGACTTCTTGGCCTTGGCCGCCTTCGACGACTTCTTCACCTTGGCCGCCTTCGACGACTTCTTCACCTTGGCTGACTTTTTGGTTTTCTTTGCTGGCATCTTCAAACCTCCGCTCGATATTTCGTGGTCAAAAAACTTTGGTTGCTCGAACTCTGCGATACGTCGAGGTCGCGGCACCGCTGTGGGACGCTGTGGTCATCGAGGTACCTCTTCCATTCAAACTTCCCCCGAGGCCGGAGTCTAGAAGTAGTCGGGTGCAATTGCTCAGCCAACGAGCGCCGCACTCGAGAACGACGCGGGGAGGGGTGAACTCACTACGCTGAGGCCAGAGGCCGCTGCGACAGAGGTCGAACCGTTCCAAAGGGGGATTTCATGCCGATTGAAGGAGAGTACGAACCGAGTCCTTCGGAGTGGGTCCGCGATCAAGTGGAGGAGTACGAACGTTCCGGCGGCACTCGCGCGAACACGTTGCGCGATACCGGACTGCCCATCATCATCTTCGCTACGCGCGGGAATCGCAGCGGCAAGATTCGAAAGACCCCCGTCATGCGGGTGGAGCACGAGGGGGAGTATGCGCTGGTGGCCTCGAAGGGCGGCGCGCCGAAGAATCCTGAGTGGTACTACAACCTTCTGGCCCATCCCGACGACGTCGAACTCCAGGACGGCCCGGAACCCTTCGCCGTGGTGGTGCGCCAAGTCAGCGGGGACGAACGGGCCACCTGGTGGAAGAGGTCCGTTGACGTATTTCCGCCCTACGGGGAGTACGAAACGAAGACAACCCGTCCGATTCCCGTGTTTGTCGCGCGACGAAAGGGCTCATAGAAAATAATGTGTTGACAATCAGAGGGATTCGGGGTGCAGGCTGTATCCCACGCCGGGCGCCGTTTGAATTAGGGTACCCGCCTCGTCGTTGAGTTTCTGACGCAGTCGATGAACGTACGCGTGCACGTACTGGGCCTCGTCGCCGTAGCCAATGCCCCACACCGCCTGAAGAATCATCTGGTACGTGCAGGTGCGCTCGACGTGGCGCGCCAGAAACGCTAACAAGTTGAACTCCTTGGTGGTCAGATCGACGCGCGCGCCCGCTAAGTGAACTTCGTGATGCACGAAGTCGAGGTCGAGACGTCCCAGAGAGAGTTCGGCCGGCAACTGATCGGGCGCGTCGCTCGGGCGGTTGCGCAGGACGGCCCGGATTCGAGCTTCGAGTTCGCCCATGCTGAAGGGTTTCGTGACGTAATCGTTGGCGCCGCCGTCGAGCGCTTCGATCTTACGGTGCTCCGTTCCGGTCGCCGAGAGGATGATGATGGGCACGTCACTCCACTGACGGATGCGCTGACTCACTTCTAAGCCGTCCATGTCGGGAAGTCCCAGATCGAGCACCACGATGTCGGGGGCGACTAGCGCGGTCTGGGAGATTCCCCGCTCGCCGTTCACCGCGGTCGTGACGTCGTGTCCCTCCGCTTCGAGTCCCACCCGCAGGGCACGCAACAAAGACGGGTCATCATCGATGACCAGCACCCGGGCCACCTAACTCTCCGCGCCATTCGCACGGGGCAAGGAGATCACGAAGCGAGCACCACCCTCGGGAACCTCCTCGTACCACACGTGTTCACCGTGGGCCTCCACGAAGGTCTTGGCGATGGTGAGGCCGAGACCCGCGCGACCACCGGTGCTCAGTTGAGTGAAGCGATCAAAGATGGTCTCTCGATCGGCCGGTGCCACGCCGGGACCCTGGTCGCTCACCGAGACGACGATCTGATCCCCGCGTCGCTCGCCGCGCACCGTGACGACGCCGTGGGGCGGAGAGTGGCGCACGGCGTTGTCGAGCAAGTTCACGAGGGCTTGACCAATCACGACGTGATCGACGTCGACCTCGGGCAGCGAGTCCGGGACAGCGACCTCGAGGCGCTGATCGCCCAGAGCCATACCCAGCGCGGTCAGGGCGTCCTTTACTAGCTCGGCGACGGGTGTTCTGGTTCGATCCAGCGTGAGAACCCCTGCTTCAATGCGCGTCATATCGAGCAGGTTGGTCACCAGGCGGGTGAGCCGGTCGGACTCGATCTCAATGAGCTGGTGAAGTTCGCGCGCGCTCTCCTCCGACAGGAGAGCGGCGCGATTGTTGAGGGTCGAGGAGGCCACCTTGATGGTGGCTAAAGGAGTACGCAGGTCGTGAGAGACCGCACCCAAGAGTCCGCGGCGGAAACGGTCCGCCTCTTCTAAGAGTTGCGAGCGCAGGGCCTCTTCGCGAAGTTGTGCCCGCTCAAGGGCCAGAGCGGCGTCGTTGGCGAAGGTGTTGAGGATGGCGCGATCGTTCGTTCTGGTGGGAACGCTGCGCATGGCGAGGATGCCCAAGGCCCGACCGGACGACGACAGAGCGACGGTACGAAGTTCGTTCATCGCGCTGGGCGCGGTGCCCACGCGAATCGGCATCCCCGAGTGCGGATCAAGCTGGTGTAACTCGTCGCTGGTGAGTGGGGTGCCGGCACTCGCCACCACCACCAGACGGCCTCCTTCGAGTTCGAGCAGGGAGACGCCCGGCACGTTAAAGATTGTCTGCGCCGTAGACACAATGGTTTTGAGGAGGTGGTTGACCGGCTGGTCTCCCACCAGGAGTTCTGACACCTCCGACACGCGGAGCATGACGTCGTGACTGCGCTGCGCTTCAGTGCGGGTCGTTTCCAGGGCGTCGACGATGCGCGCGACGAGCAGCATCACCACCACGTAAACGATCAGCGCCGTCCAGTTCTGGGCGGCGCCCACGTGCAGCGTGTTGTAGGGGGGGATAAAGGCGAAGTCGTAGATAAGAAAGCCCGTCGCGACGCTGACGGCGCCGGCCGTGAATCCACCGATGACGGCGCCGACGACGACGGGCACGACGAGAACGAGCGCCGTGGTCGACACGCTGACGTTCGAGCGCAGGGGCAAAAGTGCACCGCCCAAAGCGAGCGCGGTCCCGACGCCGACGATGGAACCTACGAGACGCCGCTGCACGTAGTAAGTATCGCCGGAATCTCCTCAGAGGACCGCGCCGAGCAAAATGAAGAGAAAATGAAGAGACCCGCGAGGTTATAAAGAATCTGTTGAGAGCCGCCACGCCAGGCTGGGGTCATGGCAGATATCTACTCAATTCTCGGTTTCGTCCTCTTCACCTTGGGCGGTCTCGGTTTCACCAAAGTGCTGGACAAGGTATGAGTTACTCCCAGATCATCCTGTTCATCATCTCCGTCGTGATGTTCTTCTACATCGGGTACGCGATGTTTAAGCCGGAGAAGTTCTAATGAGTTTCTTTTTCGTCATTCTCGCGTTGGTCCTCACCCTGGGTCTGACCTGGCGCTACCTCGGTTCTTACATGGAGGCCGTCTTCAACGGTCGCGTGCACTGGCTCGGCTTCGTGGAGCGACCCGTCTACCGACTGCTGGGCACCAGCCCCGAACAGGAGCAGACCTGGAAGCGCTACGCCGGCGCGATGGTGGTCTTCTCCCTGGTGTCGCTGATCTTCACCTACGTCATCCTGCGCGTTCAGGGCTCGCTGCCCTTGAACCCCCAGAAGGTGGGTGCGGTCGGCCCGGCGCTGAGTTTCAACACGTCCGTCTCCTTCCTCACCAACACCAACTGGCAGAACTACGGCGGGGAGACGACCATGTCGTACTTCTCCCAAATCGGCGCCCTGACCGTGCAGCAGTTCGTCTCGCCGGCCGTCGGCATCGCCGTGGCGATCGCCATGGTCCGTGGTTTCGCGCGTCGTAAGTCACCCACCATCGGTAACTTCTGGGTCGACATTACCCGCTGCATGTTCTACATCTTGTTGCCCATCGCCTTTATTTTCGGCATCATCTTCGTCGGGGAAGGCGCCGTTCAAACCCTGGCCGGTACGGCGACCTTCCACGACGTCCTAAACGGCGTCACCCAAACCATGGCTCGAGGTCCGATCGGTTTTATGGAGTCGATCAAGCAGCTCGGCACCAACGGCGGAGGGTTCCTCAACGCCAACTCGGCCACCACGTTTGAGAACCCGACGGGTCTCACCAACTTTCTCTCCATCTATCTGTTGCTCGCTATTCCCTTCGCCCTCACCTACACCTTCGGCAAGATGGTGAGCAGCGTGAAGCACGGCGCCACCTTGTTGGCGGCCATGGTGTTGCTCTTTGGCATCTGGGTCGGCTTCACCAGTTACGGCGAGCACCAGAACAACCCGGCCGTCGCTAAGGCGGGCATCACGGCCACCGTCGGCAACACCGAGGGTAAAGAGGTGCGCTTCGGCGACACCCAGACGGCCCTCTTTGGCGTGGCCTCGACGAATACTTCGACCGGCTCGGCGAACGCCTCCTACGACTCTTTCAACCCCCTCGGAGACCTGGGTCTTCTCACCGGCATGATGATGGGAGAGGTCACCCCGGGTGGTACGGGAAGCGGTCTGTACACCATCTTGATCTACGCCATCATTGCCGTCTTTATCGGTGGTCTCATGATCGGAAGAACACCGGAGTATCTCGGTAAAAAGATCCAGGCCAAGGAGGTCAAACTCGCCGGCCTCGGTTCCCTCGTGATGCCACTCATCGTCCTCGTCATCACCGGCATCGCGGTCTCCACCGTGGAGGGTCGCGCGGGTCCCCTCAACCGCGGCCCCCACGGCTTCTCTGAGATCCTGTACGCGATCACCTCGCAAGGAAACAACAACGGATCGGCCATGGGTGGCCTCACCGGCAACACGGCCTTCTACAACATCGTGGGGGCCATCGATATGCTGGTCGGCCGCTTCGGGATCATCATTCCGGCCTTAGCGCTCGGTGGCGCACTGGCCCAAAAAGACGTGGTCCCCGAGTCGCTCGGTACCTTCCGCACCGACAACTCGATGTTCGTCGGTCTCACGGTCGGTGTCATCGTGATCATCGGTGGACTCACGTTCTTCCCCGCCATAGCCCTCGGCCCCGTGGTCGAGCAACTAACTCACCTGAGGTTCTTCTAATGACGACTGTTCTTAACCAGCCCACGAGCCAACCGTCGGAGTCACACGGCGTCGCTCAAGCGAAGGGCCTCTTCGACGGGCCGATTCTTCGCCAGGCGTTGAAGGACTCCTTCGTCAAGCTCGATCCGCTTACTCAGATCAAGAACCCCGTGATGTTCGTGGTGTTGGTCGGCTCCCTCATCACCTTCGTCGAAGCCTTGGCGCACCCGAGCACCTTCACGTGGTCGATCACCATCTGGCTGTTCTTGACGGTCATCTTCGCCAACTTCGCCGAAGCCATGGCCGAAGGCCGCGGTAAAGCTCAGGCGGACACCTTGAGGAAGATGCGATCGGAGACCGAGGCGCGCCGCTTGCGCGCTGACGGGACCGAAGAGCTGATTCCGGCGGCCGAACTGGCCAAGGGCGACCTGGTGGTCTGCGAAGCCGGCGACGCGATCCCCTCCGACGGCGAGATCATCGAAGGCATCGCCTCGGTGGACGAGTCCGCCATTACGGGTGAGTCGGCGCCGGTGATTCGCGAGTCGGGCGGCGACCGCTCGGCGGTCACGGGCGGCACCAAGGTGTTGAGCGACCGGATCGTCGTTCGCATCACCGCCGAACGCGGTCACACTTTCATCGACCGCATGATCACCTTGGTCGAAGGGGCCAACCGCCAAAAAACGCCCAACGAGATCGCGCTGACGATTCTGCTGGCCGTCTTGACCATCATCTTCATTCCGGTCGTTTTCACGTTGGTTCCGTTCGCCAACTTCGCCGGCACCGCCGTCTCGGTGGTGGTCCTGGTGGCGCTGCTGGTCTGTCTGATCCCCACCACCATTGGGGCCCTGTTGTCAGCCATTGGTATCGCCGGCATGGACCGACTGGTGCAGCGCAACGTCTTGGCCATGAGTGGTCGCGCCGTCGAGGCGGCCGGCGACGTGCAGACGTTGCTCTTGGACAAGACCGGCACCATCACCCTCGGTAACCGCATGGCCTCCACCTTCTACCCGGTCGGTACTCACACCGAGCGGGACGTGGCCGACGTGGCGCAGTTGGCCTCGCTGGCCGACGAAACGCCCGAAGGACGATCCATCGTGGTGTTGGCCAAGCAGCTCTTTGATATCCGCGAGCGTCAACTAGAGGGTGACCACGTCTTCGTCCCCTTCACGGCCACCACGCGCATGTCCGGACTCGATAGTGGCACTCGCCAGATTCGCAAAGGGGCCGGCGACTCCGTCAAGCGGTGGGTCAGCGAACACGGCGGCACCATTCCGGGGGGTCTCGACGCGATCGTCGAGCGCGTCTCGCGCGAGGGGTCCACGCCGCTGGTCGTCTCGGACGGCAACGACATCGTCGGAGTTATTGAACTCAAGGACATCGTCAAGCAAGGCATTCGCGAAAAGTTCGAAGAGATGCGTCAGATGGGCATTCGCACCGTCATGATTACTGGCGACAACCCCTTGACCGCGGCCGCTATCGCCCAAGAGGCGGGCGTCGACGACTTCCTGGCTGAGGCCACCCCGGAAGCCAAGATGGCTCTCATCAAACAAGAGCAGGAGGGCGGCAAATTAGTCGCCATGACCGGCGACGGCACCAATGACGCGCCCGCGCTGGCCCAGGCCGACGTTGGCGTGGCCATGAACACGGGCACCACCGCGGCCAAAGAAGCGGGCAACATGGTCGATCTCGACTCCAATCCGACCAAGTTGATCGACATCGTCGAAATCGGTAAGCAGCTGCTCATCACGCGCGGTTCGTTGACCACGTTCTCCATTGCCAACGACGTGGCCAAGTACTTCGCCATTATTCCAGCGCTGTTTGCCGTGGCCTACCCGCAGTTAGAAACGCTCAACGTCATGAAGTTGCACAGTCCCCAGAGCGCCGTACTCTCGGCCGTTATTTTCAACGCCCTGGTCATCGTGGCCTTGATTCCCTTGGCGCTACGCGGCGTGAAGTTCCGAGCGTCCAAGTCGTCGGTCATCCTGCGACGCAACGTCTTGATCTACGGCGTGGGCGGCATCATCGTGCCGTTCATCTTCATCAAACTCATCGATCTCGTGCTCGTCGCGCTGCACGCTTACTAAGAGGAACCCACATGCTCGTTCACCTTCGTCGTTCATTGGTCATGGCAGTCATCTGCTTGGTCGTCTTCGGCTTCATCTACGCCCTCGCCGGCACCGGGGTGTCCCAACTCCTCTTTCGAAATCAAGCGGACGGATCGTTGAGCGCCAACGGGTCGACGCTGATCGGTCAGCCGTGGAACTTGACCAAGTGCCCCGGACACCCGCTCGGAAGTTGCGTCTTCCAGGGTCGCCCGGACGACCTTGGTCCGTACGCCGACACCGAGAAAAATAATCCGAGTCCCGCGGGCCACCCCGGTGATGACCCCCTCGCACTAAACGGCGCCGCGGGTGAGTCGGGCGCGACCAACTTGGGACCTCGTTCGTCGACCCTGGTGACCTTCACCAAGCAGCTGGTGAAGTACTGGCACGCCAGGGGAGTCATTCCGACGCCCGACCTGGTGACGACCTCAGCCAGTGGGTACGACCCCGACATCTCGCAAAAGGACGCGTTAGTGCAGATCCCGATGGTGGCCCAAGCGACCGGCATCGCGCCCGCGAAGTTAAAGGCCCTCATCGTGAGCGAGACCCAGGCCCCCCAGTGGGGATTCTTAGGCGCTCAGTTCATTGACGTCCTGCAGTTAAACGAAGGGCTCGCGGCCCTGAAATAAGTACGCAACCACCAGGCGAGGAAGGGGTCACGATGGTGACGTTTCTCCAGAAATACCGCCCGCGAGTGATGTTGGGCCTCGCGATCGTGGCTCCGCTCGTGGTCGCGGCGATCCTGGTGCCCTTTCGGGGCACCTTCGCCAACGCCGCGGCCGGAATGACTCTGGTGGTCGTCATTGTCGCGGTCGCGGTCGGTGGTAATCGTTTCAGCGGGTTTCTGGCCAGCGTCTCCTCGGCCCTATGGTTTGACTTCTTTTTGACCAGGCCCTACGACCGCTTCGCCATCAGTCAACGAGGGAACGTCGAGACGGCCGTCGCGCTGCTGGTGGTGGGGCTGCTGGTCTCGGAGTTGGCCGCGCGAAGTCGTCACTTTTCGCGCGTATCGACCGAGGAGACGACGTACGTGGCGATGGTGCGCGATCTCACGGAGTACGCCAACAGCGCCGCTGCGAGCTCGCTGGTCATCGAGTGGGCCATCGAATCCCTGAGTGAGTTGCTGAACCTGCGAGCGTGCCACTTCGACCTTCATCCGTCCGATCCGCCGATGGCCCAGATCCAACCCGACGGTGACGTGGTTCACGTGGGGATGCTCTGGCCCACCGAGGAGATGGGTATCCCCGGACCGGAAGCGGAGATTGTCTGTGAGTGGCGCGGACGGACCCTGGGTCGCTTCGTGATCACCCCCACGCCGGGTCGGCCGATTGCTCGGGAGCCCCGGGTGGTGGCCGCGCTGTTAGCAAGTGTGGTCGGCGCCTCGCTGGCCAGTGACTCTCGAGTTCCCTAAGGCTCTGGTCTGGGTATGGTGACACGAATGCTCTCCGGCGTGGAACCCAGGTAAATCGCCATGGCTCGGGGGTTACTGCGCGTCTATCTCGGCTCGGCGCCGGGGGTGGGCAAGACGTATCGCATGTTGGACGAGGGGTACCGCCGTCGCCTGCGGGGCACGGACGTCGTCATCGGGTACGTCGAAACCCACCAACGCCCCAACACCGACGCCCAGATACGAGACCTCGAGGTGGTGGCACGCGTAGCGCGCGAGTACCGCGGCGCCGAACTCGAAGAGATGGACGTAGAGGCCATACTTCGCCGCGCCCCCGAAGTCGCGCTGGTCGACGAGTTGGCTCACACCAACGTACCGGGCAGCACTAATGAGAAGCGCTGGCAAGACGTGGAGGCGCTGCTGGAGGCCGGCATCGACGTCATCACCACGGTCAACATTCAGCACCTCGAGTCGGTCAACGACGTGGTCGACAAGATCACGGGCATCACCCAGCAAGAGACGGTCCCCGACGCGGTCGTGCGACGGGCCGAACAGATCGAACTGGTGGACGTGACGCCCGAAGCGCTCCGTCGGCGCATGGCCCACGGCAATATCTACGCCGCCGACAAGATCGACGCCTCGTTGTCGAACTACTTTCGCGTGGGCAACCTCGGCGCGCTGAGGGAGTTGGCCTTGCTCTGGCTGGCCGATCGCGTCGAAGACGCCCTGCAGCAGTACCAAGACGACCACGACATCGACCAGACCTGGGAGACGCGCGAGCGTCTCATCGTTGGGGTGGCGGGCACTCAGGTGGATGAGACACTTCTTCGACGAGCCGCGCGCATCGCCTCACGCACCGGAGCCGAGCTCTACGCCGTGCACGTGGTGAGCGCCGACGGCCTTCACGGTGCCGGAGCCGACATGGCGCTCGCTCGAGGACTCGTCGATGAGTTCGAAGGTCAGTACCAAGAGATCGTGGACGACAACGTGGCCAACGCCTTGGTGGCCTTCGCGCGCTCGGAGCGCGGCACGCAGATTCTTCTCGGTGCCAGTCGCGCGCCCTCGGCCGCTCGACCCTTCGGCGGGGTGGTGGAGAAAGTGCTGCGCCACAGTCAAGATCTCGACGTTCACGTCATTGCGGTGCGCGCCGAGCGACCGGACCACGTTCACGAGCGGCGACAGAACCGCCGGACCTCCTGGTTTCGTCGGGCTAGCGGATTGGTGTTGGCCGCCGTGTCCATGCCGCTTCTCACGCTGATTCTCACCAGCGCGCGCTCGAATCTCTCCCTCTCCACTGAGTTCCTGTGCTATCTCGTGCTCGTCTTGGCCCTGGCCACCTGGGGTGGGGTGGTGGTGGGTCTGGTCTCTGCGGTCTGCGCGTCGGCGCTCGAGAACTACTACTTTGTGCCGCCGCTGCATACGCTTCGCATTTCACGACCCAACGACGTGGTCTCGGTCATTGCCTTTTTGGTGTTCGCGGCGGGAGCCAGCGTGTTGATGAGTCGATTCACCCGGCGCTCTCAAGAGGCCGAGCGCGCCCGGGCCGAGGCTCAGGTGTTGGCCGCGGCGGTGGCCACGGCCGGCACGTCGCACGACGACTTGTTGCCGTTGCTCGATTCGTTACGCGCGGTCTTCGACGCCTCCAGCGTGGCGCTTCTCACCCGCGACGGAGAGACGTGGCGAAACGACGTGGTGAGCGGGCCGGCGCCTCGCGAGGGTGCGCCGTCGGAGATTTTCCCCATCGACGACGAGTACGAACTCCTGCTCCAAGACGTCACTCTCGACGGCGAGGCTCGAGGCTTGGTGAGCGCCTTCTCGCAGCGTGTTGGCGCGGGCCTGCGCGTGATGAGCAGCGCGCACGCCGCCGCCGAGTTTGAAGTCCGCGCCGAAAATAACGCCGCGCGCTCGTCGCTGTTGCGAAGTGTCTCTCACGACCTGCGCGACCCTCTCACCACCATTCAGTTCAAGGTGGCCGCTCTCTTGGACGGGTCCTCGAGCGCTCCCGCGCTCGTCCAGCGCGAACGCTTAGAGGCCGTCGACGTCGAGGTGAAGCGTCTCACGCGACTCATCAACAATCTCATCGACGTGGGTCGATTGGAGACCGGGGGAGTGGCCCCTCAACTGGTGTCGGCGTCTCTACAGGATCTCCTAGAGCAGGCCTTGAGCACGGTGGATATTAAGGGACGCACCATCGATGAGGACGTGCCGAGCACTCTGCCGCGTTTCACGACCGATCCCTCCATGGCCGAGCGGGCCATCGCCATCGTGGTCGGCAACGCCCTGCAGTTTGGACCGGTCAAGGAGCCCGTGCGCATTGCCGCGGGAGCGTTGGATCATTCGCTGGAACTACTCGTGATCGACCGGGGCCCCGGCATGAGCGTAGAGCGGCGCGAGGCCATTCTCGATCCCACCTCGAAGTCGCGACGGGAGAATCGTGGGGTGGATCTCGGCCTCACCGTGGCGTCGAGCTTCGTGCGGATGCTTGGCGGTGATTTTCGTTTTGAGGACACGCCAGGCGGAGGGCTAACCGTGGTGATGGAGTTTCCTCTGCTCCACGTAGGCGACACGCCTGGCGTGGCCTAGGGCTCAGTCGAAGGGAGCCTCTAGTGGGGGAGCCATGTCGGAGAACCAGTACTGAGCGGCGCCGAGGGGAGAGGCCGACTCCGACGCGGCTTGGAGGTTGCGGCCCCACCTTTCTTCCACGTGGGCGTAGCGCCAGATCAGCATGGCCCCACCCCAGGTGACGATGAAGAGACCCACGATGATGTAGCCCGCGGTGTTGATGTTGAAATGCTCCATGACCCGCCAGAACTGTCCGCGCCAGTGCAACTCATGGGGCAACAATCCCAGAACCTCAATGGCGCCGACGATGAAACAGATAGCAATCGACAGGCCCGTGATGGCCAGGTTGTAGTAGATCTTGCGCACCGGATTGAAAAACGCCCAGCCGTAGGCGAAGTTCATGAAGCAGCCGTCCAGGGTGTCGAGCAGCGACATACCGGCGGTGAAGAGAATGGGCAGACACATGATTGAATACCAGGGCAGAGCCTTGGCCGCCAGAAGAGCGGTGGTGGCGATGAGCACGACCTCGGTGGCGGTGTCAAAGCCCAGTCCGAAGACCACACCCACCGGGTACATCTGCCACTCCTTGGTGATCGACGTCATCCACTTGCCAAAGAAGCGAAACATCATGCCGCGGTTGTTGAGCTGGCGTTCGAGCTCGGCCTCGTCGTAGCTGCCGTGGCGCATGGAGTTAAACACTTTCACGATGCCCACCAAGATCACGATGTTGAGCGCCGCGATGAGAAAAAGGAAGGTGGCCGACACGATGGTGCCGAAGACTCCGCCGAACTGCTCGAGACCGGAACTCTGGTGCGAGACGGCGCGGTACACGGCCTTCTCGGCCACCACGATGCCCACCCCAATGGCCACCACGATGGTGGAGTGTCCCAGTGAGAACCAGTAACCCACGCTGAGTGGGCGTCGCGCACCGGGCACGTTCTGTCGGTCGTTCATGAGTTTGCGCGTGGTGTTATCGATCGCCGAGATGTGATCGGCGTCAAAGGCGTGCCGTGAGCCCAGGGTGTAGGCCAGAACGCTCACGCCAATGCCGAGTCCCTTGTAGTGCCCCGGGACCACGAAGAGAATGAAGATTCCAAAACCGATGACGTGTAGCGCCAGGATCGAACCGAACATCCAGCGGGTGCGGCGCCAGTCGTCGGGACTGAGCGAGGATTTAAACGACTCCATGCGCCCGAGCGACGCGGGCCGCTCCACTATCGCCACAGCGCGGCCGTCCGGTAGGGGGGTCGACAAAGGGGAACGGCGTTCATGGCGTCTCCTCCGGGTTGACCCGCAAATACTGTCATAAATACGAACTGGACGCAAGAACGCCCAGAGCGCAGGAAGGTAGGTAATCTGTCACCATGAGATCACCCTCCTCCCATTCGTCACCGACGACGAAGGAGATGACAGAAAGCACTGATCGTGTCGAAAAAGTGCTCGATCTGCTGCGCGAAAGCGGGGGTCGGGCCACCACCTCGAGGCGTATTCTCCTGCGGTGCCTCTTTGACGAGGGCCCCCACCGCACCGCCGAAGAGTTAGCCGAAGTGGTGCAACGCGTCGCGCCGGACGTGCACCTCTCCACCATCTATCGCAACTTGGATGAACTCGAACGTCTCGGTGTCGTGGTGCACGCCCACCTTGGCCACGGACCCGCGACGTACCACTTGGCCTCCGAAACACACGGTCACCTGGTGTGCGAAGTGTGCGGCGGGACTCTCGAGGCGCCCGAAGCGTTCTTCAGCGAACTCACCGACGCCGCGGCTCGTGAGTACCACTTCGTCATCGACCCTCGGCACTTCGCTGTTCTGGGGCGCTGCGCGGTCTGCGCTGGCTAACTATCGACGTCCGGCGTGAGAGAAGGAGAGCATCGCGTCCACGTTCAACGCCGGGTCCGGGCGCGCTGAGGCCCGCTTGCTCGGCACGCTGAACAGCCGCTCTCACAGCGTCCACTTCATCGCTCAGATCACTGGAGTATGACATGGTCCGCTCAGCGTCGCCCCCACTGCGCATTGCAGTCGCGATCAGTGAGGACACACCCAGTTAGAGACTGAGACGCGTCAGATACCCGACACCCATGACCGCCGCTTCGCAGCCCACCCGGGCTAGGGCCTCCACGTCGTCGTCCCCTCGTACGCCGCCCGCCGCGACGACCGCGAGACCACTCGCGCAGGCCTGTTCGTAGAGCGAGAGATCCGGTCCGCTCATCGTGCCGTCGCGCGCAATGGCGGTGACGTGAACGCGCACCACGCCCGCCGCTCTCGAACGGTCCAGGGCTTCTTCGACGGTGACTGGAGAGATATTCGTCCATCCGCGCACCCCCAGGCGACCGTCTTTGACGTCAATGGCCGCGACCAGCTGATGGCCCAGTGCGTCCGCGAACGTTTGAAGGGCCCCCTCGTCGGACCAGAGTGCGGTGCCCACGATCACCCGCGCCGCACCCGCGCTGAGAGCGTCGCGCGCAGCCCCCACCGAGCGAATACCGCCCGAGACCTGAAGGGGAATGCCCGAAGCGGCGACGCGACAGCGCTCAATAACCTCGGGCCGTATGGCCCCGTCGCGGGCTCCTTGCAGGTCCACCACGTGAATCAGGCTGGGGCTGGTCGCCACCAATCGCCCCATGAATGCCTCCAGCGGCTGGCGAAAGAGGACCCGGTCGTAGTCGCCCTGTTCCAGGCGTACGGCGTCGTCGCCGAGCAGGTCGAGGGCGGGGATGATTTGCATAGTAGCGAACTAGCATATTAGCATATTGGAATGACGAGTGGAAAAGTAATTCCCGCCGAGGCGAGCCCCGAGACCGCGACGCGATTCGATGAGCTGGTAGAGGCCTTCGCCAGCCTGCGCGACCACGAGACGGTGGCCGCGTTTCTCCGCGATATCTGTACAACCAACGAACTCGACGCCATGGGCCAGCGGCTCCAGGTGGCTCGACTGGTCGACGAGGGCATTTCGTACCACGTGATCTCGCGACGAACCGGCGCCTCCACGGCCACGGTCACGCGGGTGGCGCAGTGGTTGCACCACGGAGCAGGTGGCTACCGTGCGGTACTCGGGGAGGCCCGATCATGACGCGACGACTCACCATGGCCTTACCTTCCAAGGGACGACTGCGCGAACCCTCGTGGGCGCTGCTCGAAGCGAGCGGCGTCTCGCCCCAAGAACCGGGCGAGCGTATCTTGCAGGCCCACTGTCGCAACGCCGACATCGATCTACTCTTCGTGCGCGCTGATGACGTGCCGGAGTACGTCCAAGACGGCGTGGTGGACTGCGGGATCACCGGGCTCGATCTGATCTACGAACGCGAGTGCAACGTCGACGTGCTCCTTAACTTGGGCTACGGGGCCTGTTCGTTACAGGCGGCCGTCTCCAACGAGGACAGCGCCACCCGGATTGAGGACCTCGAGGGACGACGTATAGCGACTTCGCACCCTCGCACCGCCGCCAAGACCCTGGCCGATCGCGGCGTGAGTGCCGAGATCGTGACCGTGGCCGGATCGGTCGAGATCTCGCCACGCCTGGGACTCGCTGACGCGATCATCGACCTGGTCTCGACGGGTAGCACTCTTCGATCGAATGGTCTGAGATCCTTAGGCACCCTCTTTGACTCCGAGGCGGTGCTGATTGGTCGCGTCAACTCCAAAGACTTTGAAGCTCGTCGCACGCTCACGACCGTGCTCGGCTCGGTGATCAACGCCCGAGCCAATCGCTACCTTCTCTGCAACGTTGCCAAAGATCGACTCGCCGAAGTGACCGCGGTGCTGCCCACCGCGGGGTCACCCACGGTCATGGACCTAGCCACGCCCGGCGTGGTGGCGGTCCACGCGCTGGTACCCGCCGCCGATATTTGGGCCCTGCTGCCACGACTGGAAGCGGCCGGCGCGAGTTCGATTCTCACCTTGCCTATTGAACGGATGGTCCCATGAGTACGCCCGTGAAGACGGACACGGCGGTCTCGATCGAGGAGATCGTGAACGACGTACGTGAGCGCGGCGACGCCGCGCTGAGCGAGTGGTCCGCCAAGTTCGACGCCACCACGTCCACTCAACCCGAACGGGCCGTGGCCTACGGCGACATTCCTACCGCGGCGGTGCTCGCCGCCGCCGAGGCGGTGCGAAACTGGCACGAGGCCCAGCGTCCGGGCGACCTGATGATGGAAGTCTCCCCGGGGGTGACCCTCGAACGTCGGTGGTCGCCACTTCGCTCGGTTGGTATCTACGTACCGAAAGGGTTGGTCTCGTCACTGATCATGACGGCCGTACCGGCCCAGGTGGCGGGCGTGGAGCGCATCGTGGTCTGCACGCCGCCGAGGGGATCCGCCGCCGTCGCCGCCACCGCGGCGCTGTTGGGCATTGACGAGGTATGGGCCATCGGTGGCGCGCAGGCGATCGCGGCGATGGCCTACGGGACCGAGTCGATCGCGCCGGTCGACAAGATCTTTGGCCCCGGTAGCGGGGCGGTCAACACGGCGAAGCTACTGGTCAGTCGCGACGTCGCCATCGACTTGCCGGCCGGTCCGAGTGAGATTGTGGTGGTGGCCGACGACGGCGTCGACGAAGCGCTCATCGCCCAAGAGATCGCGGCCCAGATGGAGCACGGTCCCGACTCCAAGGGTTACGTAGTGCGGGTGGGCGAGGATCTCGATGCGGCTCTGGCCGAAGTCGAGAGTTACGCCGCCGAGCACGTGGCCCTGTTGGGCGAGCGCGCGGAGTCCCTGGCCGGTCGCATTCGCAACGCCGGCGCGGTCTTCGTCGGACCGTACTCGCCCGTGCCCGCCGGCGACTACGCCACCGGTGGCAATCACGTTCTGCCCACCGGAGGCTGGGCTAAGTCGACCGGGGGACTCGGTCTCGAAGGCTTCATGAAAACGGTCACCGTGCAACGCGTGACCAAAGAGGGTCTCGAGCGACTGGCTCCCACCATCGAAGCGCTGGCCGAACTCGAAGGCATGATCGCGCACAAAGCAACGGCCCGGCGATGACCCCCGAGATACTCGAGTCCTACACCTGGCCCCCGTCCACGGACGCCCTGGCCGCGCGCGCGGGTCTTGATCCGCGCTCCATTGTTCGATTTGACGGCAACGTCGCGGCCGCACCTCCCGCCAGCGCCCGGCCGGCGGCGTTGGCGCGGGCCCTGGCCGACGTGAACGAGTACGACCGGGGACGTTACCTGGCGCTGCGCGAAGCGATCGCTCGCCACCACGACGTGGATCTGGACCAAGTGTCCCTCGGTGCGGGCAGCGACGAGTTCATCATTTTGTTGGCGCGCCTCTTCGCCGAGGGTGGCACCATCGCCACCGTGCCCGCCTTTTCCTACTCGATGTACCGCTACGCCGCCCTCATGGCCGGGGCCACCTTGATTGACGACCCGCACAGAGCCGACCTCGTCTTCGTCTGTCGACCCAATAACCCGACCGGGGAGATGTGCGAGATCCCTGACGTGCCGGGCCAGATCGTGGTCGATGAGGCGTACGCCCAGTACGCGGGCGTTGACGCGTTGGACCGAATTGACGACGGCGTCATCATCCTGCGCACGTTTTCCAAGGCCTTCGGGCTCGCCGGCGCCCGGGTGGGGTACGCCCTGGCCACGCCAGAGTTGATGGCGGCCATCACCTCACGTCAAGCGCCGCTCGGTATTTCGTCGCTCTCGGCCGCCTTGGCCCTGGCCGCCCTCTCCACGCCGCTCGACCTGTCCGCGGTGTTAAAGGAGCGCGATCGACTTACCGAGGAGTTGATCGCTCTCGGGCTTTCGCCCGTGCCGTCGTTCGCCAACTTCCTGTTCATTCCAATGGACGACCCCGAGAAGCTCGTCGATCAGTTGCTGCGCTTCGGCGCGGTGACCCGGGCCTACCCCGGCGGGCTGCGAGTCAGCGTTCGTGACGAGATCGACAACAACTTCTTGCTCGACGCGCTGCGTAGCGTGCTGCTCGACGCCCCCCCGCCAGCGCAGTATCTTCGCTACGAGAGAAACACCGCCGAGACCTTGTTGAGCGTGCGACTGCGCGTGCCCGGCGAGGGCCGCGTCCTGGTCAGTACCGGCGCGGGCTTCTACGATCACATGCTCCAGCAACTGGCCTTTCACGCCGGCATGGACCTTCGCCTCGAAGGCGTCGGCGACTTAGAAACCGGTAATCACCACACCGTGGAAGACATGATGCGCACCTTCGGCGAAGCCCTGGATCTGGCCCTGGGAGATCGAAAGGGACTCGCGCGCTACGGCGAAGCGAGGGTGCCGATGGACGAGTCCCTCGCGCACGCGGTCGTCGATCTGTCCGGACGGGCCACGGCGAACATTTCGATCACTCCCGACGAGGGGATGGTGGCCCACGCCTTTGAGTCGTTGGCCCAAACGGCGCGCATCACGCTGCACGTCAGCGCGAGTGGCACGAACCCCCACCACGTGTCCGAGGCCGCCTTCAAAGCGGTCGGCCGCGCGATGGCCCAGGCGCTCACGAAGAGCGGCGACCTGGTGCGCTCGACTAAGGGATCGCTGTGAACGACGTCGTGGTGGTGGTGGACTACGGAGCGGGCAATACGCGCTCCGTTCGCGCCGCCCTCACTCACCTTGGTCGTGAGAGCGTCGTGACCAGCGAACCACAGGCCATTCGCGAGGCGGCGTTCGTGATCTTGCCCGGCGTCGGATCGGCGCGAAGCGCGATGGATCACTTGAACGGCTCCGGTGCGGCGTCGGCGCTGACGGAGCGAAATCAAGAGGGCGGAGCGATCCTCGGCATCTGCTTAGGGCTGCAGCTCGCTATGGAGCGCAGCGAAGAAGATGGTGGCGTTAGCGGACTCGCACTGTTGTCGGGGGAGGTGGTACGCCTTCACGAGACCCGAGTGCCGCGACTGGGGTGGTCCGTCGTCGAACCCTGGGGCGAGGCCTTTTACTTCGCCCACTCCTACGCCGTGCGTTCACGAGACGCCATCGCCAGCGTGGACGGCGTCACGGTGGCGGTTCGTCGCGACGCGTTCTTGGGGGTGCAGTTTCACCCGGAGAAAAGCGGTCCGGCCGGCCTCGAGTTTCTTGATCAGTGCCTCTCCCTCGTTTAATTCCCTGCCTCGACGTCGCGCACGGTCGCGTCGTGAAGGGCGTCAGTTTTGTCGGACTGCGTGACGTGGGTGACCCGGTGGAGTTGGCCCAGTTCTACAGCGACGGTGGGGCCGACGAACTGGTGTTTCTCGACATCGCGGCCACGCCGGAGGACTCGTCGACCATGACGTCGGTGGTGGCCCAAGTGGCGGATGTCTTAGAGATCCCGTTCACCGTGGGCGGAGGCGTACGGTCGGTCGAGGACGCCTCGCGCATCATTGAAGCGGGCGCCGACCGCGTCTCACTCAACTCCGCGGCCCTCGCCGATCCCTCGCTCATCACGGCCATTGCCTCACGCTTTGGATCCCAAGCGGTGGTGGTGGCCATCGACGCCGGCGACGGTGTCGTTCACTCGCACGGAGGTCGCGTGGCCACCGAGATACGGACCGTTCCCTGGGGAGTCGAGGCCTGCGAGCGGGGAGCCGGCGAGATCCTGTTGACGTCCATTCGTCAAGACGGTCAGCGCACCGGTTTCGACCTGGAGCTCACGCGCGCCGTGCGTGACGCCGTCTCCATTCCGGTGATCGCCTCGGGCGGGGCTGGTTCGGCGGCCCACGTGGCCGCCGCGCTACGCGTCGCCGACGCGGCGCTCGTAGCCTCGATCGTGCACGAAAACCCGGGCGGACTGGCCGGTCTTCGACGCGAGATTGAACACGAAGGCATTACTCTGCGACCACTGAAGGAGCGTCATGGCTGAAGAGCTGCGCGCCGCGATCATTCAAGACGACGCCACGGGACGAGTGTTGATGCTCGGCTGGATGGACGAGGAGGCCCTCGCTCTCACGCGCTCCAGCGGACTCGTGCACTTCTTTTCTCGGTCGCGCCAAAGGCTGTGGAAGAAGGGCGAAACCTCGGGCAACAGTTTTCACGTCGTCGAAGTACTGCCCGACTGCGATGATGACGCGTTACTGGTGCGAGTCAACGCCGACGGCCCGGCCTGTCATGACGGTTCCACCTCATGCTTCACGCCGTGGCTCTGGCGAAAGATCCTGCAGCGAGAAGCGAGTGGCGATCCGGAGTCCTACGTGGTCAACCAGCTAACGGCGGGCACGTCGCAGACCGCCCGAAAAGTGGGCGAGGAGAGCGTCGAGTTGGTGGTGGCGTCACTGAGCGAAGATGACGATCGCGTGGTGAGTGAAGCGGCTGACCTCTGGTTCCACCAGCTCTTGTTGCTGCGCAGCCGGGGTCTGGACCCGGCGGCCGTGGAGGACGAGTTACGCCGCCGAGAGCGCTAAGAGCTGTTGGAAACTCATTGTGATGAGAAGAGCGCCATGACGAGCGCCACGGTGTCGAGCGACAACCCTCACACGTCGGTACGCCTGGAGCGTTGGTTGGAGGATCCGCCCGCGGCGAAACGCGGCCGGGTGGGATGACCGTCTCGATCGCTTGGCGGGTCGCAGCGTCGAATCGGGCGCGCGGCGAGACCATTTCGCTCAGTATCAGCGTGACTTCGAGCCGGTAGTGGGCCTTCGGGAGGGTCCACCGACGCAGTACAAAGGAAACGTTAAGCGACTCCGCTCAGCGTGTGATCACGACTAGCGGCTTCCCGCGAGTGCGTACGCGGTCATCGACAGCGACCCCATCTCGTACCCGTCAATGATGGTCGTGGTGGGTGTCTGGGCTGCGGCGCTCAGTCCCGCAACGTAGGCCAGCGGGAGAAAATGATCGGGCGTGGGCACCGCTAGGCCGTAGTCGCGACGGGACGACGCGGTGCCCAGGTTACTCGCGTCGCTCGTCATGATCTCTCGCACGTCGTCGTCGAAACGGTGAGCCCAGTCGGTACCTTCGCCCGGGGCGCGCCAGTCGATGAGACGTAAGTTGTGCACCACGTTGCCGCTACCCACGATGAAGACGCCTTCGCTGCGCAAGGCGTGCAGCTTGGCTCCGAGGTTGAAGTGATAGTCAAAGGGCAACTCGGCGTTGATCGACAGTTGCACGACGGGCACGTCGGCTAAGGGAAACATGTGCACCAGGACCGACCACGCGCCGTGATCGATTCCCCAGGAGTCGTGGTCCAGCCCGACGTAGGTGGGCTCAACCACGTCAGCGATGCGTTGGGCGAGTTCGGGGTCTCCCGGCGCCGGGTACTCCACGTCGAAGAGCGGCTGAGGAAAACCGTAAAAGTCGTGGATGGTGCGCGGCACTGGCATGGCCGTCACGGCGGTGATGTTGACGTACCAGTGCGCCGAGATAACGAGTACGGCGTGGGGTTTCGAAAAGGTGGTCGCGAACATCGACCAACTCACGGTGTAGCGGCTCTGCTCCAATGCGTTCATGGGGCTGCCGTGCCCAATGAAGGCGGCGGGCATCATCTCGGACATGGGCGACCTCGCTTTTTCAGCATCGTAGTGCTCGGCTCTGGTAGTGAACGCCCTCGGCGTCACGCACCCGGAAGGTTCGCCAGGATCTCGTCCAGTTGTTCGTCCGGGCTCTGCTGGACGGACACGCGAACTCCTCGTTCGTCCGCCTCTAGCGGCTCGAGAATGGCGTACTGCGACGAGAGCAGTGAACTGGGCACGAAGTCGTGCGTGCGTCTTTCGATTCGCGACAGCACTACCTCGAAAGGACCGTCCAAGAAGACGAAGAAGATGTCGGCTACGTACTCGCGCAAGATATTGCGATAGGAGCGCTTGAGCGCCGAGCACGCGGCCACCACGCGGCGACCCTGGTCCACCTCTTCGCGCAGCCGCTGGCCCACGCTGCGTAGCCACGGACGCCGGTCCTCGTCGCTCAGTGGACGGCCGAGGGCCATTTTCTCCCGATTGGTAGGCGAGTGGAGCCAGTCGGCGTCAACGTAGGTAGCGCCGAGGCGTTCGCTCAAGGCCCGGGCGATGGTGCTCTTGCCCGAACCTTCCAACCCCATCACCACTATGGACTGGGGGCTGCTCATCGACAGATCATAAGGATCGAGGTGAGTTGATGGTCGTCGTTGCTAGGTACAGTGGGCTTCGCGCGACAAGTGAGGTGCAACGATGGCGAGAAACCCGTACGACGAACTACCGGATTTACCAACCTTTGAGTTGAGGTCCGACGATCTTTCCGATGGCGCGACACTAGCCACGGCCCAGGCGAGCGGGCTTATGGGCGCGGGAGGTTCCGATACGTCGCCGCAGCTGAGCTGGAGGGGCTTTCCCCCCGAGACCAAAAGTTTCGCCGTCACCGTGTACGACCCGGACGCGCCCACCGGGTCGGGTTTTTGGCACTGGGCGGTCGCGGACATTCCGGTGGCCACCACGTCGTTACCCTCGGGCGCGGGCGACGACCAAGGAAGCGGACTGCCCGAGGGCGCGGTCCAGTACGCCAACGACGCGGGCCTCAAGCGATACGTCGGAGCGGCGCCGCCCCCGGGTCACGGCGCTCACCACTACTTCGTGGTGGTCCACGCCCTCGACGTGGCGAGCTTGGAGTTGCCCCCCGGCGCGACGCCGGCGTACCTGGGATTCAACCTCTTCTCGCACGGCATTGCCCGAGCCGTCTTGGTGGGGATCTACGAAAACGCCTAGAGCGATGGGTCCGCTCTAAAGGTAGTGAGGAGGCCGCTCCTCGCGTTCGCCGCGTAGCCGAGCAATTTCCGCCCTTAAACGCTCCACTTCCTGGCGAAGCGATCGGATGGTGGACTCGAGTTGTTCTCGCTCGTCGTCGAAGTTGTTCACGTCTACAGACTTTCACAGGCCCGCTGGCTGTGGCGTTCCTGAGAACACCCAGCGTCGCGCTCGGTTAATGGTTAGCGTAAGGGCCGACTAGCCCAACGACGGGTTCATCAAGGGGGATGTAATGACGATGAGCGAATCGGACACGCGCGACAACGATCGGCTTCACGCCCTGGGGTATCGCCAAGAGCTAAAGCGAGTGCTCTCGCTCTTTGACAACTTCTCGGTGGCCTTTAGCTACCTCAGCCCGGTCGTTGGTATCTACTCGATCTTCATCATTGGCTTGGGTGCGGGTGGTCCGCGTTACATCTGGACCATTCCCGTGGTTGTGCTCTTCATGACGTTGGTGGCGCTGGTCTTTGGCGAGCTGGCCAGTGAGTATCCGTTGTCGGGCGCCCTCTACCAGTACGGCAAGCACAACATCGGCCCGCGTTTTGGTTGGTTCGTCGGATGGATCTACGGATTCGCGCTGCTGGCCACGGTGGCCTCGGTCGACTCGGGCATCGTTTCGTACGTCACGTCACTGTTCAACATCTGGTTCAAGACGGACCTCAATCCTGCCAACCACGTGACGATTTTCGTGATCGTAGCTGTGGTCATCGTGATCTCGGCGATCTTGAACTCGATCGGAGCCAAGTTTCTCGGTTACGCCGCCCGCTTGGGCGTGTACGTGGAAACGATCGGCACCTTCGGTGTCTTCATCGCTCTGGCCATCAAGGGCTTCCACCAAAACCTCGGCTACCTGGGCACCACGCAAGGCGTGCAGTACGCCAAGACCAACCCCTTCGGCGTCAACTTCGGTGGCCACTGGCTCACCGGGGCGGCGTTGGTCGCGGTACTAGCCAACGTGTACATCTTCTACGGCTTCGAATCGGCGGGGGACATCTCCGAAGAGACCGTCGACGCCAGCCGACAGGTGCCCAAGGCCATGCGCAACGCCATCCTCTACGGCGGCATCGCCTCCTTCGTCTTGGTCCTGGGTCTACTTCTCGCCATTCCTCACGGTGGCATCGCCAAGATCGTCTCGGGCGGTATTCCTTTTATCCTCGCCACGTTGCCCAGTTGGCTACAGGACTTCTTTTTGATCATGGTGATCATCGCCTTCTTTAGCTGCGGCACGGCGGTGATGGGCGCGGGATCTCGGGTGGTCTTCGCTCTCGCCCGAGACAACGCGCTCCCCGCCAGTCGGGTCCTGAAGCGGGTGACGCCCAGCCACAAAACGCCGCGCAACGCCATCGTGGTCGCGACGATCGTGCCATTCCTCTTCTTGCTACTAGTGCTGGTCAATCCGTCAAAGAACGTGCACGTGCTGTGGTTCTACTACCCGGCCCACGTCAACGCGCTCTTCGCGCTCGTCTCCTTCGCCACCTCGGGCATCTATCTCTCGTTCTTCCTTACGGTGCTCGGCTCCTTTATCGCCAAGCGACGCGGCTGGAGGCCCAGCGGGTCCTTCACGCTCGGTAAGTGGAGTACGCCGGTCACACTCGCCGGAGGTATCTACCTTTTCTTGATGCTGCTCAACATCGTGTGGCCGAGTTCGTTGTCGAGTGGACGAGGTGTCCTCTTCAACTACGGCTGGATCACTCTCATCGTCATGGCCATCATTGTCATCATCGGCGGTCTCTACGAAGGGTTCTCGCGACCGGACAAAAAACTTAACCAGGTCAGCAGTGCGGACTAGTACTAAGCGTCATGTTGTCGTCTGGCCGACGACGATCTAGGGAAAGAGTCCGCGTAGCTCGGTCGCTTCGGCGATTCGTTCGACGCCCACCACCAAGGCGGTATCGCGTAGAGCGAGGTCCAACTGTTCGTGACGCAACCAGATGGCGTCGAAAGCGTCGTGCATGGTCTTCTCCAGACGCTGTTTGAAGAGTTCGCCCTCCCACATGAAGCCCTGAAGGTCCTGAGCCCACTCGAAGTACGAGGCCACCACTCCGCCGGCGTTGGCCAACACGTCGGGCACCACGGGAATGTTGCGACTGGTGAGAATGGCCGCCCCCTCGCCGGTGGTCGGACCGTTGGCCGCTTCGACCACCACGGTGGCCGACATCGTCTGGGCGACCTTCTCGGTGATGACCCCACCCAGTGCCGCGGGGATGGCGATGTCGCTCGGTAAGGCGAAGAGCTCATCGGCGCGGATTTCTTCACCGCCGGGATATCCCAGGATCGAGCGCGCCTGCTCGAAGTGGAGGCTCATCTTTTCGTGATCGATCCCCTCGGGCACGTGGATTGCGCCGTGCACGTCGGCGAGCCCTACGACCTTCATGCCGCGCTCACTCAGCAGCTTGATGAGCGGCGAGCCGACCTTGCCGTAGCCCTGAATGACAACGCGCTCGCCTTCGGGGCTGCGACCGAGACGGTTGAGCAGCGCCACCGTGCAGATGGTCACCCCCAGTGAGGTGGCGCCCGCGTGGCCCAGCGTGCCGCCGATGGCGAGAGGTTTGCCCGTGACGACGCCCGGCGTGCTGTGACCAGTGATCATCGAGACGGTGTCCATGATCCAGCTCATGACTTGGGGGTCGGTATTGATGTCGGGCGCCGGGATGTCGCGGTCCGGACCGATCATGGGCGCAATGGCGAAGGCGTAGCGACGAGTCAGACGTTCCAGCTCACTGCGCGAGAGGCCCGAGGGGTCAACTTTCACCCCTCCCTTCGCCCCACCGTAGGGTATGTTGACCACCGCGCACTTGATGGACATGTCGGCGCTGAGTGCCGCGATCTCATCCACGTTCACGCTGGGGTGAAAGCGGATACCGCCTTTGCCCGGCCCTCTCGCCGTGTTGTGTTGAATGCGCCAGCCGGTGAACATCTCAACGGGGCCGGCGTCCATGCGAATGGGGAGCGCCACTTCCAAGATTCTCTCCGGGGTGACGATTCGCTTGATGAGTCCCTCGTTGAGGCCGAGCAGATGGCCCGCTTTTTCGATGAGCGAAACGACGCGAAACCACGGATTTACGTCGTCAGGGATTTCGTCGTGAAGACGCGTGACCACGTGTCACCAGCCTTTGCAGTAGTGGATAGCGCCGTTGCTGTTCGCCTCCAGGTTAGGGCCGCCGAGATACCCCCCTGGACAAGAGCGCGTGAATTTTTGCTCGTACCCTCTCCGATACTGTGACCTCCGGAGCGAAAGGTCGACGATGAAGATAACGACGATGCTGAGCTACGCCAGCGGCTTTCACCAGGCCGCGCGAGAAGTAGTAGAGATGGAGCGGGCGGGACTGGACCTCGTGTGGGTCGCCGAGGCCTACGGTTTTGACAGCCCCTCCCTGATGGGATACCTCGCGGCTTTGACCGAGACGGTGGAGATCGGCGCGGCGATCTTGCCGATCTACACCCGCACCCCGACCCTCCTGGCTATGACCGCGGCCGGCATCGACGCCCTGTCGGACGGGCGATTCCACTTGGGTCTGGGAGCCTCCGGCCCCCAGGTCATCGAGGGCTTTCACGGCGTGCCCTACGTCAGTCCTCTGGGACGCACCCGTGAGATCGTTGATATCTGTCGCGACGTGTGGAAGCGCGAGGCGCCCCTGGTGCACCACGGGCGCAACTTCACGGTGCCCTTGCCGGCCGACGAGGGAACGGGTCTCGGCAAACCCCTCAAGATCATCGCCCACCCCGTGCGCGGCGAGATTCCTATCTGGATCGCTTCGCTCGGTGAGAACAACGTGGCCATGACCGCGGAGATCGCGAACGGCTGGTTGCCTATTTTCTTCATTCCCGAGAGGGCGAGGAGCGTGTGGGGTGACGCGCTCGCCGCGGGCGCGGCGAAGCGTAGTGCCCGTCTGGGCGATTTGATGATTAGTGCCGGCGGGCTCTTGGCCATTGGCGAAGGGAGCGAGGTGACTGCGCTGCGCGAGCGGCAGCGCTCGGCCATCGCGCTCTACGTCGGTGGCATGGGAGCGCGAGGAAAAAACTTCTACAACGAGTTAGCCGTTCGTTACGGTTTCGAAAGAGAAGCGGCCACCATTCAAGACCTTTACCTCGACGGGAAGACGCGTGAAGCGGAGGCCGCCGTGCCGGACGAGTTCTTAGAACTCACGACGCTCTGCGGACCGGCCAGCTACGTCAAAGAACGCGTCGGCGCGTTCGAGGCGGCCGGGGTGACGCACCTGCAGGTGATCCCCGTTCCTCAGGGTGACCAAAGCGCGTCGTCGTTGATCGAAGTGGTGAAGGAGATGGTGACCTAGGGCGCCGCTGAAATAGATAGGTCACTTCCATCGTCTATATAGCACGTCGCGACCCACCGAAATGGGATCTCCGATATTCGCGGGGCTCCGTGCGTCGCGACCCATCGAAATGGATTTCGCGTATCCACGAGGCGCGGACGCATCTGTCGTCCGTCATCAAATCTTCAGGTTTGATCGTTACCATAAAAAAACTATGTCAAACGCCCCCGCTGATCTATCCCCATCACCACTTCGAAAAGCTTTAAACAAAGTGCCCGAAGTCACCCTGTACTTCTGGCTGATCAAATGCCTCTGCACCACGATCGGTGAGACGCTCTCGGATAATCTCACCACCTCCTTCGCGGGATCCAACAATGCCAGCGTCCACGCTTTGAACGTAGCGGCTATCAAAGTGATGTTGATCACGATGGGGGTGTTGGCGGTGATGCTCGCGATTCAGTTCACCCGTAAGCGATATATCGCTGCGATTTATTGGACCAACATCGTCGTGATCAGCGTAGTCGGTACCCAGATCACGGACCAGTTCGAGGGGAATGGCGCCCAGCCCCACCACATGTGGTCGATTACGATTGTCTCCATCGCCTTGCTGGGATTGGTGTTCTTAATCTGGTGGCTGGTCGAGCGCACTCTGTCGATGCACTCGATTCGAACAGCCCGACGCGAGGCGTTCTACTGGCTCGCAATTCTGGTCACCTTCGCCACTGGCACCGCGGTCGGAGACCTCGTTGCAGAAAAGTTCAGCCTCGGGTACCTGACCACGTTGATGGTGTTCGTTGCGGTGATTGCGGTCATTGCAGCAGTCTGGAAGTTCACGGCCATCAACGGGGTGCTGGCCTTCTGGTTGGCGTACATCATGACCCGTCCTCTCGGTGCCTCAACCGGAGACTTTTTGTCCCAGAAAGGCAACCAGGGTCTAAACCTCGGGACATCGGTGACGAGTTACATCTTCCTTGCCGCGATCACGTGCCTCGTAGTATTCCTCCAGATCAAGAAGCCCGATCTGACGCCGGTCGCCGAAGCGAACGCGGATTCGATTCACCACCCACACCTTCCGGATCTCCACCACCCTCACCTTCCGGATCTCCACCACCCACACCTTCCGGATCTACACCTCCCGCATCTTCCGGAGTTGCACCAGCCTCATGCACACCCCGACTTGCCGCTCGTGCCAGAAGTGGAGTAAGAGTTCTCCAGGCACGGACTTGAACAAGATCAAGACTTTGGTAGAACGATCTACACGATGTTGGAGACGGCCTACTTCGGCTTCGCCCTAGGGGGTCACTCGCGAGGCGTCGCGACCTCCCGAGGCGAGCCACGCTTCGTACATGACGGCGTAGGCGCCGCCTAGGGCCAGGAGTTCTTCCGGCGTGCCCATCTCGACGATGCCACCGTCGTCAATCACGACGATGCGATCGGCGCGCTGGGCGGTGGTGAGTCGGTGAGCAATCAAGATGGCCGAGCGACCTTCCAACAGTCGATCGAGCGCGCGCTCGATGACCGTCTCGCTTCGGAGGTCTAAGGACGAGGTCGCCTCGTCCAAGATCAAGACGCGAGGACGGGCCAGGAACGCTCGTGCCAGGGCCAGTTGTTGACGCTCACCGGCCGAGAGGGTCTGTCCTCGTTCGTGCACGGGAGTGTCCAGTCCCCCGGGGAGGTGATTGACCAGTTCACGAAGACCCACCACGTCCACCGCGGTCTCGATCTCGTCGTCGCTCGCCTCGGGCCGACCGAAGCTCAAGTTGGTGCGGATCGAGCCGGCGAAGAGGAACGGCTCCTGGGGCACTACGCCGAGTTGGGTGCGTAGCGAGTGAAGGGTCACGGTCTTGACGTCGACGCCGTCGACCAGAACGCGACCAGAGGTCGGGTCGTAGAAGCGATTGGCCAACTTGGCCATGGTGGACTTGCCCGCGCCGGTCGGACCGACGAAGGCCACCGACTCACCGGGGGAGATCTCTAGGTTTACGTCGTGGAGTACGGGCTCGTCGGCCCGGTAGCCGAAGCCGACGTTCTCAAAGGTAATGCGCCCTTCAATGGTGGGCAGAACCATCGCCTCGGGCAGTTCATCCACCGTGGGGGTGATCTCTAAGAGTTCGCGCAGTCGAATGATCGAAGAGCGTCCCTGTTGCAAGGTGGTGTACTGCTGAACCAGCAGTTGGATAGGCCCGAAGAATCGGTTGAGATAGAGGAAAAAGACAATGAGTTGGGCCACGTTGAGTTCATGGTGCAGCACCATGTGGCCGCCGATACCGAGCAGCATCGCCTGGCCCAAGATGCCGATCATCAAGGTCGACGGGCCGTAGATGGCGTTTACGCGACCGGTGTAGACGTTGGCGTCGCGGTAAGCCCCCACCACGTGGCGGTGGTTGCGAATGTTACGACGCTGACGGTTGTGGGCCGTAACGACGCGAATGCCGTACAGCGACTCCGAGAGGTCGGCTAAGACGAGGGCGATCCGGTCACGAGCTAGGAGGTACCCCTTCTCCGACGCGTGGTGGTACCAGATCGAAAAGGCGATGAGAAGAGGTACGACAACCAACACGGTCCAGGCGGCGAGTTCCACGTTGGTCAAGAACAGGATGATCGTTATCACGATCATGGTGAGGCCCTGAAGGGCGAACTGGCTAATGCCGTCTTGGATGAGCTGTTGAAGGTTCTCGACGTCGCTCGTCATGCGACTCATGAGCACGCCGGCCTTCTCCTCGGTGAAGAAGTCCAGGCTGAGGCGTTGGAACTGAGTGAAGACGCGGATGCGCAGGTCGTGCATCACGCGCGAGGAGAGCTTTCCGGTGACCTCCACCTGCTCGCGTTGGAAGTACACGCTTACGAGGGCGAGGCCCAAGTAAAGCAACGCGCACACCACTATGACGGCCAGGCTCTTATGGCTCTCCATGCCATGGCGAATGGCGTACTCGGTGAGCAGAGGACCGGCCTGCAAGGTCAAGCTGATGATGATCACCAGGGCCGACCCGGCGGCCAGCCACTTCGGATACACCAAGAGCAACTTCGCCAGCGTCAGGCGCTCTCGCTCTTTCTCTCGGGGCCGCTGGGTGAAGTGGACGTGGGACTTGGGACGTACGGGTTCGGTGGCGAGCAGTTTCGTCGCCTCGTCCATAAGCTCGTCGGGGATTCCTCCGAACGGTAAACCCGCTTGACCACCCGCCGCGTGGGCACCCACGAACCCACCGCCAAAGCTGCCGCCCCAACCCATCAGGACTCCCCGGCGGGAGTCGTTTGAGCGAGGATCTCTGAGTAGAGCGGAACGTTCGCCAACAACTCTTCGTGCGTGCCACTGGCCAGGACGTGTCCCTCGTCGAGGAGGAGGACCCGAGTGGCCAGTGCGATGGTGGAGATGCGATGCGCGATCACGATGGTGGTGCGCTGATTGAGGAGTTCGCGCAAGGCGGCGTAAATACCGGACTCGACGTGGACGTCGATAGCGCTGGTGGCGTCGTCCAGAATCAGAATCGGGGGATTGAGCAACAACGTTCGCGCGATGGCGATGCGCTGTCGCTGCCCCCCGGAGAGTGTGTAGCCCCGCTCGCCGATCACGGTGTCGTACCCCTCGGGCAGTCGGACAATGAACTCATCTGCGTTGGCCGCTCGGGCCGCCGCCTCAATCTCTTCGTGTGAAGCGTCCGGCAGACCGTAGGCGATATTGTCGCGAATGGAGATGGAGAAGAGAAACGGCTCGTCGAGGACGACGCCCACGTTCTCGCGCAGCGAGCTCAGCGTCACGTCGCGAATGTCCTGTCCGTCAATGGTGATGGCGCCCTCGGTCACGTCGTAAAAGCGATCGAGCAGTCTCGCGACGGTCGATTTTCCCGAGCCGGTCCGTCCGACGATGGCCACGGTCTCACCGGGAGCGATGTGCGCGTCAAAGTCCTTAAGGATCTCTGCTCCATTGTCGTAGGTGAACGTGACGTGGTTGAAGTCAATGGCGCCTTGAACGTCCACCAGGTCGTAGGCGCCTGGTCGCTCGACGATCTCGGGATTCTCATCGAGTATTTCGAAGATTCGTCCGGCGCTGGCCTTGGCGCGCTGGCCCATCATGACGAGTTGTCCGAGCATCATGAAGGGGGCCTGGAGCATCAAGAGATACAGGCTGAAGGCGAGGATCTGGGGGTACTGCAGGTCGCCGTGCAGGACCATCCACCCGCCACACAACAGGACCAGCGCGAGACCTAACTGGGGGAGGTTCTGAACCCACGGCGACCAGACGGCGCGAATATTGGCGTCTTTGATGTAGGCCCAGGCCACGCCCTCCGCGGCGTCGGCCAGGCGATCGATCTCGGCCTCTTCTTGAGCGAAGGACTTAACCACGCGCACGCCGTTCACGTTTTCGTCGACGATGGTGGCGACGTCTGCCAGTCGGGCCTGAGTGATCCAGGAGATGGGGAACATCACTCGACGCATCTTGATCCCGACCACGTAAAGGATCGGCATCACCACCATGGAGATCAGGGCGAGCACCCAGTTGATGCTGAGCATGAAGCCAAAGGCCACCACGCCAATGAAGCACTGCACGATGATGAGCGGCGCGAAGATGGAGTACATCTGGACGCTGCGGATGTCGCTGTTGGCTCGACTAATGAGCTGACCGGACTGGACGCGGTCGTAAAAGCTAAAGGAGAGCCAGGTCAGGTGCTCGTAGATGAGCGACCGGAGGTCGGCTTCCACGTTGTACGCGGTGTAGAACAGAAACTGACGCGAGATAACGCCCGTGAGGCCAGCGAGTACGCCCACGATCACGATCGAGATGACGTCGCTGTGTAGCGAGGACAGGTGCTTCACGAAAGTGTGGTCGATGTCGTTGCTCAGCATGTTGGGCACGAGCACCTGAAAGACAAGGCTCAAGAACGAGAGGACGATGGCCGTGACAAAGGTCAGTCGATGGGACTGAATGACGGGTAGAACCCGGCGCCACCAGGCAAGACTCGGATCACGAGAGATCTGATGTCGTGGGCCGGGGTACTTCGAGGTAACCCCCCCAAGAGGATTTATTGAACTCTCTCGATCACGCTCGGCGCGCTCGGAAAGAGAAGATGACACTGAGCAATTCTAACGGTCGACCCGTCACGACCCGTCGGCGCGAACCAATAGTGATGGCCTCCAGAGGGCGACGTAATGTGACGACGTGGGTTCGCTTCTCGTCGTTGATCATCCGGTGGTGGCTGACAAAATTCGCCAACTACGCGACCTCAACACCTCGAACGCCGACTTCTTGCGCTTGGCGGGCGAGATCTCGCGCTTCGTCGCCTACGAAGCGTTCCGTCACGCCCCGGTGAGCGTCACCAGCGTGGACACGCCGGTCACGAAAGGGGCACCGGCGATGCGCATCGCCCGCGAGTACGTCATCGTGCCCATTCTTCGGGCGGGCCTCGGCATGAGCCCGGCCGTCCAGGAGGTGCTGCCGTTGCATCGCGTCTGTCTGGTCGGACTTCGCCGGAACGAAACGACCCTCCAGCCCGACGTCTATCTCGACGGCCTGCCCGACGATCTCGACGGCGTTCACGTCGTCATCTGTGACCCCATGCTCGCCACCGGTGGTTCCCTGGATCGGGTCCTCGAGATGCTCGAGTCCCGAGCAGTCGGTGAAACCACGATTCTCTGTCTAATCGCCGCCCAACCGGGAGTGGACTTCGTGCTCGCTCGCCACCCGCGCGTCACCATTGTGGCGGCGGCCCTCGACGCCGAGCTAAACGACGTGGGCTACATCACCCCGGGACTGGGCGACGCGGGGGACCGGCTCTTCGGTCCGCCCGTGCACTGAGTTACAGACCAATGTCTTCATTCCAGAGTTCGGGATGCTCTTCGATGAACGTGCCCAGAAGTTGGGTGCAGGCCTCGTCCTTAAGCAGCACGATCTCGACGCCCAGATCCTCGAGCCACTCGTGCCCACCCTGAAAGTTCTCACTTTCGCCAATGACTACGGCGCCGATGTTGAATTGGCGCACTAAGCCTGAGCAGTACCAACAGGGCGAGAGCGTGGTCACCATGACGAGGTCTGGATAGTCGCGTCGACGCCCGGCTTTACGAAATGCGTCGGTTTCGGCGTGCACTGACGCGTCATCTTCTTGGACTCGACGGTTGTGGCCCACTCCGAGCAGCGAGCCGTCGCGCGTGTAAAGCGCCGCGCCGATGGGAATGCCGCCTTCGCTCCGTCCGAGGACGGCTTCACCGTAGGCCACCGTCAACATAGACGCGGCCAGCGTTCGATCCAGTGGTGTACGAGAGGGGGACATGGGATCAGTATGCTCCAGCACCGTGAACAGAGGCACGTATTCCGTCGACATTGGTTCCCAACACGTGAACCTGCCCATCGTCTCGCTGAACGACAACTTGGCCTTGGCCCTTCTCATCACCGTGGACGTGGGGGTGGCGTTCATGGCGACGGTCGGCGAGGAGCTGGCGGCCGTGCTCGCTCCCTACGAGGTCGACATCGTGGCGACCGTGGCCACCATGGGCATTCCCTTGGCGGTCGAGGTGACGCGTCATCTCGAACTGGACCAGTACGTCGTGTTGCACAAGACGCCCAAGATTCACCTGGCCGACGCCATTAGCGAGCCGGTGCGCTCCATTACCACTGACGTCGAGCAGCGCCTCCTCTTTGACCGAGCCCGAGTGTCCGTGGTGCAGGGACGGCGTGTGGCCATCGTGGACGACGTGATCTCTACCGGAGCCTCGACAGGAGCCGCGCTGCGTCTGCTGCGCGGCGTGGGTGCCGATGTCGTGGCGATCGGGACCATCGTCACGGAGGCCGGTCTCTGGCGAGGTGCCTTGGGCCAGGACGCGACGATGGTGCGCGCCCTCGGATCGATTCCCGTCTTTCGCCCCGACGGCAGCGGCGGGCTGGTCGAGGACTGGAACGGTTAAAGACTCCGCGCTAGTGCGTGGGGCGTTACTGGGCGGTGGGTTCGAGCTCCTTTTGCCGCCTCACTTGCTTCGCCACGGTGCCGGTGAACTTTTCCAGCACGAAATACACGAGAGCCGCGATCAAGATTCCCGCCGGGACCGAGAAGTCAGCTCCGCCGTACCAACCGGCGCTGCACGTCCCGTGGACCAACGAGCCGGCGCAGGCCCCGCCGTAGTGATTGGAGACGGGGGTCATCCAGTGGAAGGGGAAGTTCACCGGCGGCGGCGCTTTGGAGAAGGCCAGGGTGGCGCAGACGAGACCGACCACGAAGGCGATGATGCCGTTCCAGTTCACTCCGCTCTTACTGGCGTAGTAGAGACTGCCCGCGTCGCGTCGTTGGAGTTCGGTCGCGTTGTAGCGGTACTTTCGTAGTAGCCAGTCGACGAGCATGATGCCGAACCACGGCGCGATCCACACAATGATCACTCCGACGAACTCCTTCATGTAGAGCGAGAAGGTCGACTGAAACTCGGCGTAGATGGTGAGCCCGCAGGCCAACACCGAGTCCAACACGACGGCCTGGTAGCGGCGAAGGCGCAGTCCCATCGCCTGAAGAGACACGCCCGAAGAGTAGAGGTCCAGGGAGTTGATCCCGAAGAGCTGCACGATGGCGAACAGTAGAAAGATGACGATGACCCAGCTCGGGATGAAACTCTGTCCGTGCAGGGCCTCGAAAGGATTGGCGCCGTTCCACGCCGCGGACTGAGCTTTGCTGGAGAGGAAGGTGTAGGTCGCCGCGCCGAGGATCATCATCGCGATCTCGGGAATGGCCGTGCTCACGAAGACCCACCCCACGATGGATCCTTTGGAGGCGTTTCGCGGGAGATAACGCGTGTAGTCGTTGCCGCACTCGGTCCACCCCAGTCCCGAGAGGGCGATGGTGAAGGCGATACCCGCGGTGTAGAGCTCCCAGCCGCCGCCGAAGCCCTTAAAGCTGGCCGAGCCGTGCTTGAAGTCATAGATGGCAAAAAGGATGAAGATGGCGCCAAAGGGGATGATGAGCGCGCGCAGCACCTTCACCATGGTGGCGTGACCGAAGTAGGGCATGACGGCCTGGATGGCCGCCGCCAAGATGATGAAGATCACCTTCAGCGGACTTGAGACGTGCACGCCGGCCATTTGGAACAGCACAATGGCGGCGCCGACGATGAGGATTAAACCTTCCGTCTCAAAGCCCAACTGGGTGATCCAGTTAAAGAAGCTCAGGAGGCGCGATCCCTGAGTGCCAAAGGGCGCCCGCGAGATGATGAACGCGGTGGTGCCGGTCTCGGGACCTTGGAGTGAGGCCAGGCCCAGCAAGAAGAACGAGACGTTGCCAATCAGGATGATGCTGAGGGCCGTGTAGAAGCTGAATCCGAAACCCATGAGTAGTGCGCCGTAGATGAAGTACTCAACGTTGAGGGCTGACCCGGCCCATAGGGCGCCGATGTTGCGCGGCGTCGCCCAGCGCTCTGACTCCGGTACGAAGTCAATGCCGCGCCGTTCGATGTGAAATGCCGAGTCGCCCGGCGATCCGTCGTGTGAGTTGATGGTAATTGCCACTGTCGTGGTCCTCCCTAAATTAGACGCCCCAATGTGACGATTCCGTGAGGAGCTAATCGTCCGCGCCCAGTATGGCCGATACAAAATCGAAGCGACGGGAATTACTGAGGATTTCTCACACCGTTTACAAAGGGTGGATTTAGGTCCTTCTTATGCTCATCCAATGGCCAGCACAGACTCGCGGGCCAAACTGCTCTAAGTCCGCGACGTGGCGATGAGAGGAGAAAGGTCCGATGGTTTCTTTCACCGATCAAAGCACACCGACCGGGCCCGCATCTTCTCGGCGTCACTCCCTAACGGGCGCCCGGGTACGGCACGTCTCCCCACCCAACGGCGTGTAGGTACCCAACTCTTTCAGCGTCCAGGCGGCCCCTCCCTCCGCCTGGACGCTGAAGTTTCACTTGGTGACAACTTCTTTTGTGTCCTGGTAAGCGGGCTGGTTCTTGCTAAGTTTCGCCCAGCGGGGAAACCTATGGCGGGCTCCTCGGGGGGAAAGCAGGGAAGATGTCGTCAACGCTCGATCGTCGTACGTTTCTTACTCACTCAGCGACCACTGTGGGCGGGCTGGCCCTGGCGGGCACCGTGGTGGACGGAATGCTGGCCAACGTGGCTGGTGGCGCGGTAGGCGTCACTAAGGCAAAGCCCAAGTTGGGCGGAACGCTCACCGTGGGGACCCTCTCCGACGTACCCAACTACCACATCTTTAATGGCGCACAGGGAAGAATGGATGACTCGGGCTTTTGCGTGGCCAACGCCCTCTACGACCCCCTATTCGTGATGTCGGCAAATGGTAAAACCGCCCTACCGATGCTGGCCCTCTCCGCGACCCCGAACGCCAGTTACACCGTCTGGACCATCGCCCTTCGTCGGGGCGTGGCCTTTACGAACGGCGCGACCTTTGACGCCGAAATCTGCGTCGCCAACTACAACGCCGCGAAGAACAATCAGATTGTCGGTCCCGCTATCGCGCCGATTATCCTCTCGGTCACCAAGGTCAACGACTTCACCGTCGAGTACAACCTGGCGATTCCCTACGCCTCCCTGCCCATCTTCTTAGCGGAACAGCAGATCGCCTACATGGCTCACCCGGTGTCGTTTGCGCCGACATACACCGGTGATCCGATCGGAACTGGCCCCTTCAAAGTGAAGAGTTGGCAAGTCAACGTCGAGTCACAGTTTGTGAAGAATCATAAGTACTGGCGAAAGGATGGCGCCGGACGGCGCCTGCCGTACCTCGATGGCATCAATTTCAAGACCATTCCTGACTCGCAGTCGCGAAACGAGGCTCTTCAGACGGGTGCCGTCGACATGATTCTTCAGGAGAGGGGAAACCAGATCAATGAACTGAAGAAAATGTCGGGGATCTCGATGGTCACCGATCAGACTCAGCCGCGCGACCCTTCGGTTAACTGTCTGATTCTCAATACCACGGGCACCTTGAACCAGTATTTGTGCTGGGCTGGCGACTTTGCTGCCATCGGCGTGCCGGGTGCCTTGCCGACATATATCGAAAAGGGCATGCCCGTCCCCACGGCGGTGCAGCAAGCCGACTGGCTCGGAACGCTGGGTGCTGTCAATCCCTCGACGCTGGCGTGGGACACCAGTTTGAAGCCGGTGTTGAACAATGTGTCGATCCGTCAGGCTTGCGCCATGGCAATCAACCGCAGCGCCTACTTTAAGATCGTCGATGGGAGTGTGGGCGCGGTCTCCGACGGTTTATACCGCAAGACCTCGCCCTTTTACCGCAACCCGAACTACCCGAGCTACAACCCGACAAAGGCCAGGGCCCTGGTCCAGGCGTATAAGACGGCAAACAAGGTGGCGAGCGTCGGATTCGTCATTGACATTCTCGCGGGCGACCAGTCGGCCACGCAGGCCTTCTCGTTGTTCAAACAACAACTGGGCGCGGTCGGCATCACCGTCACGCCGCGTCCGGTGGTCCAGAGCGCTCTCATTGAGAATTTAATCTTCGGCCAGTACGACTGCGCGACCTTGACTCAGTTCGGCGGCGTGGACCCGTCGCTGAACTACGTGTGGTTCCTGTCGCAGAGCGCAACCGCTTCACCTCAACAGGGAGGACTCGGCCTCACTTCTCTTCCGGCGGGCACGAACATCGCCGGTGCGGTCAACTTTGCGCACCAGGGCGATCCCGTGGTCGAGGACGCCATGCTGGCGGCCCTCGCCGCCACGCCCCGCTCGCCAGTCGAGGTCCGTTCCTGGCGCACGGTTAATTCGCAGTTCGCAAAGGACATTCCGTATCTGTGGCTGGACATTACGGTCAATGCCTGGGCCGCTCGAGACAACGTCCAGAACTGGGCCTACGGCACGGCGGCGGACGGTACGACTCAGTGTCTCAGCCCCGACGGGGGCTCCGCCCGCTGGGATCAAATCTGGAAGTCGTAAGTTATTAGAGGCAAACAACTAGCGAGCGGCCGTGGCCGCCCGCTGGTTGCATTAGGCCACGGTGGGGAAAATGCGCCCCGTCACGTGTCGCCACCAAAAGAGCGTGGACAGCGCGAGGGTCGCCGAAATAACAGCAATCAGGGTGAAAGGTAGGGTTGAGTTGATCGTAAAAAGAAAGCCCGACACGCCAGCCGCGAGCGCGAGAGCCGCGGTGTTGGACGTCGTATAGAGGCCCTGGCGACGACTCAGCTCTCGATGAGCCGAGCCTTGACTCATGAGAGAGGAGATCGAGGGCACCGAGAGTGAGGCGCCGACTGACTCACACGATCCGAGCACCAGCATCAGATTGTTGTTGTGGATGTGAGGGTAAAGCGACAAGAAGAACGCCCCGTTCAAGAGACCGGCCAGTGCAATGAACCGCCGATTGGCGTGGTCGGCCAGCCACCCTCCCCAGCGCGAGAGGACGACCCAGGGCACACTGAAGAAAGTCCAGCTCAGTCGGATCTGCAGGGTGCTGGCGTGGTGGGCGTGCATCAACAGACTCCAGCAGGCTTCGTACACGCCAATGGCGAGACCGGACGCGCACGCCGCGACGAGCGCGCCTACCAGCTGGCTGCTCCACTGCAGTCGCGGCAACGGTGACGGGTCGTACTCGCGGTCACCGAGGTTGGTGCGCGTCGCCACGAGCGCCGCGATCAGACTCACGACGCCGGTAACGAAGAAGGCCCAACCCAGGTCGTGCACGGACGCTATGACGCCGACTACGGGACCCACGGCGATGCCGAAGAGTTGGGCGGCGAAGATCCTCGACACCGCGCGTCCGCGCTCGGCTTCGGGAAACAGTGACGCCACGGCCGACAGGGACGTGACTTCGATAGCGCCGGCGGACGCCCCCTGCAGGGCCCGAGTCAGGCCTAGCCAGGGAGCGGCCACCGGAAGGAGGTACGTCATGGAGGCCAGGCCGTAGGTGACGAGGCCGAGAATGAGAAGCTTGCGTCGTCCGAACTTGTCAGCCAGATGGCCAAAGACAAACTGCGTCAACACGCCCGCCACGAAGAACGCGGCCATGACGAGCCCCACTAGGGACGGCGTACCACCGCGGCGTTCGAGGAAGAGAGGGAGAAGGGGGAGGCCCAGGGTGGCGCCCATCCACTGAATCGCCACGATGATCGTGAGTCGGCGCAAAGTTTGATTTGCACTTCGTTGTGCCATAGGTCCACGCTAGGTGACGCCCACGGCCTCACGATTTAGATCGTGTGACACTCGATCAAGATGAGCACGCCGAGGAGAGCGTATACGTACGGCATGAGTGAGGGCATGCGCGCGCGTCCCCACTCGACGACTTTGGGATGGGTCGCTAGCTTTCGCGCGGCGAGGAGAAAAAGGATGTCCCCGATCACGAAGGTACCGAGAGCCACCAGGCCGTGTCGCACTCCGGCCGCGCGAAAGAGGGGAATCCAGACGGCCACGTTGTCCCCGCCGAGGGCCAGGGTGATCAAGAACGTGGTGATCGCACCACGTCGAAACTGCTCGTGGGGTGACTCACGATGACGCCACGCGTGCAGGGCGAAACCGAACGGCGCGACGCAGAGCAGGCCGATCCAGCGCACCGGGATGACGTCCAACAAAGTGCCCACGCTGCCCGCGATAACCACCAGTACCGACAACGCCCCGGCTTGCGCCCAACTCACTCGTCGGTACCGGGTGGGCTCGGTCAAGACGAGTTGCGCCGAAAAAGCAAAAAAGTTGTCGACCATCGTG
This sequence comes from Acidimicrobiaceae bacterium, assembly GCA_025463285.1. Lineage (GTDB taxonomy): Bacteria > Actinomycetota > Acidimicrobiia > Acidimicrobiales > RAAP-2 > RAAP-2. The sequence goes on along the minus strand of JAOBWI010000017.1, from coordinate 59,291 downwards.
CCCAGAAAGGCGAGTGACGCAACGAGAACCACGCCAACGATCGTGCGCACTCGCTGACCTTACTTGAGAGTACGAAATGGCTAAAAAGTCGGGCTATAGGCTCAACATGATGATTCGCCAGGTGTCGGCCCCCACGAATGCCCAGCTCGAGCACGCTCGAGAGATCATTGCGCGAACGTTGACACCCACTCCGACGGTGACGATTTTGGCTCGTGGCCGCAGAGTTTTCGTGAAGTTGGAGAACCTCCAAGTCACCGGTTCGTTCAAGGTACGAGGCGCCTTAGCCGCCGTGCACGCGGCGCACGAGAGCGACCCCGGCGGCGCCGTCATTACGGCCTCGGCGGGAAATCACGGACTGGGCGTGGCGTACGCCTCCAATCTCTTGGGCGTGCGAGCCACGGTCGTGGTTCCGGCCAACGCCTCGGTGGCCAAAGTCAAGAAGCTCTCTACGTTCGATATTGAGCTGATCCAGTTCGGCACGTCCTACGACGACGCCCAGGCCCACGCCCTGACGCTGGCCGAGGAGCGAGCGATCCGATTTATCTCGCCCTTTAACGACAGCGACGTGATCGCCGGACAGTCGACGGTATTTCAAGAGATGCTGCAACAGGCCCCGGAACTGGAACACCTCGTGGTGTCGGTGGGTGGTGGAGGGCTGATATCAGGGACCCTGCTGTCGCGCGACCGTCAAGGACGTTCGGACATCCGCGTGACCGGCGTGCAACCCGAAGAGAGTTCCGCTCTGTATCACGTCTTGCGGGGCGTTGCTATGAGTGACGTCGTTCATCGAGCGACCATCGCGGACGGGCTCGCGGGCGGGGGCGACGAAGGCGCCATAACCAACGAGATCATCGCGAAGAGTGGCGTCGACTTGGTACTGGTACCCGAGAAAGAGATTCGTCACGCCGTTCGAGAGATCGCCGAGAACAATGGCCTGGTGATGGAGGGTTCGGCCGCCGCGTCGTACGCCGCTATCACGGCGAACCGAGTTGACGACCCCAGTTCGCGAATCGGCTTCATCGCGAGCGGGCGTAACATCTCGCACGAACTATTTGTAGAGCTCCTGGAAGAACCCCTCAACTAGTGTCGCGAAGTGGTCGCGGCGTGATGCCCCGGGTGACACGATGGCCGTAAAGAAGCGCGTGATGGCCATCACTATCGGGGTCGTCGCCTTGCTTCTCACCGTGGTCGGCGTGGTGGCGGCGGCTACGGACTCGAACTCTCCGAGCGTCGGCAAAGACCCCCTGGCGCTCAACGGGTACCCGCCCAAGACGGCCGATCTCGTAGTCACCGTGTCCACCGGTTCGAACGTCCAGCTGAACGCCAACGTCGGCCTCAACTTTGCGACCGGCGGCGCCAGTGCGGTCGTGCACTTTCCCCTAGTGATCACCACGGCGTCGGTTGACGTCGTGGCCGCCAAGGGCCACATGTACGTGCGCTCGGCGGACGTCTCGAATGGCCCGTGGCTCTCGACGCACCTATCGCTACCTAATCTTTACGGCGTATCGCTGGAGTTGACCAAACCCGACGTCGAACTGATTACCGGGTTCCACGAGACGGTGTCGAAAAGCGGATACTCAACCACCTACCATCTCTCACGTGACGACGTCGCCTTCTCGCACCTCTTCGCTGGGGCGAACGCGAGATCAACGTTGGGCACGATTCAGTGGTCCATCACCGTGGGAAGTCAAGGCGAACTCACTCAGAGCACGGTGGTGGAACAGACGAAAAAGTCGACCGTGAAAGTCAGCGTGAGTGTGCTGTCCTACAACCAACCGGTCCGGGTAGCCATCCCATCCGCGCGAAATCGTGAGCCGCTCTCGGGAAGCGGATTCGCGAAGCTACTGAGCAGCGTGAACTTCTCTTCGCTACTGATTCCGAGCGGTCTTGCGTCGTTCTCGCAGAGCTCGCTGACCTAGATGGCGAGAAACAACGGCCTCGCCGAACCACGGTGGCCCGCTTCATTATCTCTTCTCGTCTGCGCGGGGCTGTACGTTCTTCTTCCTAGTCGCTTGGTTATTGGGCCGAAGTGGTTACTCCCGCTCCTCGTGGTTCTCCCCCTGATTCCACTGTCGGCGCGCCGGCACCGTCGCCCCGATGACGGACCCTGGGTGCACGCTCTCGCGCTCTCGCTGGTCGTGATCATTACGGTGGCCAACGTCGTGTCGGGTGTCTTGCTCATCCACCACGTCTTTCACGCGGCCCATATCAGTGGCCGCCACCTCCTCTACGCCGCGGCGCTGATCTGGGTGACCAACGTCATCGTTTTTGGCCTGTGGTACTGGGAAGTTGATCGCGGCGGACCGCACGTGCGGGCCGGAACCAGGGCGCGACTTCCGGACTTTCAGTTTCCTCAGATGACTCAGCCCTCCGTGGCGCCGAGCGATTGGCGACCCCGCTTCGTCGACTATCTCTACACGTCGTTTGCCAACGGCACGAGCTTTGCGCCCGCGGACGCCATGCCGCTCACCTTTCAGGCCAAGGCCCTCTTCGCCATGGAGGCGTTGATCTCCTTTGTCACCATCGCCGTCGTGGCCGGCGAAGCGGTCAACATCATTCGCTAGTTGAGCAGTCGTTCTAGAACGTGCGTAGCTCGACTGGGTCGACCGGTGCGTCGTTCGACACGATCGGACCACGCCGCGAGGCCCAGGCCCGCGTTGATACCGGCCCAGCGGAAGGGCTCTACTTCCCAGCGCTTCGCTTCATGGTGCACGAAAGGGAGTGACGTGCGCTCCGTGTCAGGGCCCGGCGTAGCGATGAGATCCGCCAGCGTGTTGCCCGCGACGTAGCTCAGCACGACCCCGTCACCGGTGTACCCGCCGGCGCTGGCCAAGCCCGTCGCGTAGTCGACCACCACGGAGGGTGAGTGGTCGCGCGGTAGAGCGAGGGGGCCACCCCAGCGATGGGTAACCTCGCCCGAGAGAGCGGGAAAGAGTTCGCGCAATGTTGACTCCAAGAGAGAGAAGACTTTGGGATTCTCATCAAAGCGCTCCTCGACGGTCGAAGCGAAGTGATAGGGCGCACCGCGACCACCAAAGGCCAAGCGTCCGTCCGCGGTTCGTTGGCCGTAGATGATGAGGTGTCGATCGTCGGCGAAGGTCTCGAACTCGCGCAGTCCGACCTCGTCCCAAAAGGACGCCGACTGGGGCTCGGTGCCAATCATCAATGAGTAGAGGGGTGCCACGCTGCGGCGCTGCCCAGGCAACGTCGAAGTAAAGCCTTCAGTGGCGCGAACGACGAAGCGGGCGTGTACGGTAGCTCCCGCGGTGATGACTTCGGGGGCGCGGGTTCTTAGCGCGGGCCGGATACGCGTAACCCGAGTGTCTTCAAAGATTCGCACCCCGAGCCGCTCGTTGACGTCGGCGAGTCCGCGCACCAGGCGCGCCGGGTGAATTCGCGCGCAGTGGGGAGAAAAGGTGGCACCGAGAGAGTCGTGGACGTCGGCTCGTTCGCGCGCCTCGCTGGGGCTGAGCCAGCGGTAGTCGTTTTCGGTGTAGCCGAGTTCGCGCGAACTCTCCACGCGCTGTTGAAGGCGTGTCGACTGAAGCTCGCTTCGAGCGAACGTCAACGTGCCGCCTTGTACGAAGTGGGCGTCAATGGCGTCGGATCGAAGCGACTCACCCAGGGTGCGAACGGCCCCCTGCAGATGACGCCGCAAGTGGCTGAAGGCGTCGAGGCCGCGCGTGGCCACCAGGGCCCCGTCGCTCACGGGATAGAGGGCCGAGGCCCACCCGCCGTTGCGTCCCGACGCGCCAAAACCACACACGGACTGCTCGAGAACCACTACGCGCAGCGTGGGATCGCGTCGCTTCAACTCTCGAGCGGTCCACAGTCCGGTGAAGCCCCCACCGACAATGGCCACGTCGACGTCGAGGTGTTCACTCAGCGCTGGCCTCGGGGCGACGATGTCGTCGAGTGTTGACCACCACAGAGAGCGTGGGGGTTGCACTAGATGTGGAGCTGGGATGCTCCGATAAAGACGTCGCGCAAGACGCTGACCATGAGGTCAATATCGTCGCGCGTCGAGATCAGCGGTGGCGCCAACTGCACCACCGGGTCTCCACGGTCGTCCGAGCGACAGATGAGGCCACGGCGGTACATCTCGGGCGAGACGTAGCCTCGCAGCAACTGCTCGGCGTCATCGCCAGCCCAGGTCTCTTTGGTCCCCTGGTCTTTCACCAGTTCGATTCCCCAGAAGTAGCCCGTGCCGCGCACGTCGCCCACGATGGGGATGTCCTTCAGGGACTCCAATCCGCTCTGGAAGTAGTCCTGGTTCTTCTGTACGTTCTCGATGACTCGTTCGTTCTCGAGAATCTCAATCGCCTTTAGCGCGATCGCGCAGGAGACCGGGTGGCCCGACCAGGTGAAGCCGTGGAGGAACGCGACGTCGTCGTGCTGGAACGGCTCGGCCACGCGGTCCGAGACGATCATCGCCCCGAGCGGCGCGTACCCGGCGGTGATGCCCTTGGCGCAGGTGATGATGTCGGGCAGGTAGTCGTACTTCTGGCCACCGAACCAGGAACCGATGCGCCCAAAGGCGCAGATCACTTCGTCCGACACCAGTAGGACGCCGTAGCGAGAGCAGATCTCGCGAACCTCTTTCCAATAGCTCCGAGGTGGAACGAAACAGCCGCCGGCGTTCTGCACCGGCTCTAAGAAGACGGCCGCTATCGTTTCGGGGCCTTCGCGCAAGATGGCCTCTTCGATCTGTTGGGCCGACCATAGTCCGTAGGCCTCAAAGTCGTCGGCGTGCTTCTCGGCGCGGTAGAAGTTCACGGCCGGGACCTTGACCGCGCCGGGCACCAGGGGCTCAAACGGAGTGCGGTACGCGTCGAGAGAGGTGATGGTCAAGGCACCGAGCGTGGTGCCGTGATAGGCGATGTCGCGACTGATGACTTTGTAGCGGTCGCGGTCACCGCGCATCTTGTGGTACTGGCGAGCAAGCTTCCACGCGCTCTCATTCGCCTCGGCGCCGCCGGAGGTGAAGAAGACGCGATTGAGATCGCCCGGAGTCAGGCTCGCCAGACGCTCGGCCAACTCAATGGCTTTGGGGTGGGCGTAGGTCCACAGAGGAAAGAAGGCCATCTCGCCGATCTGCGCCGCGGCCGCTTCAGCGATGTCGCGTCGACCGTGGCCCAGCGAGTTGGTGAAGAGGCCCGACAGTCCGTCGAAGTACTCCTTGCCGTTCGCGTCGTAGACCCGCGTGCCCTCACCGCGCACCATGATGGGCACTTCGTTGTGGTCGCTGTAGGCCCCCATGCGCGACATTGGCAACCAGAGATTGCGTCGCGCGCGCTCGGAGTACTGATGACTCGGTTGTCGTTCGTCGCTGACCGATACGCCGTCCGAAATCGTTTCGTGAAGTGTCACTTGGTCCCCCATGTATAGGTCTGCTTCGCTAGTTTCAAATACAAGAACGTCTCGACTTCGGTCACCCCGGGAATCGAGCGGATCGAGTCATTGAGAAGGTGCACCAAGTCGTTGTCGTCTTCGGCGATGACTTCGGCGATGATGTCGAAGCTTCCCGCGGTCATCACGACGTAGTTCGCTTCGTCGATGGCGGCGATCTTGTCGGCCACTAAGCGCACGTCACCGTGCACGCGAATGCCGATCAATGCTTCGCGGCCGTACCCCAGTTGCAGGGGATCGGTGATGGCGACGATCTGCATTACGCCGGAGTCCTTCAGGCGTTGGACGCGGCGTCGAACGGCCGCTTCGGACAGTCCGACCTCTTCAGCTATAGCGCCGTAGGCTCGTCGACCGTCTTGTTGGAGCAGACTGATGATCTTTCGATCGGGCGAGTCAAGAACCCCCGGGGCGGTGTTGATGAGTTCGAAGGTCGAAGCGTTCTCGTTCGTTTCGCTCTCTCGTTGAGGTTTGTTCCCTGGCATTGGTTGCTCCTGGCCCGAACAGAATGGCTTTCGGGACTGCGGATAAAGACAGTATAGGAGCATTTCACGACGGAATGCGTCGTGTTTAGTCCCTGGGGTGACTCATTCCTTAGTATGTCGGTTGCCAACCACGAGCTATTTCTGGCAAAGTGGCGTGAGGTGCTGTGAAAACCAGCCCAACTCTAGGAGGGTCTATGCGTCGTTTGGCCAACTTTATTGGGGGCGAGTCGCTACCGCCGAAGAGCGGAAAGTACGTCGAACTCATCAGCCCGGTCACCGGACAGCCCTTCGCCGAGTCGCCCGTGTCGGACGCGTCCGACGTCGATCACGCCGTCCAAGTCGCGGCCAAGGCCTTCGCCTCCTGGAAACGCACCACCCCGTCGCAACGCTCGCTGGCGCTACTGAAAATCGCTGATCTTCTTGAAGCGAACGCCGAAGAGCTGGTCGGGATTGAGGCGGAGAACACCGGCAAGATCATCTCTCTCACCATGAGTGAAGAGATTCCACCGATGATCGATCAGATTCGATTCTTCGCCGGTGCCGCGCGACTCTTAGAGGGCCGCGGGGCCTTTGAGTACATGGAGGGTATGACCAGCTACGTACGCCGCGAACCCGTGGGCGTGTGCGCGGCGGTCACTCCCTGGAACTACCCCATGATGATGGCGGTGTGGAAGTGGGCGCCCGCTATCGCCGCCGGCAACACTATGGTCCTCAAGCCGAGCGACACCACTCCCGCGTCGACGCTCTTCATGGCCACGCTGATGAGCGACGTGTTGCCCGAGGGGGTCTTTGGCGTCGTCTGCGGTGACCGGGACACGGGCCGGGCACTGGCCGAGCATCCGGTGCCCGCCATGGTCTCCATCACGGGATCGGTGCGAGCGGGTATGGACGTCGCCGGGTCGGCCGCGAAGGATCTCAAGCGCGTCCACCTGGAACTGGGTGGGAAGGCGCCAGTCATTGTCTTTGACGACGTGGACCTCGCGAGCGCCGCGGAGAACATCGCCATCGCCGGGTACTTCAACGCCGGTCAAGACTGCACGGCCGCCACGCGCGTCTTGGTCGGATCGGACGTCTATGGCGACTTCGTCGACGCCCTGGCCGAGCAGGCCAAGAACACCGTGGTGGGCACTCCCGATAACGACGACGCGCTCTTTGGTCCCCTCAACAACCACCACCAGTTTGACCGGGTGAGCGGATTTCTCAGTCGCACTCCGAAGCACGCCTCGCTCGTGGCGGGGGGATCGCAGATAGGAAGCGACGGCTTCTTCATCGAACCGACCGTCGTCGCCGGGTTGTGGCAAAACGATGAGATGATCCAGAGCGAAATCTTCGGGCCGGTCATCACCGTGCAGAAGTTCTCCGACGAGGCAGAGGCTCTGGCGTGGGGCAACGGCGTGGAGTACGGACTGGCCTCATCGGTGTGGACTCGCGATCACGGACGAGCGATGCGAATGTCCCGCGACCTCGACTTCGGATGTGTGTGGATCAACACCCACATTCCTCTGGTGGCCGAGATGCCCCACGGGGGTTTCAAAAAGTCCGGGTACGGTAAGGACCTCTCGGTGTACGGCTTCGAGGACTACACGCGCATCAAGCACGTGATGCACAACATCGGCTTCTAGTTCGGTCCCTTCGCTGTAGCGTGACAGAGGCGTGGTCGAGTGAAGGTGTGATCAATAATGATCATCGGCGTAGCGAAAGAGATTAAGACTGACGAGTACCGAGTGGCCCTGACGCCGCACGGCGCGAGAGAGCTCACCGACGCCGGCCACCGGGTATTAGTGGAGAAAGGGGCGGGCGTCGGATCGTTGATCCCCGACGCGGACTACGTCGCCAACGGCGCGACCATCATCGAGAGCGCCGATGACGTCTGGGCCGACAGCGACCTGCTCTTAAAGGTAAAAGAGCCGGTTGGGGCCGAGTATCACCGACTGGGGGCGCACAAAAACCAGGTGCTCTTTACCTATCTGCACCTCGCGGCGTCCCGAGAGTGCACCGAGGCCTTAGTGGCCGCCAACAACGTGGCCGTCGCCTACGAGACGGTTCGCCTTCAGGACAACTCCCTTCCCCTCCTCACACCCATGAGCGAAGTGGCCGGTCGCATGGCCACCTTGATGGGCGCTCACCACCTGATGCGACCCGGCGGGGGACACGGAACCTTAATCTCGGGCGTGCCCGGCGTGGCGCCGGCCACTGTGGTGGTGATCGGCGCGGGCGTTTCGGGCCTGGAGGCCGCGACGATGGCGGCGGGTCTGCACGCCAATGTCAAGGTGCTGGACCGCAACCTCGAGCGACTTCGTCAAGTCGACATCTACTTTGACGGTCGCGTGGAGACGATCGCGTCATCGACCCTGGCGATCGAAGAGGCCTGCCTCCAGGCCGACATCGTGATCGGTGCCGTGTTGGTCGTCGGCGCGAAGGCGCCGAAGTTAGTGAGCAACGATCTGGTGGCCCGCATGCGCGAAGGATCCGTTCTGGTGGACATTTCCGTCGATCAGGGGGGTTGCTTTGAGGCCACTCGACCGACGACGCACTCCCATCCCACTTTTACCGTGGCCGGTTCGATTTTTTACTGCGTGGCGAACATGCCTGGTGCGGTGCCCGCGACCTCGACGCGGGCTCTGTCAAACGCCACGTTGCCGTACGTGGTCGAACTGGCTCGTCACGGCTGGCGCGAAGCCGTGGTCGCCGACAACGCGTTGGCCGAAGGTGTCAACGTCGTCCACGGGAAAGTGACCTACGCAGCGGTCGCCGACGCGCTGGGCATGGCGTACACCCCTCTGCGATCAGTCCTCTAAGTAGGGGCAGTGCCGGCACCCGCTCTCACAGCAGGTGCCGCGCGCAAGGTGGGTGGCCACCGTGAGAACGCTGAGCCCGCTCGAGGGATCTCGGTAGGTCGGCTCTCCGGCGGCGACCGCTTGCTCGTGGGCTCGGATGATGGCGGCGTAGTCAGGTCGCTTCGGATCGCAGCGGGTAGGGTGAGGCAACGGTGGGACGCGAGGCATTGAGCTCAACCTAACTGTCACTCGTCGACGCGCAGGACGACCTTTCCGAATTTCCCGGGTTGAGCAAAGAACTCATAGGCCGCTTCGGCCTGGTTGAGACCAAAGACCCCGGCCAAGGGCACGTCTATCTCGCCCTTCGTCCAGCGGGGAAGAAGAGCGTCGCCCACGAGCCGCGTGACGTCGGTTTTCTCCTGGCGTGATCGCGAGCGCAACGTCGAGCCGGTAACGGTAGCGCGAAGTCGCATTACGTTGAAGAGGTCGATCTCGAGTCGGCTGCCGGCACTCACACCGATCACCACGACGCGAGCGAAGCGGTTGAGCGAGTACTGGGCCCGCGACAGATGCGCGGCACCCACGAGCTCGAGCACCACGTCGACATCGTGGCAGTGCTCTACTTCCTCGAGGGTGATGACGGACGTGGCGCCGATCGCCAGGAGCCGATCGCGGTGTTCGTTCGTCCTCGTGACGGCGATGACCTCAGCGCCCAGGGCGTGGGCAATCTGCACGGCGGCGACCCCGACACCTCCGGTGGAGCCCGAAATCAGAACACGTTGACCGCTCGCCAGTTGACCCTGCGTCACGAGGGCGTCATAGGCGGTGCTGAAGGCTTCAGGAAAACCACCCGCTCGCTCGAAGTCGACGTGATCGGGCAAGAAGAGAAGTTGCTCGCTCGCTACGACGCAGTGCGAAGCCTGAGCCCCACCGCCGACCAGGGCGCACACTCGACGACCCAAGACGGGCTCGACCACGCGGTCCCCCACGGCGGTGACGACGCCGGCCAGTTCCATTCCCGGTATGTCGACGGGCCAGCCGGGTGGGGCCGGATAGAAGCCCGCTCGCTGCATCAAATCGGCGGCGTTAATGCCCGCCGAGTGAACGCTAACCACCACGTCGTAGGGTCCCGGTACGGGTGTCTCTCGCTCGACCACCTCCAGGGACTTCTCCCTAATAATCAGCGCCTTCACGCCAAAACTCTACGACGGCGTCGTCGACCAAACGCTGGCATTAGGTTCAAGGCATGACTATTTACGATATTCCAGTAAAGACGCTTACCGGTGACGACAGTTCCCTCGCGAGCTTTAAGGACGAGGCGATTCTCATCGTCAACGTGGCGTCAAAGTGCGGGCTCACGCCGCAGTACGAGGGCCTCGAGGAACTGCAAAAGAAGTACGGCCCTCAGGGCTTCAGCGTGGTCGGATTCCCCTGCAACCAGTTTGCGGGTCAAGAACCCGGTACGGCGGAAGAGATTCAGACCTTTTGCTCGACAACCTACGGAGTGACGTTCCCGCTTTTTGAGAAGATCGACGTCAACGGCGAGCACCAGAGTCCGATTTACAAAGAGCTCGAAAAGGTCTCCGACGCCGAGGGCTATTCGGGCGACGTCCGCTGGAACTTTGAGAAGTTTCTCGTGGCCAAGAACGGCTCCGTCTCGCGCTTCGCGCCCCAGGTGACGCCCGAGGATCCCGCGCTGCTGATCGCTATCGAGACCGCTCTTAGCTAAACGGAGTTCATCGTTCGACGAAGTCGCACGTAGGTTCGCTGAAAGCCGTACCGGGTCCAAAAATGCTCCGCTCGTCGATTGCTCACGCTCCAGTTCGCCTCGGCGTAGTGAAACCCGGCGCGTCGCGCGTGCTCTAGCGCCGCGGCGATCATGGCGCGGGCCACCCCGCGGTGCTCGTGGTCACCGACCACGGCGACGGCGCTCAGATGAAGGGTGTGGTCGAACGATCCGCGACGAGGCTCCAAGGGATAGGTCACACACTGGGCCACCCCGCGGCCGTCGTACTCGACGACGTAGTAGTGCACCTCGTCGTCGTCGAGAAGTTCTCGCCAACTGTTCGTGACGTCATCGGAGCGGGCGGGTGGGGGAGTCGCTCGCGCCGAGGCCTCCTCGTCGATTAATCGGTCGAGTTCGAGGGCGAGTTCAAGATCCGCCACGTGGCCTCGGCGAAGTAGGTAGCCGGTCGGCATCACGCTGGTGTCGAGGTGGTTCAAGCTCATGAGGCCACGTCGGTGCGCCGGCTCAAACCCGAGCGCTAGCCACGGACGAATATCGTCTGCGTCGTCAAAGACCCAGGCGAAGTGTTGCGCGGCGCCGCGACGGGACCACTCCCTACTCGCCTCGTCGTACATCGAGCTCAGCACGTCACCGGTGTCAAAGGAGACACCGTCCGGTCCAATCCACGCGCCTCGACCGTGCTCGGAACTATCGAGGACGGCTCCGTAGAGATGACCGACGATGTGGTCGTGATCGACCTCGACCCAGGTCTGATCGGTGGCGTTTGCGAGGGCCGAGGTAAAGAGGTCACCGGAGAAGTGCGCATTGATGAGGGCGCTGCGTCGCGCGTCGTGGGCGAGTCGGTTTCCCACGCGAGTGGCCACGGCCTCCAGGTCGGCGCTCTTGAGCGTGCGCACGGTCATGAACTCACCATCCTCCGGCGTGTGTAATGGTTGCGTGGTGACTTTACGCGCGACCCTCTTCGATATGGACGGGCTGCTCCTCGACTCTGAAGTGCTCTGGCACAAGGCCGAGATCGAGGTCTTCGGCTCGCTGGGCGTGCCCCTCGACGAGGGGATGGGACGCTCTACGAAGGGGATGTTCGTCAACGAAGTAGTGGACTACTGGTACGCCCGCTACCCATGGGAGGGCCCGTCCCACAGCACGGTGGTCGAACTTCTCCTCACTCGCGTGGGTGATCTGGTCGAGTCCGAAGGTCGACTGTTACCCGGCGCCCTGCGCGCGCTGGAGTTGACCGGCGAGCGCGGACCGCTCGTTCTGGCCAGTTCCACCCCCATGGAACTCATCATTCGGTGCTTGAAACATTTTTCGCTACTAGACCGCTTCGTGTCGATCCACTCGGCCGAACACGAGCCCTACGGCAAGCCGCACCCCGGGGTCTTCCTCTCGGCCGCCATGTCGCTGGAGGTGGCGGCCGGTGAGTGCCTCGTGCTCGAAGACTCGGCGGCCGGCGTGATTGCCGCCAAGGCCGCCAGCATGACGGTAGTGGCGGTGCCCGTCGCCGAAGATCGCGCTCAGGCCGCGTTCGTCCTGGCCGACCTGGTGCTCTGGTCCCTCGAGGAACTGTCGCGAGAGTGGCTGGAGGAGCGCTTCGCCTAGAGCGGCTTGGTGAATCGATTGGCGACGGGGTAGGAGAAAACTCCGGACGGATACTGCTCGACCGACTCCCAGCCACTTCCTCGGTAGAGCTCGAGCGCTTCGGGCTGGGCGTAGCCGGACTCCAGGTAGAGACGTCGGTACTTGAGCTCGCGCGCTCGCGCCTCGATCTCGTTCATGAGCGCGATGCCGTACCCCAAGCGCCGACAGTCCGGCCGCACCCACAGGCGCTTGATTTCCGCCAGGTCGAGGGTGGGATCGCTGATCGGTCGCAACCCGACGCCGCCGACGAGATGACGGTCCACGCGCGCCACCAGAAAAAGGCCGCGTGGCGGCAACAGTTCGTCGAGCGAGACGTGCTTGTCTTCATCACTGGTGCCGTAACGACGATTCAGTTCATCGAGCGCGGCGTAGTACACGCTCAGCGCGCCGTTCGACGTAATGAGTTCAGCGTCAATGACGAGGTCGGCCACGGAACCACAGTAGAGGGAGGATCGGTGCGCTTATCAGGTTCACTACGATGGAGAAATTCACGCAAGGAGTCGAATGTTTCGCCCGGTCAGCGCCGATCTTGATTTTGTAGCCATCGAGGAGGCCGAACTCGCACGCTGGAAGGCCAACAACGTCTTCGAGCGATCACTCGCGCTGCGCGAAGGCGCGGAGCCGTGGATCTTTTACGAGGGTCCTCCGACCGCCAACGGCCAGCCCGGTCTGCACCACGTGTGGGCCCGCGTGTACAAGGACCTTTTCTGTCGCTATCAGACCATGCGGGGCCGATACGTCGCGCGTCGCGCGGGCTGGGACACCCACGGCCTCCCCGTGGAGGTCCAGGTCGAAAAACAGCTCGGCATCTCAGGGAAAAAGGAGATCGAAGAGAAGGTTGGCATCGCCGAGTTCACCCGGCTGTGTCGTCAGTCCGTACTCACCTACATCGGGGACTTTGAGCGACTCACCGAGCGCATCGGGTACTGGACCGATATGGAGCACGCGTACTACACGTTCCACCCGTCCTACATCGAGTCGGTGTGGTGGGAACTCAAGCAACTCTTCGAGAACGGTCTGCTCTACGAGGACTACAAAGTCATCCCCTACTGTCAGCGCTGCGAAACCGGCCTCTCGTCGCACGAGCTGGGACAGCCCGGCGTCTACGTGGATGAGACCGACGAGAGCGCCTACGTGCGACTCCGTCTCCTCGACGCGCACGACCGACGCGACCTCGGAGGAGCGACGCACCTCGCGGTGTGGACCACGACCCCGTGGACGCTGCTCTCGAACGTGGCGGTGGCGGTCAATCCCGAGGTGATCTACGGCGTGGTGGACGGGGTCATCGTGGCCGAAGTGTTGGCGACCACCGTTTTCGGCGAGGACGCCGTCGTCTCGACCACCCTGCCGGGCAGCGCGTTGTTGGGCCTGCACTACGAGCGACCCTTCAGCGACGTGGCGTTACCGGACGGCGTTGACGTCAACTACGTGGTCGGTGCGGAGTACGTCACCACGGAGGACGGCACCGGACTGGTGCACCAAGCGCCGGGCTTCGGAGAGATTGACCGCGTAATCGCGCGAGAACACGCTCTACCCACGTTGAATCCCGTGGGACCCGACGGGACCTTCAACGCTTCGGTGCCGTGGCTAGAGGGCCAGCACGTTCGCGACACGAATCACACCATCAACGACGAACTCGATCGACGAGGCCTGCTGATTCGCCGCTTCAACTACACCCACTCGTTGCCGCACTGCTGGCGGTGCTCGACGGTCCTTATCTATTGGGCCAAGCCCAGTTGGTACGTGGCCACGAGCAAACTGAAAGATCAACTGATGCGTGAAAACGCCACCATCGATTGGCACCCCGCGCACATTCGCGACGGACGAATGGGGGAGTGGCTGGCCAACAACGTGGACTGGGCTCTCTCTCGAGACCGCTACTGGGGGACGCCGCTGCCGATTTGGCGATGCGCAGATGGTCACCTCACGTGCGTGGGCTCGCGCGATGAGTTGACTTTGTTGAGTGGGCGGGACCAGAGCGACGTTGAGCCGCACCGGCCCGAGATCGACGAGGTCGTGTTTCCCTGCCCCACCTGCTCGAACGAGGCCCGCCGCGTGGAGCCGGTGATCGACGCCTGGTTCGACTCCGGATCGATGCCCGCCGCGCAGGTGGGCTATCCCCACGTTCCGGGCAGTAAAGAAGCGATGCAGTTCCCGGCGCAGTTCATCGCCGAAGCTATTGACCAGACTCGCGGATGGTTCTACTCCCTGCTCGCCGTCAACACCCTCGTCTTCGGAGCAAAACCGTACGAGCACGTGCTCTGTCTCGGACACATCGTGGACGAAAACGGAAAGAAAATGAGCAAGTCCTTGGGCAACGTGATCGATCCCTGGGAAGTACTCAACACGCGCGGCGCCGACGCCCTGCGGTGGTGGATGTTCTCCCAGGGTTCGCCCTGGACGTCGACCCGGGCGGGTCTCGGGGCCATCGACGCGTCGATGCGTGAGACGTTGGCCACGCTGTGGAACACGTTCAGTTTCTTTACGACGTACGCGTCACTGAATGAGTTTGACCCCCGGGACCCCGAGATTCCTGGCGTCGAACACCGCAGCGCCATTGACCAGTGGATCCTCTCGCGCACCGAGAGCGTGACCCATCTCATGACCGCCGCGCTCGATGGCTACGAGCCCCTCGGTGGCACGCAAGGGCTCATCGAACTGATTGACGATCTCTCCAACTGGTACGTACGTCGCAGCCGCCGGCGTTTTTGGCGCACCGACCCCCACGCCCCGCCCTCAGACTCCCTCGCGGCCCAGGCCACCCTGCTCTATGTTCTGCGGCGCATCACGTTGCTCCTGGCGCCGTTCTGTCCCTTGCTCAGTGAGCGTCTCTATCAGGGACTCTTCCTGACGAGCGACCAGGACTCCGTGCACCTCGTCGACTGGCCCGTCGCCAATCTCGCTCACCGCAACGTGCCCCTCGAGGCCTCGATGTCGGTCGCTCGGCGATTGACCTCGCTCGGACGCGCGGCGCGCGCCGAGGCCGGGGTCAAGGTGCGACAACCCCTGGCCCGAGCGCTGGTCTTTCTCCCGGCCAGCTCGCCCCTACCCCCCGCCGGCGTCGTGGAAGACGAGCTCAATGTAGATCACCTGGAGTACGGCCGGGAGTTGGCCGACGTGCTGACCTTCGAGCTAGCGCCCAACTTCCGGGTGGTCGGCCCGCGACTGGGCGAAGCGGCCAAGGAGATCAAACCGGCCCTCGGTGCCCTGGACTCATTGGCCGCGGCCAGTGAACTGGAGGCCGGTCGTACCATCAACGTCACCCTGTCTACGGGGAAGTTCGAACTCGGCCCCGACGACGTTGAACTCCGAGTCAAAGGACAGAGCGGTTTCGCGGTCTCGCGCGAAGGAGGGGAAGTCGTGGCTTTGGACCTAGCTATCGACGACGATCTGCGTCGTCGCGGCTACCTGCGCGACACGGTTCGACAAGTGCAGGATCTTCGAAAGAACTCGGGTCTCGATGTCTCTGATCGCGTGGTTCTGCACGTCATTGGAATTGACGATCTCGAAGGTGGCTTCGAACTGTTGGCCAGCGAAGTGCTGGCGGTCGAGATAACGACTACTCCCGGGGTGGGTGAGGGAACGGCGCTGGAACTCGACGACGGGCGCGAGGCCGTCGCCTGGGTCTCCAAGGCTTAATGCGACGCGTTGAGCTTGGTGAGCAGTCCCGACAAAGACTCGCGATCGGCGGCGCTGAGACGCTCGCCAAGGAGTTCGTCCAAGAAATCGAGGTGTACGTTCAGGGCTTCGTTGATCTTGGCGTTGCCCTCCTCGGTGATGGCCACGTACACCGATCTCCGGTCGCTCGGACAGTGCTCTCGACGTACGAG
The DNA here is from genome assembly GCA_025463285.1 of Acidimicrobiaceae bacterium. Taxonomy (GTDB): domain Bacteria; phylum Actinomycetota; class Acidimicrobiia; order Acidimicrobiales; family RAAP-2; genus RAAP-2. The sequence goes on along the minus strand of JAOBWI010000017.1, from coordinate 43,408 downwards.
GTTCGACTTTTCGAGGCGGTCGATGAGCCGCGTGGTGCCGCCGGTGGAGTGGACGATGGCGTCGGCCATCTCACTCATTTTGAGACGACCTTCGACATTTTGTCGAAGTTGGAGTAGGACCTCAAACCAGGCGAGGGGCAGCTGGCACCGGGACTCCAGAACGGCACCGAGTTCCTTGGAGAGACGGGCGTTAGTCTCCATGAGGAGACCAAATAAGGTCACTTTCTCGTCCCCTGAAGGACAGGCGCTCGTCGACACCGTCACCGAACCAGTATTCACCATGCCCGTCAGTGTATCGCTTAATTGCTTATCAAGATACTTCTTGACAAGTAGTTGCATAAGCAAGTATAGTGACAACGACAACTACTGTCCCACATATATATAAGGAGAACTACCGTGAGCAACCTTCCTACGCCTGGCGTTTACAACATTGATGCGCTTCACTCGAACGTCGACTTCGTCGCTCGCCACCTTGTCGCCTCGAAGGTTCGGGGCAACTTCACCGAGTTTGCTGGCGTTATTACCGTCGGCGATTCGATTGAGAACTCCTCGGTTGAAGCGACCGTGCAAGCGTCCAGCATCACGACCGGCAACGAGATGCGCGACGGACACTTAAAGAGTGCGGACTTTATGGAGCTAGAGAAGTACCCCACTCTGAGTTTCAAGTCCACCAAGATCACCTCCAAGGGTGGCGACGATTACGAGATGGTCGGCAACTTCACCTTGAAGGGCGTGACCAAGTCACTGACTTTCTCCCTCGAGTACCTGGGCACTGGCCCCTCCATGCAGCCCGGCGTCTCGATCGTCGGTTTCGAAGCCAAGAGCGAGTTTGATCGCCGCGACTTCAACATCAACTTCGACGGCGCCCTCGAAAACGGCAGCCTGGTCGTGGGTAACAAGGTGGTCATTCAGCTCACGGTGGAAGCGGCGTTGCAGAACGCGGACGTATCGGCCTAAGCGACGACGTTCTCAGCGTGAGATGCCGGGGGCGTTGTGCCCCCGGCATTTTGCTCAGTACGATGGAGTAATGGCGGACACGAATAAAGGCAAAGCCGTGAAGTCGAGCATCGGGGTTCTCGGCGCCGTGGCCACCATCATCTCGGTATGGTGGTTCGCTCTGCGTCCGCGTCGAAAAAAGGGCCAGTCCTAGTTTTCCCCGGGTCGCGAAGTCGTCGCCGATAGGTTGGACGTGATGGCGCTGTCTTCGTTGAGACCCTTGCGACACCGAAATTTTGCTCTGGCCATGACGACGTCGTTCGTCTCTTCCATCGGCACCTGGATGCAAAGCGTGGCGCTCGGTATCTACTTGACCGAGACCACGCATAATCCGATATGGCTGGGACTTTTGACCGTGTCGGCGTGGACGCCGGCGATCATCGGTTCGCCCGTGGGCGGCGTGGTGGCCGATCGTTGGAGTCGCCAGAGGTGGATCCAGCTCAACAACTTTGTCATGGCCTGCACCGCCAGCGCTCTCGCCGTGGCCGCGCTCACCCACCATCTCTCGCCCAGCTTGGCTTGCTACCTCGCGGTGGGGGAGGGACTCTGTAACTCCGCTTCGTGGGCCGCGTGGCAGTCACTCTTGCCCGAACCCGTGGACAACGACGAGGTTCTCGCGGCCGTGTCGTTGTCGTCGGCGCAGTTCAACCTGGGCCGCGTGATCGGACCGGTCTTTGCCGCGATCGCCCTGGCCCTGGGTTCGGTGGGGCTCTGTTTTGCCCTCAACGCGGCGTCGTTCGTTTTCGTCCTGGTGGTCTTTTCTTTCGTGCGTTCGCCGTCGCGGCCCAGGCCGACGACCCGCGTGCGCCTCTTCGCCGAGATGGTCGAAGGAGCGAAGCGAGCCTGGCTGGTGAGGGGATGTCGCAATCCGATTCTCGGTATTGGCGTGATCGCCATCATCGCCAGTCCCTTTATCGCGCTGGTTCCGGCGATGGCGATCATTGTGCTGCACGCCGACACCGCCTGGCTGGTGACGGCCCAAGGAGTGGGCGCTGTCATCGGTGCTTTGAGCTTGCCCGTCGTTGCGACACGAACCTCTCGAATCACCGTCCTGTACCGATCGGTAGTGGCACTCGGTGTGGCGCTGGGACTGTACGCCCTCGCGCCCGACCTGGTCGTCTCGCTGATCGCGCTGGTGTTCTTGGGTGGCGCCTACGTCGGGACGCTGACGGGCCTCAACACCTCGGTGCAGGTGCACGCGCCCCGGGCCGAGCGTTCGAGGATCCTCGCGCTCTACACGCTGTCTCTGTCGCTCTTCTACCCCCTCGGCGCCTTCGCGCAGGCCGACTTCGCGCGGCACTTCGGGGTACGCGCGGTCTCTCTGGTGGCGGCCCTCGTACTGCTCGCCGTGGTGGGAGTGCTGCGCCTCAGGGTCCCCGCGTACTGGTCGGCGATGGATTCGAGCCCGGTTGAAACGCCGATATTGCTGGCAGACTAGACGCGTGTCCTTTACTTCGATCAACCCGGCGACCGAAGAGATCGTGGCTGAGTATCTGTCGCACGCCCCAGGCGACGTTGAGCACGCGCTCAAAGTCGCCTCGAGCGCGTTTCACAGCTGGAAGTCGATGTCCTTCGATGAGCGCTCCGAGGTCATGACCCGGGCCGCCGAACTACTCGAAAGCGAAGTTCCCGTCGTGGCGCAGTTGATGACCAGCGAAATGGGTAAGACGTTCGCCGCCGCCAAGGGCGAGGCGATGAAGTGCGCCGCCACCATGCGCTACTACGCGCAACATACCGAATCCCTGCTGGTCGAGCAGAGCGTGCCAACTAGTGGTCGACGCAGTGGGGTGCGTTTTGAGCCGGTGGGACCCATCTTCGCCGTGATGCCGTGGAACTTCCCGCTGTGGCAGGTTGTGCGCATGGCGGTGCCGACCATTATGGCCGGCAACGTGGTGGTCTTTAAGCACGCACCGAACGTGCCGGGGTGCGCAAAGTACATCGAGCACCTCTTCGTGCGCGCCGGATTTGGCGAGGGGGTGCTCACCACGCTCTTCGTCGAGATCGACCAGGTGCCCGACATCATCGCGGATCCACGAATCGTGGGCGTCACCCTCACCGGTTCGGATCGGGCCGGACGCTCAATCGGCGAACTCGCGGGCAAGAACCTTAAGAAGTGTGTGCTGGAGTTGGGGGGATCGGACCCCTTTGTGGTCGCCGCGTCAGCGGACATGGAGCACACCGTGTCGATGGCCGTGACCGCGAGGATTCAAAACAACGGCCAAGCCTGCATTGCGGCCAAGCGATTCATTGTGGTGAAGGAACGCCACAAGGAGTTTCTGGCCAAGTTCGTCGACGCCATGGCAAAGGTGCAACTGGGTGACCCCATGGACCCGGCGACCGCCTTGGGTCCCCTGGTCTCCAAGACGCAGCGAGACCTCCTGGCCGCTCAAGTCGCCTCCTCGATAGAGGCGGGCGCGGTGGCCTTAACCGGAGGGGTGGTGCCCGAGGGAGTCGGTTTCTACTATCCCGCCACGGTGTTGGTGAACGTGCCGGCCGACTCGCGCGCGGGATGCGAGGAACTCTTTGGGCCCGTGGCCGTCGTCTACGAAGCGAGCGACTTAAGCGACGCTCTGCGCATCGCGAACGACACGCCCTGGGGGCTCGGCGGATCGATCTGGGCTCAGGACGACGACGAGGTCGAGCGCGGCCTCGCCGGTCTCGTGGTGGGCACGGTCTTCGCCAACGCCATGGTCGCATCGATGAACGAGTTGCCCTTTGGCGGCACTAAGAGCTCCGGTTTTGGTCGCGAACTCTCGGCCCTCGGCGTGCGGGAGTTTACGAACGCCAAGTCCTTCTACGTCGCATGAGTGAGCAGTACTACTTCGACCACGCCGCCTCGGCTCCGCGCCGGGCGGAAGTCACCGAGGCCATGTCGCGCTGGCAGCACGGTGTCGTGGGCAACCCCTCCGGTAGTCACCGCGCGGCACGAGAAGCGCGACGGGCCCTCGAGGAGGCCCGCGACGAGGTGGCCTCGTTCGTGGGGGCCGCGCCCGGCGAAGTGATCTTCACCGGCGGCGGGACGGAGTCCTGCCAGCTCGCCATCGTGGGGGTGACGAATCGCCATCGCCGCACGCACGAGCGCAGCGAGATCGTCATCTCGAAAGTCGAACACCACGCCGTGAGCGACGCCGCCGAAATGATGGCGCGCGACTTTGAAAATGTCGAGGTGCGCTACGTCGACGTCGACGCCGACGGGGTCGTCGACCTCGACTCGCTGCACGAGACGTTGAGCGAGGCCACCTCGCTCGTGAGCGTGATGGCGGTTAACAACGAGACCGGCGTACGCCAGCCCCTCGACGGCGTGAACTCGCTCGCCAAGAGCTCGATCCCCGGGGGCGCGGTGACCCACACCGACGCCGTAGCGGCCGCGCCGTGGCTGAGTTTGCCCGTGATTAGCGCGTCGTGCGACCTCGTGTCGATCTGCGCGCACAAGTTGGGGGGTCCCGTTAACTCGGGCGCCCTGATCGCGCGCAACGCGGTGGCCTTTGACGCGGTGACTCCGGGCGGTGGGCAAGAGCGAGGACGCCGGGGCGGGACCGTTGACGTGGCCGCCGCCGTCGGGCTGGCGGTGGCTCTTCGCCTGACCGACCGCGATCTGGTGGAGGTGAACGAGCGGGTCTACGACTACCAAGAGAAGCTCAGCTCGGCCCTGAGTTTTCTTCCGGGCTGTCAGATCACAGCCCCGAACGCCCTTCGCGTCCCGGGCACCGTACACGTCACGTTCGAGGGTCTGGCCAGTGACGAGTTGCTCTTTCTACTGGATCAACGAGGGGTGTGCGCCTCGGCGGCGGCTAGTTGTTCCAGCGGCGCAGCCACCTCCAGCCACGTGCTCGCCGCCATGGGTGTCTCGCCCGAACGCTCGCGCGGGTCGCTGCGCTTGTCGATGGGAGCCGAAACCACGCAGGAAGAGGTTGATCGCTTGATCGCGATTCTCTCCTCGGTCATCTTCCAACTTCGCGCCGAGTCCACTCCCGCCGAACAACGGGCACGGTAAAGGGTGAAAGTTCTCGTAGCCATGAGTGGAGGCGTCGACTCGTCGGTGGCCGCTGGCCTCTTGATCGAGGAAGGCCACGAGGTGGTGGGCGCCACGCTCAAGCTGTGGGGCGGTGCGTCCGACTCGGGCTGCTGTTCCGTCGCCGACGTCGATGACGCCCGACGCGTGGCCCAAGTGCTGGGCATCGACCATCACGTCTTTAACTACACCGAAGAGTTCGAGCGTCACGTGGTGGCCCCGTTCGTCGAGGGACACCTGGCCGGCCGCTCGCCCAACCCTTGCATTGAGTGCAACCGTCACATTAAGTTCGACCTTTTGTTTGAGCGAGCCACCCGTCTGGGCTTCGACGCCGTCGCCACCGGTCATCACGCTCAAGTGCGCGAGAGCGAGGGCCGGCACTACTTGACGCGCGGGGCCGACGATCAAAAGGATCAGAGCTACGTGCTCGGCTATCTGCAAGAAGGTCAGCTAGCTATGCTGCTACTCCCCATTGGTCATCTGAACAAGAGCGACGTGCGTGTCGAGGCGGAGCGGCTTGGTCTACGCACGTGGGATAAGCCCGACAGCCAGGACGTCTGCTTCATTGAAGTCTCGAAGGGACGTGAGGTCTTTCTTCGTCAGCGCGCCGCCCTCACCACCGCGGACATCGTTGACGCTCGCAGCGGAGAGGTTCTCGGCGCGAGTTCGGCCGCCGAGCTGATGACCGTCGGACAGCGTCGAGGAGTCCTCCCGGGACGCGACGGTGAGCGTCGCTACGTGTCGCGCGTTGACTTAGCCAACGGGCGCGTAGAGGTGGGAACCTTAGAGGAGATTCTGGTGGAGCGTCTCCAGTTGGAGGCGGACTCTATGAGTTTTGCCCACGACGATCTGGTCGACGGCGACGACGTCCTCGTCCAGTGCAGCGCGCACGGCGCGCCCCAACGGGCCACGCTGCGACGAGACTCCTCGTGGTGGTTGGAGCTACACGTCCCGTCGCGTCCCGTGGCGTCCGGACAGTCCGTGGTTCTCTATCGCCTCGATGACCCCACCGTGGTCGAGGGCGCGGCGATCGTTTCCTCGTCGTGACGAACGCCGAGCGCGTCGGGTGGTTGCGCGAGGAGATCGCTCGACACAACCACGCGTATTTTCTCAACGACGCGCCCACCATTCCGGACGCCGAGTACGACGAGTTGGCGCGAGAGTTGCGTGCCCTCGAAGCGGCACATCCGGAACTACGAGTCGACGACTCGGTCTCTACGAAGGTCGGCGCGCCCGTCTCGACGGTCTTCGATCCGGTGACGCACTCAGAGGCGATGTTGAGTCTCGACAACGTGTTCGACGTCGAGGAGCTTCGTCAGTGGAGCCACCGGGTGGCTAAGACCCTCCAGCGTGAGGCCGAGTTGATTCGTTTTGTGGTGGAGCCCAAGATCGACGGGTTGGCGCTCTCCATCACCTTCAGCGCTGGCCGCCTCGTCCAAGCCGCCACGCGGGGTGATGGCCGGGTCGGCGAGGACGTCACGGAAAATGTGCGCACGATTCGTAACGTGCCGTCGTTCCTCGAGGGAGCCGGGGGTCGTGTAGAAGTGCGCGGCGAAGTCTTTCTGGCGCGGGAGGACTTTTTGGAGATGAATCGACAACAGCGCGAAGTGGGGGCGAAGGAGTTTGCTAATCCCCGCAACGCCGCGGCGGGGAGTCTTCGCCAGAAGGATCCCCGGGCCAGCGCGAGACGCCCCCTCTCTTTCTTGGCCTACCAACTGGTCGACCTCGATGGCGCGCTGGACTTTACCTACTACAGCGAGACTATTCGCCAGTTGGCCGAGTGGGGTTTCTTAACGGCGGGGGAGTCGCGCGTCGAAGAAGGCGCCGAAGCGATGGTGCAGAGGAGTAGCTGGTTCGAAGGGCACCGTCACGACCTGCTCTACGACATTGACGGCGCCGTCATCAAAGTCGACGACTTGGCCCAGCGCGAACTGCTGGGCTTCACCAGTCGCGCTCCACGCTGGGCCATCGCGCGAAAGTTCCCACCCGAGGAACGCACCACGCGGCTACTCACTATCGAGGTGTCCATCGGGCGTACCGGACGGGCCACGCCGTTCGCGGTGTTAGAGCCCGTCGTCGTCGCGGGCTCTACCGTCTCGATGGCCACCCTGCACAATCAAGACCAAGTGGCCCTCAAGGACGTCCGTCCGGGCGACCTGGTGATTGTGCGCAAAGCCGGCGACGTGATTCCCGAAGTCGTGGCCGCGGTGCCCGAGGCCGGACGACGTCGCGCGAAGAAATGGACCTTTCCGTCACGCTGTCCCGTGTGCGGCGAACCGCTGGTTCGACGCGGTGAGGAGAGCGACACGTACTGCGTGAATCCGACCTGCCCGGCTCAGGTACACGAGCAGATCGTCCACTTCGCCTCGCGCGGCGCGCTGGACATCGAGGGACTCGGCGAGCAACGAGTGGCGCAACTCATCGAGGCCGGCCTCGTCGCCGACGTGGCCGATCTCTTCTTTCTGCGCGTCGAGCAGCTGGAAGTTCTCGAAGGGTTTGGAGAACTCTCGGCCACGTCTCTCGTTCGCGAGATTGCGAACGCCACACACGCTCCGCTGAGTCGCGTCCTCGTGGGACTGGGCATTCGCCACGTGGGTCCCGTCGCCGCGCGCGAGTTGGCGCGCCAGTTCCATAGCTACGAGGCCGTGGCCAGCGCCCCCTTAGAGGAACTCGAGGCCGTCGAGGGCGTCGGTCCGGTGATCGCTCAGTCGGTCTTTCAGTACTTCCGCGAAGAGGAAAGTCACGATCGCGTCGCACGTTTTCACGAGGCGGGTCTGGCCCTCATCGAGCCCCGCGACGAGTCCACGTTGGAGACCACGTTGGCCGGCAAGGCGGTGGTCGTCACCGGCTCCGTCCCGGGCTTTACGCGCGAGCAAGCGGAGGCCGCGATCGTGGCGCGCGGCGGGAGCTCGCCTGGTTCGGTCTCCAAGAAGACCTACTGCGTCGTGGTGGGTGAAGCACCGGGCGCGTCAAAGCTGACCAAAGCGGAGGAGATGGGAGTTCCGCTGGTCGGCGCGGGCGAGTTCGAGGCGCTGCTGCGAACGGGGCGATGGCGAGACTCGCTACATTAGGCGGTGGGTCAGTTTGACTCGACTCGGAAGTCTCACGCATGGCCCGCAAGTCAGCGACCTTTGGGAGTAGTGACCCATTGTCGCACCTATCGCTATCGCTTGCACCCGACCGTCAAACAGACCATCGCGCTCACCCAACAGCTCCACCACCAACGAGAGCTCTATAACGCCGCGCGCAACATCCTTCGGGCCGGTAGTTAGCCCAGCGGGCGTAGCCCGCAGAGGGTCGAAACTGACCCACTACCCTACATTGAGCCTCAGTTACTAGGGTTTAGCGGATGGCGCCTACTTTTGCACCCGACTACACGCTCGCCGGCCGCTACCGAATCATTGAACTTCTGGGGGTGGGGCGCACCGCCGAGGTCTATCTCGCCGACGACCTGTCACTCCAGCGTCGCGTCGCGGTCAAGGTTCTCCTTCCCGATCTGGCCGCTCACGAAGAGGTCCGTCGGGCCTTTCGCGATCGAATCATTCGCGCGTCAAAGCTAAGTCACTCGCACCTGGCCCGCGTCTTTGACGGGGGCCAGGAACACGGGGCGATCTTCATGATCAGTGAGTACCTTTCCGGTGGATCCCTAGAGGACCTCTTACGCACCGGGCGCCGCCTCAGCGTGGACGAGGGGGCGCGACTCGGCCGTGACGTCGCCGACGCGCTGGCTTACGTGCACCAACACGGATTCATCCTGGGCTCACTCTCGCCGTCCAAACTCCTCTTCGACGAGGAAGGGCGGGTGCGAGTGAGTGACGTCGCGCTGTCCGGTCTGGCCGCGGGGTTTCGCGAGCGCATGTCCCTCGACGACGCGCGCTACCTCTCGCCGGAACAAGCCATCGGCGAACCACCGGGAGCCGAGAGCGACGTGTACGCACTCGCGCTCATCCTCTTTGAAGCGGTGACCGGTAGCGCGGCCTACGAAGGCGCGACCCCCGAGGCGATTCTTCGCGCGCGACTGGGCGCCCCGTTGCCCGTGCGTCTGGAGTTGGGAACACTTGACATGGTGCTCGCTCAAGCGGCGCTGCCGGACCCGCGACTACGCCTCGACTCAGAACAGTTCTCCGCCCGTCTGGGCGGGCTCGTCGGCGATAACGACCCGTTGGTCCTTCGCGGCGGGGCCCGCGAAACGCCTCTGCTCTCTCAGTTCGAGCGTCCCGAGCCGCGCAGCTCCATCGGCTTTCAGGCACCGTCGCCCGACCAGGTTGTCAACTCGCCCTCGGGATCTGGGACGGGAAGCTTTCCCCGCGTCTCGCGACTCGGCCCCGCGAGCGCCGGCGGTTCCGGGGAATCCGTGGCGAGAGCCCCGATCAGTCCACTGGGGCGAACGCCCCGGTTCGAGCGTGGTCAGTACGACCTACCACGTACACCGCGCCGCCGCACCGGTTTTCTCATCGCCGCGTTGGTGCTGGTTGTTCTGGCGATCGGCGTCGGTGCCGCGTGGAAGGCCGGAGTGTTCTCCACGAGCCACACGGTGCCGAACTTGACGGGTCTCACCCTGAAGCAGGCGACGGCGGCGGTAAAGTCCGATGGCTTCATCTTGAACGTGGCGGACGTGGAGTCGAACACCGTCGCCCAGGGCGACATCGTCCGTCAGTCACCCGCGGCCGGGGCCAGCGCCGCGTCCGGCGCGTCACTCACGGTGGACGTGTCATTGGGGCCGAAGCTGGTCACTCTCCCCACGACGCTCGTGCGTAGCACGTGCGCCGGCGCGACGACGGCTCTCAAGGCGCTGGGCATCACCGCGACGTGTCCCGCTAACGACGAGATCTACTCGTCCACCGTGGCGCTCAATGACGTGGCCCGTGTCCTCTACCACACGACCGCTAACCCCCTCGCCGTTCCACGGGGCGCGTCGGTGATCCTCTACATCTCGAAAGGTCCTCACCCGTCGGCCCCGACGACCACCACCACCACCACGACTCTGGCGGGTCAGGGACTGCGCGCGGTACCGAACGTGGTGGGCGATACCTACGCCGAGACGGTGGCCGCCTTTCACAAAGCCGTGCTGTACTTCTCTACGACTGGCCCCGGGGCGGGAACTACGACGTGGACGAGCGTGGTCTCGGAGAACCCCGGCGCGGGCACCATGGTCGCCTATAAATCAACGGTCGTCTTGACGGTTCGATGAGTGAGGACTGCGACCTCTGTGAAGCGGCCGAAGTCACCAAGCGCTACTTCGAGGATGAGCTCTGCTGGGTGGGGGACTGCGAGATCTGTCTGGTGCCAATGGTGGTGTGGCGAGAGCACGGCGCCTCGCCACCGCCCGAGGTGAAGCGCCACCTGTACGAGGTCCTCGGCGCCGTAGCGAACGATGAGTTTCCCTCGACGCCGTGGAGTATTGACGAGCGCATGCGTAACATCCCCGATCACTATCACGCTCACGCGCGTCCCCCGTACTTTTGGCGACGTCACCGCTCCTAGGCGAGAGGCCTCGGCTCGTTACAATCGACTGACCACAACATTTTGGAGGCCTCCATGGGAGCACTCGAGGGCCGCGTCGCCATTATCACCGGAGCCGGTCGGGGAATTGGTCGTGAGCACGCCCTGCTGTTCGCGGCCGAGGGGGCCAAAGTGGTGGTCAATGACTTGGGCGGAGGACTCGATGGCTCCCCGGGCCAATCGACGCCGGCCGACGACGTCGTGGCGGAGATCAAGGCCTCTGGCGGTGAGGCCCTGGCCAATCACGACAACGTGGCCACCTGGGAGGGCGGCGAACGCTTGGTGCGCAGCGCCGTCGAGCACTTTGGCGACCTGCACGTACTGGTCAACAACGCGGGCATCGTGCGCGACCGGACCATCGTCAATCTCTCCGAAGAGGATTGGGACGCCGTGATCTCCGTTCATCTGAAGGGCCACTTTGTTCCCACTCGACACGCGGCCGCGTACTGGCGCGACCAGGCCAAGGTCGGCAAAGTCGTCAAGGCCTCCATCATTAATACGTCCTCGACCTCGGGACTGCTCGGTAACGCGGGTCAGTCCAACTACGGGGCCGCCAAAGCGGGCATCGCCGCCTTCACTCTCATCGCCGCCGATGAACTCGGACGCTACGGCGTGCGCGTGAACGCGATTGCGCCGGCCGCGCGCACCCGCATGACCGAGTCCACGCCGGGCCTCAAGGACTACGTGGTGAAGCCGCCGGATCCCGCCGTCTTTGACGTGTGGGATCCGGCGAATATCTCGCCTCTGGTGGCGACGTTGGCCATGGAGAACTGTGCGGCCACCGGCGACGTCTTCTTCGTCCAGGGCGGAACGGTGCGCAAGTTCCACAACTGGACCATGACCGAGGCCCTCGAAAAGAACGACCGCTGGTCGGTGAGTGAACTAGCTCAACGGCTGCCCAACGTTCTCTAGCGGCGAGGACCCTGCTGGCATCGTCAACGTTTCTCGCGTCGTTGCTCGGGATCGAGCCACCAAGAGTCGGGGGGTCTCCCGGTAGTCTGGAAAGTTATGACGACAGAGGTGATGGCCGGTAGCGAGTCTTTTTCACACCAAGAGGGCCCGTCGGGCGTCCTTGTCTTGCACGGCTTTACCGGCAACCCGGCCTCCCTACGCTCGATCGCGGATCGGTGCGCCCAGGCTGGCTACAGCGTGGAACTCCCTCGGCTGCCCGGTCACGGCACCTCGGTCGAGGACATGGCCACGACCACCTGGGCCGACTGGAGTAGGACCGCCGAAGAGACCTACGACGCGCTCGCCGAGCGTTGTGATCAGGTGGCCGTCGTCGGACTGTCGATGGGTGGCGGGCTAGCGGCCTTTGTTGCCGAAAATCGTCCCGGGGTGGCCGGGTGCGTGTTTATTAATCCCCTGGTGAAGCCGCCGCCCGCGGAGTTACTGGACGGCCTCAATCAGCTACTCGACGCGGGAGTGGAGTCCTTTGAGTCGATCGGCTCGGACATCAAGAAGGAGGGCGCCGTCGAAGCGTCCTACAACGCCACGCCCCTCGTGCCGGCCAAGAGTCTCTTCGAGGGCATCGCGGTGGTGCATGACTACTTAGCGCGCATTACGGCGCCGAGTCTGTTGATCTCTAGCCGAGAGGACCACGTGGTCACGTCGGACAACGGCGACGACGTGGTGGACCTGGTGTCGGGACCCGTAGAACGGGTGTGGTTGGAGGATTCCTATCATGTCGCGACGATGGATAACGATCAGGAACTCGTCGAGTCTCTGACGCTCGACTTCCTCTCGCGCGTCTTTTCGTAATGTCCTCGCCACTGCGCCGCGACGACGTCGCCAAGGTTGCCAAGTTGGCTCGTCTGACTCTGAGTGACGCCGAGCTGGACATGTTCACCGAACAGCTCGGCCACGTCCTCGAGCACGCCGAGGACATCGAAGCCCTGGACTTGGCGGACGTTATTCCCACCGCTCATCCCTTCGGGCTCGTCAACGTGGTGCGCGGGGATATCGTTCGTCCCTGCCTCGCGCGCGACGAAGTGCTGGCCATGGCTCCCGACGCCGAAGACGGTCGTTTCGCCGTACCGCGCATCATGGGAGAGGCGCGGTGAGAAGCGCGGTGGAGATCGCGCGCGACGTGCGCGGTGGTCAGAGCAGCGCCGAGGCCGAGTTGGCCCGCTCGCTGGCGGCCATCGCCGCGCGCAACGACGAACTCAACGTGTTCCTCCACCTCGACCACCAGGGAGCGCTCGAGGCGGCGCGCCGGGTGGATGAGCGACTGGCCAAGGGCGAAGACGTCGGCGCTCTGGCCGGCGTGCCCATTGCTTTAAAGGACAATCTCTGTCAGATCGGCGTTCCGACGACGGCCGCGTCAAAAATTCTGAGTGGCTGGCGCCCGCCCTACAGCGCCACGGTCGTCGAGCGCGTGCTCGCGGCGGGGGCCATTGCGGTGGGAAAGACGAATCTGGACGAGTTCGCCATGGGCTCATCGACGGAGAACTCGGCCTTCGGACCGACTCGCAATCCCCACGACCCCTCGCGCGTGCCCGGTGGCTCGTCGGGCGGGTCGGCCGCCGCGGTCGCGGCCGACATGACGCCGATCGCGCTCGGATCCGACACCGGTGGCTCCATTCGCCAACCGGCCGCGCTCTGCGGGGTGGTGGGGATGAAGCCCACTTATGGACTCGTCTCTCGCTACGGCCTGATCGCCTTCGCCAGCTCTCTCGACCAGATCGGTCCTTTCGCGAACAACGTGAGCGATGCCGCGTTGTTGCTCGAGGTCATTGCCGGACACGACCCCTGGGACTCGACCTCGCTCCCGGAGGACTCTCCGTCCCTGCTCTCTCACGTCGATGACGGCGTGGCGGGAAAGCGGATCGGACTGACTCGCGAGCTCGTCGACGGCGCCGACGACGAAGTGGTCGCCGCCGTCGAGCGCGCGGCGGCGGTACTGCGCGCGGCCGGAGCCACCATTGTGGAGCTCTCGGTGCCCGAGTTTCGCTTGGGACTGAGCGCGTACTACCTCATCGCGCCGGCCGAAGCCTCGAGCAACCTCGCGCGATACGACGGGGTGCGCTACGGCGTGCGCGTGGACGCAGAAGACGTAGCCGCCATGAACGAAGCGACCCGCACGGCCGGATTTGGCGCCGAAGTGAAGCGACGCATCATGCTGGGCACCTACGCGCTGTCGGCCGGGTACTACGACGCCTACTACGGCCAGGCCCTCAAGGTTCGAACGTTGATGATTGACGCCTTTAAACGCGTGTACCAGGACGTCGACGTGTTACTCGGCGCTACCGCGCCGTCGGTCGCTTTCAGCTTCGGCGCGAAGACCGACAATCCGCTGGCCATGTACCTCTCGGACGTGTTCACGATTCCCACCAACCTGGCCGGCGATCCCGCGATCTCGGTGCCCTTCGGACGTGGCGAGGGCGACATGCCCATTGGGGTGCAGTTGCTCGGACCCGGTCGCAGCGAAGCGGAACTCTTCGCCGCCGCCCGCGTGCTCGAAGTGGCCGGGGGTGCCTCATGACGCTGCCCGAGGGTTGGGAGATGGTGGTCGGGCTGGAGGTCCACACCGAACTGAAGACGGCGACCAAGATGTTTTGCGGCTGCCCCAACGAGTTCGGGGCCGAAGCGAATACGCATATTTGCCCGGTCTGCCTGGGTCTGCCGGGCTCGTTGCCGGTGCTGAACGTTCGTGCGGTGGACCTAGCGATGGCGATTGGATTCGCACTGCACTCGACGATCGGCTTTTCCACCTTTCATCGAAAAAACTACTTCTACCCCGACATGCCGAAGGATTATCAAATCTCCCAGTACGACTTACCGATCAACAAAGGTGGATTCTTAGATCTCCCCGACGGCTCTCGCGTCTCGATCGAGCGAGCGCACTTAGAAGAAGACACCGGTAAGTCCACCCACCTCGGCGCCAGCGGTCGCATTCGCGGGGCCGATCGCTCGTTGGTTGACTACAACCGCTCGGGCGTGCCCTTAGTGGAGATCGTCTCCGGTCCCGATATTCGCTCCTCGGCCCAAGCGCGCGCGTACGCCAGTGAACTGCGGGGCATCTTGATCGCCGCCGGTGCCTCGGACGGTCGAATGGAAGAGGGCTCCATGCGCATTGACGCCAACGTGTCGGTGCGTCACCCCGACGAGCCCTTCGGGACTCGCTGCGAGATCAAAAACCTCAACTCCCTGCGCAGTCTGGTGCGGGCGATCGACTACGAAGCGCTTCGCCAGAGCGAACTTCTTGACGCCGGCGGCACGATTCGCCAGGAGACCCGTCACTGGGACGAGAACCTCGAAGCGACCTCGACCATGCGCACGAAAGAAGAGGCCGAGGACTATCGCTACTTTCGCGAGCCCGACCTGGTGGATCTCATTCCCGACGCCGCTTGGCGAGAGAGAGTCGCACTCTCACTCGGAGCGATGCCGGCGCAACGGCGCGCCTCGCTGCTCGCGCGCCTGGGCGAGCTCCCGGCCGCCCAGCGCGACGCGCTGGGCGTTGTGATCGATCTCGGCTTTGACCACTTTGTCGTCGCGGCGCTGGACGCCGACGTCGACGGGGGACTGGCTCTGGCCCGAGCCGCCAATGAACTGGCCTCGGACGTTGAACACGTGGAGAATCTCTCGACCGAGGCTTACGTGGTCACCTTGACAATGGAGCAGAATGGCGAACTCTCGGCCACGCAAGCGAAGACGGTTCTCTTGGAGCTGTTGACGAACGGGGGCGACCCGCGAGCCGTGGCCCTGGCCAAGGGCTTTGAACAACTCTCCTCGGACTCCCTCGAAGCCACGCTGGACGGTCTGATCGCGCAGTATTCCGATGAGTGGTCGAGGTACCGCGGCGGGGACGAGAAGCTGGCGCAGTTCTTCATTGGCCAGGTCATGAAGGTCACCCGGGGACAGGCGAACGGCAAAGCCGTCATCGCGCAGTTGCAGTCGCGCCGCTGAAGCTTCATAGACTTTCCCCATGACGATCCACCCCACACCTCGCAGTTCTGAAGTTACCCTCGGCAAGGGTCGTGCGCCCGCCCGAGCGATGTTGCGCGCTATGGGCATGGACGACGCCGACATGTCGAAGCCTCAAATCGGCGTCGCCTCGAGTTGGAACGAGGTCACGCCCTGCAACCTGCCTCTCGACCGCCTGGCCAAACAAGCCAAGGTCGCGGTGCGCGACGCCGGGGGCATCCCTTTTGAGTTCGTCACCATTGCCGTCTCCGACGGCATCTCCATGGGACATCAAGGAATGCACGCCTCGTTGGTGTCGCGAGAGATTATCGCCGACTCGGTCGAGGTCGTCATGCACGCCGAACGATTTGACGCCCTGGTCACTTTGGCCGGGTGCGACAAGTCGTTGCCCGGCATGTTGATGGCCGCGGCTCGCCTCGACGTACCGAACGTCTTTCTCTACGGCGGCGCCATCCTTCCCGGGCACCTCGATGGCGAGGCGCTCGACATCACGTCGGTCTTCGAAGCGGTGGGCGCGAACGCCGTCGGCGCCATGAGCGACGAGAAACTAAAGGCCATCGAGTGCGCGGCCTGCCCCGGGGAAGGCAGCTGCGCCGGCATGTTCACGGCGAACACCATGGCCAGCGTCGGAGAAGCCCTGGGCATGTCGCTGCTCGGCAGCGCGTCGGTTCCCTCCATTGATCCGCGCCGCGATCAGTACGCCTACGACTCGGGCGTCGCGGTACTGAATCTTTTGGACCACGGCAT
This sequence comes from Acidimicrobiaceae bacterium, assembly GCA_025463285.1. Classification (GTDB taxonomy): domain Bacteria; phylum Actinomycetota; class Acidimicrobiia; order Acidimicrobiales; family RAAP-2; genus RAAP-2. The sequence goes on along the minus strand of JAOBWI010000017.1, from coordinate 27,225 downwards.
TAGCGCGCGACAGATCATGACCAAAGAGGCCTTCGACAACGCCATCGCCGTGGTCATGGCCCTCGGTGGATCGACCAACGCCGTGTTGCACCTGTTGGCCATCGCTCACGAGGCGAGAGTTGATCTCACGCTCGATGACTTCAACCGAGTGGCTCAGCGCGTGCCCCACATCGCCGACACCAAGCCCCACGGCAAGTACCACATGAGCGACCTCGACGATATCGGCGGCGTGCCCGTCGTGCTCCAGCATCTGCTCGACCGCGACCTCCTGCACGGCGACGTGATGACCGTCAGCGGTCAGTCCATGGCCGAGAATCTTGCCCAGTACCATGCTCCGTCGCCCGACGGCGACGTGGTGCACGACGTAGATCACCCCATTCACGTCCAAGGTGGCATCGCCATCTTGCGCGGGTCCCTCGCGCCGAAGGGCGCCGTGGTGAAGGTGGCCGGCATTGATCAGCTCACGTTTCATGGCACGGCACGAGTGTTCGACGGTGAGGTGGAAGCAATGATCGCCATCATGGCCAACGAAATCGAACCGAACACGGTGGTGGTGATTCGTTACGAAGGCCCGAAAGGTGGGCCGGGTATGCGCGAGATGCTCGCGATTACCGGTGCCATGAAGGGTGTGGGACGCGGTGGCGACTGTGCTCTGGTCACCGATGGACGATTCAGTGGTGGCACGCACGGCTTCTGCGTGGGACACGTCGCGCCTGAAGCCCTCGACGGAGGCCCGATCGCTCTTGTGCGCGACGGCGACGAGATTGTCATCGACGTCGACGCTCTGTCCATTGATCTGTTGGTGGACGCCGACGAGTTAGCCGAGCGCGCTAAGGAAGTCAAACCCTTCACGCCGCGCTATACCACGGGTGCTCTCGAGAAGTTCGCGCGAACGGCCCAAGGCGCCGACATGGGCGCCGTCACGACGCGCTGAAGCTCGCCGATCACTCCGAGTGATCGTCTCCTGGCGCGACTCTCAAGGAGATCAAGGTGAGTGAGTGTCGAGCGACAACGTGAGTCGACGGAGGTTCCGAGCGAGAGACGTATGGCTTATTTCGTCCAGTTACCGCGCGGTAGTGGCTCGAACGCGAAGAACTCTTGTGTACCAGCGTTTCTGTGTTTAGACTGGGTGGGTGACGACCGTTATCGAGATTCTGGTAGAAGTAGGCGCCTGGCGCCGGTAGTCACGCGTATACGTACACCGGAGGCCTCCCAAAAAGGGAGGCCTTTTTCTTTATCTAAAACCAAAGGAGCGTTGTGCAACTCACAGGAGCGCAAGCACTCATTAAGAGCCTCGAGCGAGAGGGCGTCGATACCATCTTCGGCCTGCCCGGCGGGGCGATCCTCCCGGTCTACGACCCCATCCTCGACTCATCGATTCGTCACATCCTGGTTCGCCACGAACAGGGCGCCGGTCACATGGCCGAGGGCTACGCTCTAGCTACCGGCAAGGCGGGCGTGGCCATGGTCACGAGCGGTCCCGGGGCCACCAACATCGTCACCCCGATCGGCAACGCACACATGGACTCCACGCCGCTGGTGGTCATTACCGGACAGGTCGCCACGGCCGCCATTGGATCGGACGCGTTTCAAGAGTGCGATATTACGGGCATCACTATGGGCATCACGAAGCACAACTTTCTCATCCAGTCCGCTCACGAGATTCCCCGCGTGGTCGCGGCGGCCTTTCATCTCGCGACCACCGGGCGGCCTGGCCCCGTCCTCATTGACTTGCCCAAGGACGTCTCTCAGTCCACGATGGAGTGGTGGTACCCCTCATCAATCGAGGAGCTGGACCTTCCCGGCTATCACCCGGACGTCGAGATCGACCCGCGCGCGGTGGCGCACGCGGTGGAGTTGATTGGCCTCTCGGAACGACCGGTGCTCTACGTGGGCGGCGGCGCGCTGAAGTCGCGAGCGAACGACGCCCTCTTGGCGTTCGCCGAACGCACCAATATTCCCGTCGTCACCACGTTGATGGCCCGGGGCGCCTTCCCGGACTCGCGCCCTCAGCACCTCGGAATGCCCGGCATGCACGGTACCTACAGCGCGGTGACGGCGCTGCAGAAGTCCGACCTGTTGATTGCACTCGGGGCGCGCTTCGACGACCGGGTCACCGGGCAGTTGTCCAGCTTCGCGACCGGCGCGAAAGTGATCCACGTCGACATTGACAGGGCCGAGTTCAACAAAGTTCGAAAGGCCGACGTCACTCTTCAGACCAACGTGGCACTGGCCTTGCTCGCCTTTGACGAGGCCAACGCCACGCCACTCAACCTCGATGTCTGGTGGAAAGAGATCCGCACGTGGCAAGAGCGCTATCCGCTGGCCTACGACGCCCCGAGTGATGACGGGCCGCTGCGTCCCCAGTACGTCATCGAGGCCATCGCGCGCGCGGCCGCTCCCGGCACGATTGTCACGTCGGGTGTCGGGCAGCACCAGATGTGGGCTTCGCAGTACTGGCAGTTCGAAGAGGCCGGGACGTGGGTGAACTCGGGTGGCGCGGGCACTATGGGATTTGGCGTGCCGGCGGCAATTGGTGCCAAAGCGGGTCGTCCCGACCGCACGGTGTGGTGCATCGACGGTGACGGTTGTTTCCAGATGACCGCTCAGGAACTCGTCACGGCTCGCTCCGAGGGAATCCCCATCAAGGTGGCCATCTTGAACAACGCCTACCTCGGCATGGTGCGTCAGTGGCAGGAGATGTTCTACGAGGAGCGCTACTCCGAGGTCTACCTAAGCGCCGATCTGCCCGACTACGTGAAGTGGGCCGAGGCGATGGGTTGCGTGGGTCTTCGCGCCAGCAACCTTCACGAGATGCACGAGGTCATCGCTCGGGCCAATGAGATCAACGACGTGCCGGTGGTGATCGACTTTCGCACCGACTCCGCCGAGAAGGTCTTTCCCATGGTGGCCAGTGGATCGAGCAACGACGAGATTATGGTGCATCCCTCCCTGCGCGGGTCGTCGCGATGAGCCCCGAACCGTTTCTCGGCGGCACCGATCACACGCCTGTGCGACACCACATTTTGTCCGTCCTGGTGGAAAACAAGGCCGGGGTGTTGGCTCGCATCGCCGGGCTCTTCGCGCGGCGTGGCTTTAACATCTACTCCCTGGCGGTGGCGCCGGCCGAAGGGAATGCGCGATTTTCGCGAGTCACCATCGTGGTCGACGCGCAGTCCGCGCCCTTAGAGCAGATCGTCGGGCAACTGGACAAGTTGGTGAACGTGGTGGCCATCAAAGACCTGGCGCCCCGTGACGCCATTGAGCGCGAACTCCTGCTCGCCACCTTGAGTGTGGACAACATCAACCGCGCCTCGGTGCTTGACGTGGCCGCCAACACCGGAGCCTCCATCGTGGACGTCAACGCGCAGTCGGTCACCGTGATGCTGGCCGGTACGCCCAAAGCGTGTGATCACCTGGAGAAAGCGCTGGAAAGCTTCGCGGGGGTCGAACTCCAACGGACCGGTCGCGTGGCTCTCCCTAGACTCGATCAGACGGCGATGGCCTAACCCCAAGAGAAAGATTTCACCGATGACCACGATGTACTACCAAAAGGACGCGAAACCCGAGCTACTGAAGGCGAAGAAGATCGCCATTCTCGGCTACGGCTCCCAGGGTCACGCCCACGCCCTCAACCTGCACGACAGTGGGTACGACGTGCGAGTGGGACTGCGCTTCGAGTCCAAGTCGGTCCTGAAGGCAGAAGAGGCCGGTCTGCGGGTGGTCTCCATCGCCCAGGCCAGCGAAGAAGCTGACGTCATCATGGTGCTGGTGCCCGACACCGAGCAGAAGCGCACCTACGACGCCGACATCGCGCCCCATCTCACCGCCGGAAAGTGTCTCTTGTTCGCGCACGGCTTCAACATCCGTTTCAACCTCATCGCCCCGCCGAGCGACGTGGACGTCGCGATGGTCGCGCCGAAGGGTCCGGGCCACTTGGTGCGCCGCACGTACCTAGAGGGCGGCGGTGTTCCCTCGCTGATCGCCGTCTACCAAGACGCCACGGGAACGGCTCACGACATCGCCTTGGCCTACGCCGATGGCATCGGCGCTACTCGAGCTGGTGTGCTGGAGACGACGTTCGCCGAAGAGACCGAGACGGACCTCTTCGGCGAGCAGGTCGTGCTCTGTGGGGGAGTGACCGCACTGGTTCGCGCCGGGTTTGAGACCCTCGTCGAGGCGGGCTACCAGCCCGAGAGCGCGTACTTCGAGTGCCTGCACGAACTCAAACTCATCGTCGACTTGATGTACGAAGAGGGCATCACCGGTATGCGATTTAGCGTCTCGGACACCGCGGAGTACGGGGACCTCACTCGCGGTTCGCGGGTTATCACCGAGACGGTGAAGGGTGAGATGAAGAAGATCTTGACCGAAATCCAAGACGGCACCTTCGCCGACGAGTGGATCCAGGAAAATGAGATCGGTCGTCCTCGCTACCGCGAGCTTCGTGAAGCCGGAAAGAATCATCCCATCGAGAAGATCGGGACCACTCTTCGCGCGATGATGCCCTTCGTCTCGGCCGGCAAGCAGAAGGTCTCCGACATCTCCGGCGGCGACACCGACCAGTAAGACTCGAGTGCCGTCCGGCCCGCCATGGTGGGTCAGGCGTCACTCGTAAACGTCGGCGCCCCGTTCGGCGATGCCGTCATCGCTCACGTTGGTCCAGGCAACGCGCCGTGGGACAATCCGTACGTCATTGCGTGGACGACGCCAACGACGGGCACCAAATAATTTGTGGGCGGGAAGCTCGAAGAGAGTCGATTCACCGGCAGCCGTTTTTTTCACCTTCGTACCTCATTCGTCGTTTGAGAAAACCCACGAGGTCCGGAGGTGAAACTCTGTTGACTCGGATACTATCGCTCGCGGGCCGCTGAGAAAGCTCGCGAATCACTAATTCTGATCCACTTCGCGCGCTGCGACCGCTCAACTGGCCCGAAGTAGGCGCGACGTGAAGAACGAGAAGTGACCAAAGGAGACTGGTGAAACCGTCGCCCATCATCATTGGCAGCGAACGAAGTGAAGCGGGACTGTTCGAGGGAGCAAAGCTTTTGGCGACAGGTGCTTCGGCCTTGGACGCGGTCGAAGTTGCCTTGCGCCTGTGTGAGGACAATCGGAAGGATCACTACGTGGGCACCGGAGGACTGCTCAACGCCCGCGGCGAGGTGGAGTTGGACGCCTCGATAATGGTCGGTTCATCGCGGGCCTTTGGCGCCGTTGGCGCGGTGAAAGGCTTTGCCCACCCGATCTCTATCGCTCGAGCGGTGCTGGAACGGCTTACCCAGCACTGCCTCTTAGTGGGAGAGGGCGCGGAACTCTTCGCCGACGAGGGTGGGTTCGAACGCCGCGACCTCGTCACCGATGAGTCCTGGCGCCTCTTTCGTGAGGCTCTCGCTTCTTCGAGTGAGTCCGTTGAGGGCGAAGGTACGCCAGCTCTTCCTGGCGACGACGCCTACCGCCGTTCGGCCCTCGCTCTGGTCAATCGTTTTCGCCCCCACGACGGCCCGTGGGGCACCATCAACGTGCTGGCCCTCGACGAACAGGGTGAACTGGTGGTCGGAGTTTCTACCAGCGGCTACCCCTGGAAGTACCCCGGCCGGGTCGGCGACTCCGCCCTGCCGGGCGCGGGTAACTACGCGGACGCACGATTTGGTGGTGCCGCCTGCACGGGACGCGGCGAGCTGAGCATGCGACTCACCGGGGCTCGCGTCGTCGTAGACAACTTGGCCCGAGGTGACGATCCCAACGAGGCCTGTCGGTCGATGCTGAGCCAAGCGCTGGAACTGACCGATGACTATCGATCCGAACTACGAACGATCTGTCTGACCCCGGACGGTCGACACGGGGCCGCGGCCGGACGGGCCGGCTCGACGTATAACGTCATCAGTGCTGGTGTCGGCGAACTCGTCGTTCGCCCGCGGGTGTGGCCGTAGTGTCTCGACGTCGGCCCGACGTGGTTAGAGGTTCCCGACGATCCAATTGATGCTGGCGCACAGCGAGGCCACGTCCTCTGAGTCAATGCTCGGGAACATCGCAACTCGAAGTTGGTTGCGGCCCAACTTGCGATAGGGATCGGTGTCCACCACGCCGTTGGCGCGCAGTACTTTGGCGACGACGTTGGCGTCCACGTCGTCGTGAAAGTCAATGGTCCCCACCACGTTGCTCCGATCGGCCGGGTTCGAGACGAACGGCGTGGCGAAGTCGGAGGCCTCGGCCCAGGTGTAGAGAATCTCGGCCGAGGTGCGCGAACGACCCGAAGAGAACTCCAGGCCGCCGTTGTCATTCATCCACTTGATCTGTGAAGCCAATAAGTGAATGGTGGCGAGCGCCGGAGTGTTGTAGGTCTGATTCAAACGGGAGTTGTCGAGGGCGATCTTGAGGTCAAAGAAGGCTGGCGTCCAGCGATCCGAGGCCGCCAACGACTCGATCCTTTCAATCGCCGCGGGTGAACAGAGCGCCAACCACAGTCCCCCGTCAGAGGAGAAGGATTTCTGCGGCGCGAAGTAGTAGCAGTCAAACTGCCTCGGATCGACCAACAGCCCACCCGCGCCAGAGGTGGCGTCGACAGCGACGATGCCTTTCGCCCCCACCGGGCGTTCGATGGTCATCATGACGCCGGTCGAGGTCTCGTTGTGCGTCAAGGCGTAGAGGTCAACGGCGTCGTCAGCCACGGCGTAGGGGTGGGTTCCGACCTCGCTGCTAATAATTACGGGATCTTTAATTTGGGGCGCTTCTTTAGCGGCACTGGCGAACTTCGAGGAGAACTCTCCGAAACTCAAGTGCTGGGACTGACTTTCGATGAGGTGGAAGGTGGCCGCGTCCCAAAAGCAGGTGGTGCCGCCATTGCCGAGCAGCACTTCGTAGCCGTCGGGAAGAGTGAAGAGTGAGGAGAGCCCGTCGCGAACCTCACCCACCTTCGAGCGCACCGTCGACTGTCGGTGCGACGTGCCGAGGTACGTCGCGGAGTCGCCGACCAGTGCGTCGATCTGCTCGGGACGAATCTTTGAGGGGCCGGAACCAAATCGCCCGTCGCGGGGCAAAAGTTCGGCGGGAATCTTGAGGGAGTCAGGGGAGGTCATAGACTTATTCTTACGGAAATCGAACGGAGCCATGCATGAGCGCCAGAGTCAGTGACCTTCTCGCGGGGCTAGCCCCCAGCGCGACGTTGGCCGTGGACGCGAAAGCGCGAGCCTTGAAGCTGGCTGGCGAGCCGGTGATTGGCTACGGCGTGGGTGAGCCGGACTTCCCAACCCCCGTGCACATCGTCGAAGCGGCCGCTAAGGCCTGCTACGACCCGGTCAACTACAAGTACACCCCGACGCCCGGTCTGCCCGAGCTGCGCGAGGCGATCGCCGCCAAATCCATGCGCGACAGTGGACTGGACATCACGGCCAGTCAGGTGCTCGTGACCAACGGCGGAAAGCACGCCGTTATCAGCGCTTTCATGAGCGTGCTCAACCCCGGCGACGAGGTTCTGCTTCCGGCGCCGTACTGGACGACCTACCCCGAGGCGGTCTATCTGACTGGAGCCACCACCGTGCCGGTGCAGACCAGCGAGGCTAACGGCTTTCGCGTGACCGTGGACGAGCTCGAGAGGGCTCGCACCAAGAAGACGAAGCTCCTCATGTTCGTGTCGCCCTCCAACCCGACCGGCGCGGTTCTTCGACCCGACGAGGTGGCCGCTATCGGCCGCTGGGCCGCGGAACACGACATCTGGGTCATGTGTGACGAGATCTACGAGCACCTGGTCTACGGCGACGCGCGCTTCGTCTCCTTGCCGGTGGTCGCTCCCGAGTTGAAGGATCGCTGGATCGTGGTGAACGGGGTGGCCAAGTCCTACGCCATGACCGGCTGGCGCGTCGGTTGGATGATCAGCGCGCCCGACGTGATGGAGGCGGCCATTAATTACCAGAGTCAGACGACGTCCAACATCTCGAACGTCTCGCAACGAGCGGCCATTGCGGCCTTAACGGGCGACCTCATGGCCGTAGGTGAAATGCGCGAAGTCTTCGATCGCCGCCGACAGATCATGACCACCATGCTGAACAACATTGACGGCATCACCTGCGCCGAGCCCGACGGGGCCTTCTACTGTTTCCCCAACGTTTCGGGACTCTTCGGTCGTCCCCTCGGGGGGCGAGTCGCCACGACCTCAGCCGAACTGGCCGAAGTCCTCTTAGAGACCATCAAGATCGCGGTCGTGCCGGGCGAAGCCTTTGGCACGCCAGGATTTTTCCGACTCAGCTACGCGCTGAGCGACGGCGACCTGGTTGAAGGCTTAGAGCGCCTGGGCAACTTCGTCGCCGCGGGCTGAGCTCCGCGCCAACCTTTAGTCTGGCCCCTACAAGTGAAAGGTATTTCGTGGCCCGTGTACTCGTGACTGAAGAGATTGCCGACTCCGGTCTGCAGAAACTGCGCAACGCCGGACACGAGGTTGACATACGCCTCGGTCTCTCGCCGGAGGAACTCCTGAGCGCCGTGGTCGGGGCTCACGCCCTCATCATTCGCTCCGCTACCAACGTCGACGCCGCGACGCTCGAGGCCGCCAAGGACATGGTGGTAGTTGGTCGAGCGGGCATTGGCCTTGACAACGTCGACGTCGTCAAGGCCACCGAACTCGGGGTCATGGTGGTCAACGCTCCCGTCTCCAATATCTTGTCCGCCGCGGAACAGACCATGGCCTTGCTGCTCGCCCAGGCTCGCAACATTCCTCAGGCCCACTCCGCACTCAAGAATGGTAAGTGGGAGCGCAGTAAGTGGGAGGGTGTCGAGCTGCACGGCAAGACCCTGGGGGTGGTTGGTCTGGGCAAGATTGGTGCCCTGGTGGCCCAGCGCGCCATGGCTTTCGGAATGCGACTCATCGCGTACGACCCCTACATCTCCGAAGAACGAGCTCGCCACATGGGCATCGAACTGGTGGACCTCGACACGTTGTTGGAACAAAGTGACTTCATCACCATTCACTTGCCCAAGAACAAAGAGACCACCAATCTGTTGAACGCCGCGTCCTTCAAGAAGGTCAAGCCCGGTGTGCGCATTATCAACGTCGCTCGTGGTGGCATCGTCAACGAGGCCGACCTGGCGGACGCTATTCGCGCGGGTGAGGTTCAAGGAGCCGCGCTCGACGTCTTCGAAAAAGAGCCCACCACCGAGTCCCCATTGTTTGAGCTCCCCTCGGTCGTCGTCGTTCCCCACCTCGGCGCCTCGACCGCCGAAGCCCAGGACAAGGCGGGCGTCACCATTGCCGAGCAGGTCGAACTGGCGCTGGATGGCGATTTTGTCCCCTACGCGGTCAACGTCTCCGCCGGAGAAGTCTCGAACTCGGTGAGTCCGTTCATGAGCCTGGCCGAGCTGCTCGGCCGTTTCATCGGGGGACTGTTGGACGGCCAACCGGCTGACCTCGAAGTCACCTACCAGGGAGAACTCGCCGGCGCCGGCACCAAGATTCTGACCCTCTGCGTTCTCAAGGGACTGCTGAGCGCCACGGGACACCAGGGGGTGTCGTTCGTGAATGCTCCCCAGCTCGCGGCGGAACACTCCTTGGTCTTTAGTGAAGCCTCGTCCTTCGCCACGGCCGAGTACGTCAGTCTCATCACCGTTCGTTCGGACGGTCACACGGTGGCGGGCACGTTGATGACCATTGGCACGCGAGTCGAAACGCGTGTGGTGAGTGTCGACGGTCACGCCGTCGAGATTGCTCCCGCGGCCTCCATGCTGGTAGTGCACAACGACGACCGCCCCGGAATGATCGGGCTCGTCGGTGTCGCTCTGGGAAAGGCGGAGATCTCTATCTCGTCGATGGCGGTCGGGCCCGACCCCGAGACCAAGACGGCGCTCATGGTGATCTCCACCGAAGTCCCCACCCCGTCGTCGGTGATCGAACAACTTCGCGCCACCGACGGCATTCAGGACATTCACCTCATCACGCTGCGATAAATCCCAGTCGCTAGAGCGCGTCACCGTCCAGCAGAAGGGTGACGTCGATGTTGCCCCGGGTGGCGTTGGAGTACGGGCAGACCTCGTGCGCCCCTCGAATGAGCTCCACGGCTACGTCCCGGTCGCTAAGCGCCGGAATCGAGACGTCCAGGGTCGCTTCGAGACGGAAGCCTCCGTCCCCGACGGGGAGCAAACTGATCGCGGAGTCAATGACCACCTCTCCCACGTCGACGTGTTGTCGTCGTCCCACTCCGGCGATGGCGCTTTCAAAACAGGCGGCCCACCCGACCGCGAACAACTCCTCGGGGTTCGTCCCTCCGCCCTCCCCGCCCATCTCCTTGGGCACTCGGAGATTGACGTCCAGTTCTCCGTCGGCCGTACGGCCGTGGCCACCGCGGCCCCCCGTGACGTGAGCGTTCGCTGTATAGAGCACCTTGGCCATGGTGTGGCCTCCTTTTCGAGAGTGAACCTTGCGGGCGCGCAGTCCCAAAGAGCTAGCGCCTTTCAAGGACCTTAAAGCGACGCGCCCCCAACGCGACCATCGCGTCCCCAGCTGCATCGAAGCGATTCGGGTCTGGGCCGACCGAGAGATCATCGCTGACAGAGTCACCATGGAAGTGCGACAGGTCGTGGACAACTACGGCGACATCATCGTGCGCGGCGTCTAGGGGGCAATTACGACAGGTCCCAGTTGCCCCAGGGGAGTTGATCACGTCGGACTACTTCGAGGTTCGTACGGGAAGGATTACGAGTTTGATCGTCATTCGCAACGAGCCCGCTCATCCGTTAACGATGGGCGCGCGAACCGATCCGCGCCCTCGCGGCCGCCCGGTGGCTAGTGAGCGCTTCCCGAGAGCCACACCTGATCGACGCGCTCCATAATCTCATCGGTGAGCAGGGGAATGACGTCGAGGGCCTTCATGTTGTCACGGACCTGATCGGCCGTGGAGGCGCCCGTGATCACGGTGGAGACGTGGGGGTTCTTGGCGCACCAGGCGAGCGAGAACTGCGAGAGCGCTACGTCGAGTTCGTCGGCGATCTTCTTCAGTTCGGCGACTTGCTTATTGCTCTCTTCATTCGTCAGCATTTTGCGGAGCCACTCGTAGCCCGGCAACGTGGCACGTGAGCCTTCGGGTACGCCGTTTAGGTATTTTCCGGTCAGCAGTCCCGAGGCCAGCGGCGACCATATGGTGGTGCCGAGTCCGATGTCGTCGTAGAGACGCGAGTACTCCTTCTCGACGCGAGTGCGCCACAGGATGTTGTACTGCGACTGCTCCATGACCGGCTTGTGCAGGTTGTACCGCTCAGCAATGTCCCAGGCCGCACGAATCTCGTCGGCCGTCCACTCAGAGGTTCCCCAGTAGAGAGCCTGTCCGCGACTGACCATGTCACTCATGGCCCAGACCGTCTCTTCGATGGGCGTAGCGGGATCGGCGCGGTGACAGAACACGAGATCCACGAAGTCGAGGCCGAGACGCTCCAGCGATCCTTCGATGGCTTGACTCAGGTACTTGCGATTGAGGGTGTTGCGCATGTTGGGTGCGTCGTGGATTCCCCAAAACAGCTTGGTGGAGACGACGTACTCGTAGCGCTTCCAACCCAGTTCCTTAAAAGCCGCGCCCATGACTCGCTCTGACTCACCCGCCGAGTAGGACTCGGCGTTGTCGTAAAAGTTCACTCCGGCGTCGTGCGCGGCGCTCAGGCACTCGGCCGCCTGGTGGGCGGTTTCGATCTGATTGGCGTTGCCGAAGGTGACCCAACTGCCAAAGGAGAGCACACTCAGTTTGAGCCCCGACCGTCCGAGCCGGCGATACTCCATGTCTGCCATGAGTGCTCCTTGAACTAGTGGTGAACGAAAGGACTACTCGACCGGGTTGGGTGGAACGCTCGGCCATTCGTCAAAGGAGATCGACGATTCGTCAGCCGGTCGCTTCACCAAGAACACGACGCCCGCGACGACCGTACCCACCACGAGGAGAAACGACAGTTTGAACAGTGTCTTGAGTAGTCCCATGACCGTTCAGGATAGTAGCCATACCTCTGGACATTTCGTAGAACAGAGGTAGAATGTGGGAGTGACAAGTGGCCAGAGCGAACTGCTGCTGTAGAAGGGTGGGCGCCGCTCACCCTCGCCCCCGCGTTTGCGGGGGCGTTTTCGTTTCTCGCTGGCCGTAAGGAAAGGATGGACATGCCCGTCGACCCTCAACAGCCGAGTCCCATGGCGTACGCCAAGTATCGCGCGACGGTTCCGGTCGACCTGCCTGATCGCACGTGGCCCGACCGGCGTCTGACCCGGGCGCCTCGTTGGTGCAGCGTGGACCTTCGTGATGGGAACCAGGCCCTGATCGACCCCATGGATCTCGAGCGCAAGAACGTGATGTTCGACCACTTGGTCGAGATGGGCTTCAAGGAGATCGAGGTCGGATTCCCCTCGGCCTCCCAGCCCGACTTCGACTTCGTCCGCGAGATCATCGAAGACGGCCGCATACCGAGTGACGTCACCATTCAGGTGCTCACGCAGTGTCGAGATGACCTCATTCGTCGTACCTATGAGTCGTTGCACGGGGTGCGCCGGGCCATCGTCCACTTCTACAACTCGACCTCGACCTTGCAGCGACGCGTCGTCTTCGGTCTCGATCGAGATGGCATTACCAAGATCGCGACCGACGCGGCACGTCTCTGTCGATCTCTGGAAGCCACCTCGCCCGACACCGAGTTTCTCTACGAGTACTCGCCGGAGAGTTTCACCGGCACGGAACTCGAGTACGCCGTGGAGATCTGCAACGCGGTCATTGGCGTCATCGAGCCGACTCCCGAGCGACCGCTGATCTTGAACTTGCCCGCGACGGTGGAGATGTTCACCCCGAACCTCTACGCCGACGCCATCGAGTGGTTTCTGCGCCACGTCGATCGGCGTGAGGCGGTCGTGCTCTCCCTGCACCCCCACAACGATCGCGGCACGGCCGTGGCGGCGGCCGAGCTCGGCGTGCTGGCCGGAGCCGACCGGGTCGAGGGCACGCTGTTTGGAAACGGCGAACGCACGGGCAACGTCGACGTCGTCAACCTGGCGCTCAACCTTTTCTCCCAGGGCGTGGACCCCGAGCTCGACGTGCGCGATATCGATAAAGCGCGACACGTGGCCGAGTACGCCAATCGCCTGCCCATTCACGTGCGTCACCCCTACGTCGGCGAACTCGTCTACACGGCGTTTTCTGGTTCACACCAAGACGCCATCAAAAAGGGCATGACCGCGATCGGTGAGACGTACGAGTTCTGGGAAGTTCCCTACTTGCCGATCGACCCCAAACACACCGGGCGCACGTACGAGGCCATCATCCGGGTGAACTCTCAATCGGGCAAGGGTGGCGTGGCCTACCTGCTCAGCACGGAACACGGCCTCGACCTGCCCCGGGCCATGCAGGTGGAGTTCTCCAAGCAAGTCCAAGAGCTGACCGAAGCCACCGGCACCGAGATCTCGCCGGCCGAGATTTGGGACGTCTTTACCACGACCTATCAACCCGAGAACGCGACGATTCAACTGCTCTCGAGCGAAGTGACCGCCGATCAACGGCAGACCCGGATCTTCGCTCAGCTAATAGTGAGTGGCCAGCACGTCACGGTTAAGGGCGAAGGCAACGGACCCATTGACGCGCTGATGTCGGGTCTCAACAGCGAGATGCACGTGAACTTCAAAGTTCGTGACTACCACGAACACGCCTTAACGGCGGGTTCAGAAGCGTCGGCCGTGGCGTACGTTGAGGCGCAGGGCGATGACGGCACCACCTGGTGGGGAGTGGGGATGAGTTCCTCCATTCTCGACGCCTCACTGGAAGCGGTTATTTCGGCGGCGAATCGTCGTCGATAAGAGGGTCACCCTCGCTAGGAGTGTCGCGCCGCTTCAATCACGTTGGAGAGTGAGTGATGCAGAGCCTCGAGTTCACTGACGTCCATGCCCAGCTTCGCGACCACCGCCGGTGGAACGAGCAAGGCCCGTCGTCGAAGGTCTCGGCCTTTTTTCGTTAGTTCGACGTCCACTCGTCGCTCGTCTGCGTCGCTTCGTTCCCGCGTGATGAGTTCCGCTGTCGCCAATCGCTTCAACAGGGGCGACAGCGTGGGCGAGTCGAGTTCGAGGAGTTCTCCGATCGCTTTTACCGACAGCGGTGAGCGTTCCCACAGGGCCAACATGACCAGGTACTGGGGATGAGTGAGTCCCATGGGATCGAGCAGCGGTCGATAGATCGACAGAACGCTTCGGGCCGCCACGACGAGGGCGAAACAGACCTGTCGTTCTAGCAAAAGTGGATCCTCACTCGGCATGAGTCGCTCGTTTCGTGGTAGTCTGCATTTAGATCGGGTACGACTTAATAGTACACGATGGAAAGAGAAGGCATGAACGAGGTCGCTGTGTGTCCGTCCCGCATCAAGGGTCAGTCACGAGGTGTCCGGTGATCCTCACGGTGCCCATCATCGTCATGGTGTTCTTCAGCGTGCTCTACACCGCGGCCTATATTTGGATGCGACGCGCGTCCTTCGGTGAGTCAGAAGGTCGTCGACGCAAGAGCCACTGAGGGCGACGTGGCCGGGCTGAAGGGTGTTCTCTAGCCGCGACGAGCGCGGCCCGCGGCGTCGAAGACGTCAGTCATCTTTGGCGCCCGGCTACTTGACTCGTACGCGTCAATCTCCGGTGCGCGACGCAGGGTGAGGCCAATATCGTCCCACCCCTCGAGGAGGCGTTCTTGGGTCATGGGGTCGAGCACGAAGTCGCGATGCCAGCCCGCGTCGGGGACCTCGACGCCGAGACGTTCGACGTCCACCACGATGAGTCTCGACGGGTCCTCTTTCACCATGTCGCTGAGTTGCTCGACATCGTGCGCCGCTAACTGAACAATGACGAGTCCCTGCTTCGAGGAGTTGTTGCGAAAGATGTCCCCAAACGACGGCGCGATGATCGCTTCGAATCCGTAGTCCATCAGCGCCCACACGGCGTGCTCTCTCGACGACCCGGTACCGAAGCGCGGACCGGCGAGCAGAATCGTGGCGCTCGAGTACTCGGGCTGGTTTAAGACGAACGTTGTGTCGTCGCGCCACTCGCTAAACAGTCCGCGACCAAATCCCGTGCGTTCGACGCGCTTGAGCCAATCGGACGGGATGATCTGGTCGGTATCAACGTCGGAGCGATCTAGGGGAACGGCCCGGCCCTCGATGAGGCGAACGGATCTCACGCGACCTCGTCGGGTGAGGCGAATCGACCCAGGAGGGCCGTCGCCGCCGCGACCACCGGGGAGACGAGATGGGTTCGGCCTCCGCGGCCCTGTCGACCTTCGAAGTTTCGATTCGACGTCGAAGCGCAGCGCTGTCCCGGGCTGAGTATGTCCGGGTTCATGCCTAAGCACATGGAACACCCCGGCTCGCGCCACTCGAAGCCAGCCTCGAGGAACACTCGGTCCAGGCCTTCTAACTCCGCTTGATCCTTGACCCTGCGAGAACCGGGCACCACCAGGGCTCGTACGCCACCGTGAACCTTGCGACCTCGAGCGACCGCCGCCGCCGCGCGGAGGTCTTCGATGCGCGAGTTCGTACACGAGCCAATGAACACGACGTCGACGGGAATGGAGCGAAGTGGCGTGCCGGGTGTTAAATCCATGTACTCCAAGGCTCGCTCGATCGTGCCGCGCTCGTCGGCGTCGGCGCCATCCGTGGGTGAGGGGACGACGCCCGAGAGGGCGACCACCTGAGCGGGGTTGGTACCCCAGGTGACGAAGGGCACGAGGTCGGCGGCGTCGATGACGAGTTCCGCGTCAAACTCGGCGTCGTCGTCGGAGACGAAATGGCGCCAGCGCTCCGCCGTCTCCTCGAAGGCGTCGCCCTGCGGTACCCCCGGGCGGCCGCGGAGGTACTCGACGGTGGTCTCGTCCACGGCCACGAGACCGGCGCGGGCGCCGGCTTCGATACTCATGTTGCACACGGTCATGCGGCCTTCCATCGAGAGCGCGCGGATCGCCTCGCCGCGGTACTCGATGACGTAGCCCGAGCCACCGCCCGTGCCCAGGCGACCGACGATGGCGAGCACGACGTCCTTCGCACTCACGCCCTGTGGGAGCCTGCCATTGACGCTCACCGACATGGTCTTGGCCTTTTGTTGCGGCAAGGTCTGGGTGGCGAGCACGTGCTCAACCTCGCTGGTGCCGATACCAAAAGCCAGCGACCCGAGAGCGCCGTGTGTAGAAGTGTGCGAGTCGCCACAGACAATGGTCATGCCCGGTTGGGTCACGCCCAGCTCCGGCCCAATGACGTGAACGATGCCCTGATTCTCGTGACCTCGGGGAAAGACGGTGATGCCGAACTCTTTGCAGTTCTCGTCCAGCACTTCGAGCTGGCGCCGTGAGATGGGATCGGCCACCGGGGTGGAGAGGGGGTCGGTCGGGACGTTGTGGTCGGCCGTGGCCAAGGTGAGATCGGGCCGTCGTACGCCGCGAGCGTTCAGTCGTAGGCCGTCGAACGCCTGGGGACTGGTCACCTCGTGTACCAGGTGCAGGTCAATGTAGAGAAGCGTCGTGTCGCTGTCCGGGGTGCTCAGGACGTGGTCGTCCCAGATCTTTTCGTAGAGGGTTTTCCTGCTCACGATCTAACGTTGCCCCACAATGTTCACCTTGAGGACTCCCGAGGGCGCCTCGTACTCGACGGTGTCCCCGACCGAACGCCCGAGCAGCGCTTCGCCGAGCGGCGAAGTGGGAGAGGCGACCAGCACGCCCTCGGGCTTCTCTTCGATGGAACCAATGAAGAACTCCTGAAAGTCGCCATCCTCGTCACCCTCGTAGACGACTTGGACGATCGAGGCGTACTGGACTTTGTCGGCGTGCCCGTCGCGCTCGACGATTTCGTGATTACGCAGTACCTGATCGATTTGGCGAATTCGGGCCTCCATTTTGCCCTGCTCGTCTTTGGCCGCGTGATAGTCGCCATTTTCCGAGAGATCTCCCAGCAGGCGGGCGGCCTCAATAGTGCGCGCGATCTCGGTTCGTCCGACGGTCGTGAGGTATTGGTACTCGGCCTCGAGTTTCTCCAGCGTCTCTTTCGTAATCCGGTGAATTTCGTCGGCCATGCCGCAACCTCAACTAATAGGAATGCCTAATTCTAGTATCGGGCCTGATTTTGGGCTCTTCGTTTTGCTCCTTAGCTCTACGAGCGGCCAAAATAGAGAAAAGGGAGAACGAACGATGAGTGAGCGACGCAGCCACCGCGTGGCCGTCATCGGTGGGGACGGCATCGGACCCGAAGTGACCGCGGCCGCCCTCGAGGTCGTCGCCGCCGCCGGGGTGGCGCTAAACACCTCGGACTTTGATCTCGGGGCCGCGCGCTACCTTCGCGACGGGTTCGTCCTCGATGACGCGACGTTAGAAGAGCTGCGCGGCTTCGATGCCCTGTTGCTCGGGGCCATTGGCCCCGCCATTGGCGACACGAGAATTGCCGGTGGAGTCTTGGAGCGGGGACTGCTACTCAGGATCCGTTTCGGACTCGACCTCTACGTCAACTACCGACCCTTCGCCGGCCAAGCCGGCTCCTTGGCGGACGGCCACTCCTTCGCCATCGTGCGAGAGAACACCGAGGGTCCCTACGGCGGCGAGGGGGGCGTGCTTCGTCGCGGCACCCCGCACGAAGTGGCCACGCAAGGATCGGTCAACACCCGCTTCGGCGTCGAGCGATGCGTGCGCTTCGCCTTCGCGCGCGCCAGTCAACTCGATCGGGCAAAGTTAACTCTCGTCCATAAGACCAACGTGCTGACCTTCGCCGGTGACCTGTGGCAACGAGTGGTCCACCAGGTCGCTACGGAGTTCCCGGGTGTCGCGGTCGACTACCAGCACGTAGACGCGGCGTGCATCTACCTGGTCAACGATCCCCAGCGCTACGGCGTCATCGTGACCGACAATCTCTTCGGCGACATATTGTCGGATCTGGCTGGCGCGGTCACCGGTGGCATTGGCTACGCCGCGAGCGCCAACTTGAATCCCACCAAGAGCGGGGCCTCACTCTTCGAGCCCGTGCACGGCGCCGCCCACGATCTCGTCGGTACTAATCGCGCGAATCCCATCGCCGCGATTATGTCGGCGGTACTGATGCTAGAACACCTCGGCGAGGAGGACGCCGCACGTCGCATAGCTCGCGCGGTGGCAGACTTTGAGGGTGACGCCGCGCTTCTGGGCACCAGCGGAGTCACCCAACAGATTCGAGAAAGGTTGTAATGCCGATAACACCCACCAAGAAGATATGGATGGACGGGCAGTTCGTCGACTGGGACGACGCCACCGTGCATGTACTGAGCCACACGCTGCACTACGGCATGGGCGCCTTCGAGGGTATTCGCGCGTACAAGACGCCCAACGGCGTGGCGATTTTTCGCTTAAAGGATCACATGCAGCGACTGCTGCGCAGTTGTCGCATCTTGATGATGGACGTGCCCTACAGCCTGGACGATCTCTGTGAGACGGCCAAAGAACTAGTGCGGGTGAACGAACTGCACGACGGGTGTTATCTGCGACCGATTGTCTATTTGGGATACGGCGAGATCGGGGTGAACCCCATTGGCGCACCGGTGCAGTCGGCGATCGCCGCCTGGCCCTGGGCCGCCTATTTGGGCGAACACGCCGAGAAGGGCGTGCGGATGAAAGTCTCCTCGTGGTCGCGCCACCATCCCAACGCCATGCCCACGGCCTCTAAGACCATTGGCGGTTACGTGAACGCCAGTCTCGCCAAGGTTGAGGCCATCAAGGCTGGCTACGACGAAGCGATCATGCTGGGTCCCGACGGTCGCGTGAGCGAGTGCACGGGTGAGAACCTCTTCATCGTGAAAGACGGGGTGATCCTGAGTCCGCCCCCCTCAGAAGCCGGCGCGCTGCGCGGTATTACCCAAGCCAGCATCGTGAAGATCGCGCACGACCTGGGCTACGAGGTGAGTTTCGAAGCACTGCGCCGCGACGACCTGTACCTAGCTGACGAGGCCTTCCTCACCGGCACGGCCGCCGAAGTTGTCCCGATCTCTTCGGTCGACGACCGAGTAGTGGGCGACGGTAACCCGGGCCCGATCACCACGGCCGTGAAGACCACCTACCACCAAGCGATCCGCGGTGAGCGGCCCCAGTACGAAGAGTGGCTCGCGCGGGTGTGAACACCTAAGAGAAGTAACCTCGACTCGTGGCGCAACCCTCCTTTTCTCCCGTTCCCTTAGCCGGTGAAGTTCGACCCGTCATGACGACGGGCACCCCCGAGATCGGCCGACCGAAGAAGCCCGGCATGGGGCGTTCGGCCGTTCGTGCGGAAGGTACCGGCTACGGCACACCCGCGCCGGGCGAGGGGTACGCCCTCACCATCGCCGAGCGCGAATGCGAAAAACTCACCTTCGAACACCCCCACGACCGTGACGACGTGACGGTCGGTGTTGGTATCGTGGCGGCCAAGCGGGCCAGCCTCCTCGGTCGAGGTCCCACCCTCGGCGACGTCCGCGTGGCGTTGGACTACTTTGGCCTTCGAAACGAATCTCCAGTGCCGCGGGCGAGGACCGAAGCGTTTCTCGGTCTCTCGCACGGCTACGCCGCCCAACGACGTTTCAGTGACGCTGTGCCGGGCGATGTCTTGATCACCGGTGAGAACGGACCCGCTTCAGCGCACTAGGTTCACCAACCAAAGGACCGAAACATGAGTTTTGACCTGACGGCTGAACAGCGAAGTTTCCGCGACGTGATGCGAAAGTTTGTGGACCAGCGCATCGCGCCGAACGCCGCCCACTACGACCGCGAGCAAGTTTTTCCCCGGGACAGCTTTGACGCCTGCGTCGAAATGGACATCCCGGCCCTGGGGATACCGGAGACCTACGGTGGCGCCGGGGCCGACATGGTGACCCAATCCATCGCGGCCGAGGAGATTGCTCGGGGCTGCGCGTCGACGTCGGTGACCATGCTTATCTCGAAACTCGGCGTGCTACCGGTGATTAACTTCGGCTCGGAGGACCTAAAGCACCAGTACCTACCTCGTATCGCCAGCGGAGAGATCCAGGCGAGTTACTGCCTCTCGGAGGCGGACGCCGGCTCTGACGTAGCCTCGCTTCGTTGCCGGGCGATTCGCGACGGTGACGACTACATCTTGAACGGTTCTAAGTACTGGATTACCAACGCGGGCGTCTCGGATACCTACACGGTGTTCGCCAAAACCGACCCCGAGGCGGGGGGCCACGGCATCACCTGCTTCTTAGTAGAGAGGGAGTGGGGCCTCGAGTTTCCAAAGTTCGAGGACAAGATGGGGCTACGCGCGTCACCGACCGGTGAAGTAGTGCTGCACGACGTTCGCGTACCCGCGACGCATCGCATCGGCGAAGAGGGCGAGGGATTTAGAATCGCTATGCACACCCTTGATCGCTCTCGTCCGACGATAGGCGCGCAGGCGGTGGGCATCGCTCAAGGCGCCATCGACTACGCCGCGACATACATGAAGGGCCGTAAGGCCTTTGGCGAGCCGATTAGTGAGTTTCAAGGACTGCGCTTCATGCTGGCCGATATGGCCATTCGCACCGAAGCCGCGCGAGCTCTCGTCTATCGCGCCTGCGAGACCATCGACGAGGGCGATCCCGATGGCTCTCTCAGCTACTTGGGCGCCGCCGCTAAATCGTTTGCCTCAGACACGGCCATGAGCGTGGCCACCGACGCGGTGCAGCTCCTCGGGGGATATGGCTTCACCAAGGAGTTTCCCGTCGAGCGTTTCATGCGCGACGCCAAGATCACGCAGATTTACGAAGGAACGAATCAAGTGCAGCGCATCGTCGTGGCGAAGCACCTGCTCAAATAGCACTTCCTGGAAGCATTTTCTTCGCTTTAGGGCGAATTAGTCTGCGACATCCTTGCTTTGTCCCTACTTCGCGACCGTTGGGCGACTTGGCAACCATTCGGGAGCGTCGACCAGGCGTCTGGGAGGTAGAAGATCAGAGACCTTCCGTGGCGTAAGGATTTAGAATCTGTCGCCCCCAGAGCTGAATGCGATCGTTTTCCGTGAGTCTGGCCGCATCACAAGCGTCATTCCATTGCGATTGGATGACCTCCAGTTGAGCGTCAACAATCTGTCGTGCTTCGGATTTCGTAAGGAAGTATCTTTCGGAAGCGTCAATGCATCCGGCAAGCTGGCTGAATTTGAAGCCTGGGGCAATTGCCATGGCTTGAACGGCTTCGCCGCCCGAACGCTGCTGCGGGCAAATGTCAAAGGCTGGTGTCAAACTGAGCAGATGACCATCCCAGAATGCTGCATGATTTCGTGCGTGATCGTCGGTGTTACCAACACATATGTTGAAGACAATGCGCGCGAACAGCTCGCGTAGCGTAGGGAGCGGGTCGATAAAGCGCCCTTGAATTATCGGCACTAAGTCGAAATACGTTGCGTACCTCGCAAACATTTCGTCCAGCTCTAGGAGCGTGAGTGCGGAAACGACCGACAGGCGTTGTCCGGGTATCGATGTTCGATCGAATCGTTCCACCAGCAGCACGTCTTTACCCATGCTTTCAACGACTTCGGTGTTTGCCACGTTCAAGCCAACTCGGCGGGCGAGTTCCATCGCGACGCCTTCCGCCTTGACGACTGGATAACTGTCCGTGTTCGAAGAAAATTTTGCGATGAGCATTCGCGCGCCGTTATTGAGCAGCGCTTTTGGTCGGGCTCCCCCGACTGAGGAACCGTGAAGGAGCGCCATCTCGAGTTCAGAGGAGAAGGGAACACCTTCCTCGAGTCGTTGTGCAGCCTCTTGCATTTCGGCAAGGGTCGCCTTGCTCGTTCTGGGAACGTACTCCTCCGGGCTTTCCTGAAAATCAATTGCGCCGATTCGATCGGAGGCGGACTCAAGGAGATAGGTCAATTCCGTGACGTCGTCAATTTCCGAATCTAAATCGGCGGTGCCAAGCATTCGATATCGGATTACTCGGCGACCCCAGGCGTCGGGTCCCGCGTCACTTATGCATCCAGCGATGGCTAAGCCTTGAAAAGGCCGAATACGTCCTAGATCGAGAGGTAGTTCCGGAAGATATATAGCAATCGCGTTTTCTCGCTCGAGATAACTTCGGCCATAGTTGAAAAAGGCGATCTCGCCACTCTGTTCGATGACGCCCGCAGGTACGGGCTCGGTCGATCCGGGGAGCCAGATCCACACGTACACGCTCTTGGGCGCGCCACTAGAAATTGTCATCCACGGGCCCTTCTGGCTCGCGAACTCGAGCTGGCAATAGGGCCAAGCGCTCTTGGCCTCGGCCGACGAGCGCGGCTAACTCCTTCCGGTCCGCACCAAATAATTGAATACCGAGCAAGGTCGCGACCTCAAAGACGATTCCGATCGCCACAGTTGGATCGCCACGTTCGACGCGAAATAGCGTTGTCGTGCTGATGCCAGCCCGGCTCGCCAATTCCGTTGTGGTCCATCGGCGCTGGCGACGTTCCCGCGCAATTTCCAGCCCAATGACCTTTGCAGCGTCGGAGGTTTGGGGCGTGTAAGTATGTGCTCGGCGCATTATATTCCTCTATATATAACTGTTTAATGGCTTAAACCAGTATATATAAATGATTCTCAGACATCGACGCCAGTTGAGGATCCGGACAACGCGTCGGGTGCAGCGGCCCCTCTTCGCCCACGCGCCGACGTGTCGTCGACCACCGTTTTGAAATTCACCGGTGGGTAGTCGCTATCGGCTGGAAAGCAACCGACGCTCAGACATCGATGATTATGCCGTGGGTGTCTTGGCTCGAGCTCGATATCACGGTTCTGATCCTTACGGAAGTAGATACGTCGACCGTTGGGTACGAGACGCTGCCGACGAAGAACCAT
This sequence comes from Acidimicrobiaceae bacterium, assembly GCA_025463285.1. Taxonomy (GTDB): domain Bacteria; phylum Actinomycetota; class Acidimicrobiia; order Acidimicrobiales; family RAAP-2; genus RAAP-2. The sequence continues at coordinate 4,445 of JAOBWI010000017.1, read as the reverse complement.
GGCACGACCCAGGTCGGCCAGGCCGAAAGGCCATTTTAAATTGAGATAGTTACTCCATTACGATTACTTGCAATTTTTGCGTCGCTGTGGCATTGAATTCACAGTCCCGGTGCCATCACTTCACTTGCCTCAAAAAGTCGTAATGCACTTACTAGAACATTGCGAGACGCGGATGGTACCCTCGCGAAGGCTCTTCAGAATGCGCTGAAAGGCCTGGGAACCCTGAAACGAATCCAATAGCAACACCAATGGCGCAATGTTTCACGACCCCATTGATGATGGGTTTGTTGACTACCAGGACGCCGCCGGTGGCAACCCGGTCAGCCCTGGCGGAGCCAGCCATTGACGGTTCTCGACGGATACGTCAGTTAAGGAGCATGAACGATATGAATCGGCAACCAAGAGATGGACGTGTTCTGCGTGACGAAGGCCGCATCTACCCGATGCATTGGCGCCTCATCACGATAGCGCTCGTCGTAGTGCTTATTCTTTCTGGCCTGCTCTTGTTTGGAAGAACGAGAAATGGATCCAAGTACTCGATCTCGGGTGGGTCCCCATATCCCTTAAGTGAACTTCTCGCAGACTCAGTTACTAAATCGGTCCCAGCGAGTTATCACTCGATTGCAACAAATGCGATTGCAAATATTCCGAGTCATGCCACGCTTTTGAAGTCACTGGACAGCAGCGGCGTGAATGTAAGCTTCGACGGCGCGACCTTTAGCAATTCCGACATTGCTGGGGGGGAGGCAGGTTGTCTACAAGCGGCAATTGAAGTCACCACCACCAATGCGTACGAACAAAACCTCGATCCCTCGACGGCTGTTTCGGAGCTCGAGTCTTCGTCATTCTGCCTGGATCAAGCGGTCGCGCTTGATGTGTACAAGAAAGCGGAAGTGCGAGCCGCAATCAACTCAGGCAACGGGGCAACCGTGGCGCAAGCGAAGTCTTACGCGCAGCAGGAACTCGCGAATTACGAGTCACTTCAAGGAACGCCAAATGCCCTGCCGCTGTCGCCAGGTGAAACACTCGAGAGCGTTATTACTTGCTCAGCGTGTATTGCTGGATATCAAACAGACCTCGACCTTCAGTACGAGACGCAGGCAATAACTGGTTCCACGGCTACGGGTGCAACGCAAAACACTGAGTTGTTAAATTGGTTCTCCGATGTGTTGCAGAACTCGAACTCGTTGAGTATCGCAAACATTCCAGGCGCAACTTCAAGCAATCTTCCGTCGTTTCTGCCCATTGCATCAGAAGAGCAGTCCAACTAGTCGACGAAAGTATGAGTAAAGAAACCACACGCTCGACGGGGTCTACTATGCGTTACGCAACTACGAGCGAGCTGTCTGAGTTCGTGCTGACAACGCGCTCACCTCTTAAGAAGTCAGTCAGGCTGTCCAAGAGACGGGTCCACTTCAGAGTACGCGAACTCCTGCAACGTCGTGCCATTGCTCAGCGTCATGGACGGCGGCTCGTCGTTGAGAGTTACGTTCGCCGAGGCTCTGAAGAACGCATCGTCGCTGTAGTCGTTGTATCAGACTTACGAGGCTCCGTAAGACACGACGCACACTCAATCCCCTCGCAACGAAGAAACATATTTCGAACGAGGCTGATTTTCGTATTGGCATTACGGATTTCTTCCTGATAGTACTGCGACGTTGAGGGCAGAGGGAGATCAACTCGTGGTTCGTAAATGTGACGGTCGAATAGCTTTCGTTCCTTCGCCTATTTGGTATCGACGAATAAATCGTTTCTCTACGTTCGCTCGAACTAGGCACGTTGCCCACCGCGTCGTCATGGCGGTTTCTCTCGTGGCCCTGAGCCTCATGGGAGTGGTGGGAGTGTCGATCGCTACTTCATCAGTGGCATCTGCCAGCACAACAATCCCCGCACCGAATGCCTCTTGGGACTTCAATGGTTCAGCCAGCCTCCAAGGTGGCGGGAGCGTGGAGTTGACTCCGGCCTCGACGTACCAAGCGGGCTCGGCTTGGTACGCCACTCCGATCTCGGTGTCGTCTTCACTCACCGTTTCATTTGAGATGAGCATGTCAGGGGGCAGTGGTGCTGACGGCATTACGCTTGACCTTCTGAACGCCGGGGTGGACGGACCGACCTCGGTGGGTGCCGACGGCGGCGGCATCGGCTTCGGGGGCCTATCGGGTATCGGCGTATCCTTCGACACTTACCACGACAGTTGCGATCCCTCGGCGAACTTCGTGGGCGTTACCGACGGAACCACCTGCGGGGGATCCGTACTGGATTACCACTTGGGTACGAACGACCACATATCAACTTTGCACGGGGAAACCCACCTTGTCACCGTCACCTTCGACAACGGCACAAGCCCCTCGGTCCGGGCCTGGATGGACGGGAGTGAGGTTCTGAACCAGATGGTGCCGTCCTTGCCGTCGAGTGCTTACCTGGGCTTCACCGGCGGCACCGGGGCGGCGACGGACGTCCACACCATCAGCGACTTCACCGACAGCCTCGTCGGAGGTGTGATTAGCAGCGGTCAGCGAATCGGAGGTGGGGGCGGCATATCGCCCGGAGCCTGTGACTGCAAGGCGGGCGAACCCGTCGACGTGGCGACGGGTGACTATTTCGAGACCGACACGGACGCTTCGGTGGCCACATTCGGACCCGCTCTGGACTTCAACCGTACCTACGACGCGGTCTTAGCTCAAGCTCAGTCCGCGTCGGCAACTCCAGGCCCACTGGGTTATGGCTGGACGGACAATTGGGCCACATCGCTCGCCCTCAACACCGATTACGACACGTCAGTCACGGGAGACGTGACGCTCAATCAATCGAACGGATCGCAGGCGCTGTTCGTGCCGCCAGTCAGTGGAGCCTGCGCCTATCCCTACTTCGGTCCGGGTACGTCGAATACGTACTGCAACCTTCCACAGGTGCTGGGGTCGCTCACGTACAACTCGGGTTCATCGACTTATACCTTGGTCGAGCACCCAGATATGACCTACACTTTCAACTCCTCGGGGCAGCTCACATCTATCACCGATCCCAACGGGGATAGCGAGAGCGTGGCGTACAACTCTCCGTCGCCGGGCTCGGGTAACTGTCCCGGAGGAGCCGGATCGTGCGAGACCGTGACGGCCGTGTCCGGGCGGACCATCACCTTGGGTTGGTCGAGTACCAGCGACACCGGGACCATCACTTCGGTCACCGACTCCTTGGGTCGAGAGACCGTCTATGCGTATAGCGGCGGGAACCTGACGTCCGTCACGGATCCATTGGGCAATGTCACCTCGTACACCTACGACGGCTCGAACGCCAACGTCAATTTGCACCACGATCTCTTGACGGTCATGGACCCGAACGAGCAGACCGGCGGTCCCGACGCGGGAGACCATCTCGCCAACGTTTATAACTCCTCGGGCCAAGTGACATCGCAAACGGATTCCATGGGCAATGTGACCTCATTCGATTACTCGGGCATGAACGCATCCACGCTCACTGGCGCAGTCGTGTAGACCGATCCCGATTCGAATGAGACGCAGTACACGTTCGACGAGGGCGCGCTAGCTCAGGTGATCACCGGATACGGCACGGCGTCAGCCGCCACGACGACCTATCAAGTCGATCCCTCAAGCCTCTTGAACGACAGCGTGACAGACGCCAACGGCAACACCACCGAGTACACCTACGACGGCGACGGGAACGTGTTGACGTCAACGAACGCCCTCGGCAACATGACCTCATACTCGTACAACAGTTTTGACGAGGCGACCTGTGAGGCGCTCGCTCTGGCGTCCTCTCCGTGCTCCTCGCTCTCGCCACCCTCGGCCGTCACGCCGGGCGGGACGATCACCCCGCCAACGACGGGGCCGCCCGACCACGTCACGTACAGCGAGTACGACACCAAGGGAAATCTCATCTACACGACGACCGGCGATTACGGGCCCGGCGGGGGCAGCGCGACCCAGTCGCGCACCACCTACAACGTCTATAACGGAGAAAGTGTCACGCTCGGCACCATCACGGAGTCGTGCACGACGAACGCACCCACGACCGAACTGCCGTGCGCGACCATCAACGCGGACGGTGTGGTCACGCAGCGGGGTTATGACGCCTACGGCGACCTCACGTCGAAGTCCACACCGTTCGAGAACAACGCCTCGGTTCCGGGGACGATGTTTACCTACGTCGGTGGGCCGATGGGTCCTCTTCCGGCGACGACTGTGTTCCAGGGGGCCGTCCAGTTAGCGAGCGCCACCGTGGGTGGCACCAACTACGTCTACGCCGCCGACCCTCATAACAGCGTGGTGCGCAGCATAAATGCCACCACCGACTCGGAGTCGGTGGTGGCGGGTAACTACGCCGAAGGCAACTACGGCAACGGATCCTCAGCGACCAGCGCGCAGTTGAGTAACGCTCAGGGTATTGCCGTCGACTCCTCCGGCGACATGGCGATTGCGGACACCAGT
>JAOBWI010000093.1 GCA_025463285.1 Acidimicrobiaceae bacterium | reverse complement strand
GCCCGACGATCACCCGAACAACGCCGGGTACTCCTTCATCGCCCAAGCCATTCAGGCGAAACTACCCACGTCGTGGTGACTCGGAGCTGAGTGTCGTTGTATTAGGCCAAGAGGTCGCGACTTCGTGAACTCACTGACGTCCATATCGCTTCTGATACCTCGTTCCGCCCGCTGACGGGCGCTCGATATGTTTCTACTTCGGTGCCTCAAAGCGGCCGCACTCAAGGGGCGACGAAGATCGAGCACCTCTTGAGCGGCGAGGTCTTGGTGCTTGGGTCGCTCAAAGCTCTGCGTCTCTGAGCTGAGCATTATGGCAATTTTGCCGTCGTGCTTTTCTTTTACCGCTCATGAGCGAAATCGCGTCCTTCCACTCGAGATTGTGACTCACGGTGTTGGAAGATTGGCCAACGCGGCGCGGCGATGATTATTGAGATGTACGGGCTCGGGCTCTGAGTGTCGGGCTCTGAGGACATGAACTCCCATTCGGCATCAGATGAACGCCGTCGTTGTCGTCGGTCACAATGGACTCATGTCCGCCAGCGACGAGAGAGTGAGAGTCGAGGACGCTCTCGCCATCAGTGAGCGATGGCTGCATGAGTTGGACCTGGGGCGACTGACCGCGGTGCGCCTCGCCGACCTGGAGCTCACTCAGGACGTGGACGTCGTGGCGATCGGCAAGGCGTCGCGTGAAATGTCGGGCGCCGTGGGCGCCGTGCTCGGTGAGCGGGTACGGCGACGATTGATCGTGTGTGATGAAGCCAGCGTGGCTCGAGACGTGGTGACGTCCGAGGTGGTGGTGGGCGATCATCCGATACCGGGGGACGGCAGTTGGCGGGCGGGGCAACGCTTGATCTCCTTTCTGGACGATCCGACAGCCGCCGGCTGCACGCTCTTTCTCGTTTCGGGCGGCGCGTCCAGCCTCTGCGTCGTACCGGTGCCGCCCCTCTCGCTGGAGGATCTGCGCGGCGTGTGGGACGCGGCGCTAGGGAGGGGTATCGATATCACGGCGCTGAACCAACTTCGCGCCGCCACCTCGGCTATCGCGGGGGGCGGAGTACTTCGCCACGTCACGACGGCGACGTCGCAAAGCCTCATCCTGGTCGACAACGTCATCTCGGGAGCGGAGTGGGTCGCGTCGGGCTTGACGTATGACTACGCGCCGACGTCCGATGAAGTGGGGGGTCTATTAGAGCACGTCGGGCTCGTCAACACCGAGTTGGGCGCACGACTGCTGCGCGCGTTCAATCGTCGCGAGCGACTGATGGTGGTTGCACCGACGTCCCACCACGAGAACACCGTTCTCGCCGAGCCGTCGATGATGCTCGAGGCTGCGGTGGGTGAGGCAAACCGACTCGGGTATCGCGTGGTGAATATGGGAAGTCGCGTGCATGGCGATCTTCCGAATGTCGTCGCACACTGGAAGAAGGCGATGGAGAGTGAAGCCCACACCGTCTCGCCCACGGCGTTCGTCGGGGTCGGCGAGGTCACCGTGAGAGTACGCGGGTCCGGCGTGGGTGGTCGGTGCCAAGAGTTTGCTTGGCTGATGGCTGATGTGTTGGACCGCTTTAACCGCCGCGGTGCCTTCGTAGCGCGGGCCTCGGACGGACGCGACTACGTCGAGGGCGTTGGCGGCGCGTGGGTCGAGAGTTCCACCAAGAGTCGCCTTATCGAAGCCGAAGTCGATTGGCTCGACGTGGCGCAGCGGCACGATACCTTTCCCGCGCTGCGCACGCTGGGTCAGTTGATCGAGGGTGGCCACAGTGGATGGAATCTCTGCGACCTCTACGTGGTGGCCTGGTAATAGCGGCGGCTACTCGAAGCCCGACGAGGCGCCTTTGGCGCGGCGGCTAGAGAGTTCGCGCAGGGCTAGCCACATACGTCACCGGGTAGTCATAGCCCCGACGTTAACTTTCGCTCTCCGGGGATCTCGGCACAAAGGATGGTTTGTGGTGGACGCAGCGATCGACTTCAACTAGTTATTCACATAGTCACGCAATCCGCTGAATTGCAAACTGCGCGTGTGATACTTGAGTTTCACCAAAACTATACAGGAGATACTGAAGTAATGGCGTTGCGACCACGGGTTGGGAATTGAACCATGGCCATCCGCACCGAGTCTGAGATTCCCCTAACGACTCCCTCTAGCGTCAGTGCGCCGTTGTCACGGCCGATCGTTCCTACGCCGGAACGCGGGACCTTCCGTGCGCCGCGGCCACGACGGATGCGGGTAAGCGATCCGCGATCAAAGCAGTACTTGATCGTCGTTGGGACCGGGTTACTGAGCCTCGGCTTTTCTCTTTGGCAGATCTCGCGGCCAGAGTTGGTGGGGGTCTATGACTCCGGCGTCTATTTAGCAGCCTCGATTCGCTTGGTTTCTGGCACCCTGCCCTATAAAGACTTCGTTTTTGTTCAGCCTCCCGGGGTGTTGATCTTATTGAGCCCGGCGGCTGCGTTCAGCCGACTATTTGGGAGTCATGACGGGCTCATTTTTGCCCGGGTGATGACGTCATTCGTATCGGCCTTGAATGTGAGCTTCTTGTGCTTATTAGTTCGGCGTCGAGGTCGCGCGGCCATGTTGGTCGCTGGCCTAGGGCTCGCCTTCATCCCCATCGCGGCTGATATCAGTTCCGCGTTGTTTCTGGAACAGTACGTCGTGTTCTTCGTACTGCTGGGTGCGCTCGTGATCTTCTCGCCCCTGGCGAGTCGCTCCCGAACGGCCAATTTGACTTTGGTGCTCGGCGGCGTTCTCTTTGGCTTCGCCGGCTTGGTCAAAATTTGGGCAATCTTTCCCTTTCTGGCGATGGTTATCTGTGTCGCTGTGGTGCACCGAAGGCGCGTGTTGGTGTTCTTGGGCGCGAGCATCGCCAGTTTCTCAGCCCTCGCGCTGCCCTTTATTCTCGCGGCACCCGACAACTTCTTCCATGAGGTTCTTGTTGCGCAATTGACCAGAAAGCCTTATTGGGGCGACTCAGCAGGCGTCGCGCTGCGCCTGGCGGGGATGACGGGACTCGAACTGACCCAGTTCGCACCCAGTACTGCCGACGTGGCGGTCATCTTCGTCGCTCTTATCTGTTTCGTCGCATTTGCGTACTCACGACGCGTCTCTCGCAACAGTGCGGATCTTTTTATTCTCGCGGGTGCGGTGCTGACTACCTGGGGAATACTCGCCGGGCCAGTGTTCTACCCCCACTACGCGGCCTTCGTCGTGCCTTTTTTGGTGGCACTCGTGGCGGTGTCCCTTGGGCGAATTCGCGAAGCAGCGGGACCGCTGTCTGATCGCTTCAGAGTTTCGCGTTCGGTCCGTCGCTTCGCTTTTTGGTCCGCGACTGTTGGCTTCGTGGGCCTACTGGTTGGGATGATCACGTGGTCGTCAATCTTCTACTCAGCGGTTGGCGAGAGCAGTAGGTACGCGGGGCTGAACAGGATCGCGCGAATCATTCCAATTGACTCCTGCGTCATCTATGGCAACGTGGGTTACGGGATCCTTGAGAATCGCTTTTTCTCGAACGATCCTTCCTGCCCCGACGTGGTCGATCCCATGGGTATCCGACTGCTGTGGGGAAGTGAAGCCTCATCGCCCGCACCCGGACTGCTTCTCACATGGAAGAGGTATTTCTCAGCGGCGCAGTACGTCGTTCTTGACAGGCCCGAGCACCCGACAATTCCGACCAATAGATCCCTGTCGTCGTGGTTCCACACTAACTATCACCCGCTCTATTTCGGAGCCTATTTACAGATCTACCAACACAATCCCCGTTCCTAGCCGAAGCGCCCACGGCCATTCGGTTCGACGCCGAGTACGGTCTGTTGCCCCACGCAGGCTCGCCAACGGACTGGTCGTGCCAAGGATGAAAGGAAAGCAATCGGGAACTATTCGGCCACCGAATGCCAAGTCCCGTTGTGAAAATGAAGGCCTGCGCCGTCACGTCGCCGATCCGAGAGACAATCCGTGACGCCGTACACCTTCACCTCGTGAGACGGTGTGGACCGTCGCCTGTTGTCAGTCCTCTCAAGCGAACTTCGACTTTCATACGTCGTATTTTATTTCTTCTATTTGTTATCAAATTCTTCGCTTAAATGACCCGCATCAAAGAATCGCCAAACTACTGTTCTTTGCGGGGATGTCACTTAATGGTCTTACAAACGTGCGGAGCGCTTGTCTGAGGCTGTCGGAAGCTATGGAGACGACGCTAAATGTTAACCATCACTTTGTTAGGACTCGCCCTTCGTTGTGGGCGAAGTGTGAAAATCAAGACCATTTTCTATGGAATGTCGCCATTAATATTCAATACGTCTAGTTTTTGTCGGAATCAGTGAGGTGACTGTGGCGTTCAAGAGGAAGACTGAGAAATCTCCTTGGCCCGGTCGAGGAGACGAGAGTGAGGCCGAGGCGACGTCTGTCTCGACACTGGTGGGCGAGGCTCACGGTGAAGAGCACGGGAGACAGACCCCGGACTCGACCGACGGAACCAACTCCCGCGAATTCGTAGGCGCGACGACCTCGTCAATGAATGTGCGAGGGCCGTATAAGGGACGCCTGGGCGACCTACTCATTGAGAAGGGTCTGGTCACCCCGGAGCAGTTGGATCTGGTTCTGGCGGAGCAAAAAGAGAACGGCGGCAAGCTCGGCGAGATCCTCGTCACTATGCACCTGCTTGATCCCCACGTCCTGGCTGACGCGCTGGGCACGTACTTCGGACTCGTCGTGGTTGACCTTCGGCGCGAGAACGTCGACTCGGCCGTTATCGCTCTCGTACCGGAAGCCATGGCGCGTGAGCAGTTGGCGATTCCGGTGCGTTCCGAGGACGACGGTCTCTACATCGCGGTGGCCGAACCGAGCGACGAACTTCGCGCGCTGCTCGCAAAGACCACGGGCCGAGCGGTACACATGATGATCGCGCCCATGAGCGACATTACGTGGGCGCTCGACACGAACTATCGCGCGATCGGCAGTGTCGGCAAATTGGTCCAAGCCTTCGAGGCGGTGGAAGGCGCTCGCAAAAGGACGGCGAACACCCAAGAGGTTGACGTCACCAACGATGACGCACCCGTGGTCCAGGTCGTCGACCGCATTCTCACTCAAGCGATGCGCGACCGCGCTTCGGACGTGCACATCGAACCCTCGGAGGACTACGTCCGGGTGCGCTTCCGCATTGACGGAGCACTAAAGGAGATCCTGAAACTCCCCGTCGCCATCGGTCCCGGGTTGGTGAGTCGCATCAAGATCATGGCCAACATGAACATCGTCGAGCGGCGCCGTCCCCAGGACGGTCAGCTCACCATCAACATCGATGGCAGCGAGGTCGACGTCCGCGTCGCCACGGTGTCAACCATCATGGGTGAAAACTGCGTCATGCGAATCCTGGACAAGACGCGCTCGGTATTCAAGCTGAACGACCTGGGTATGCCCCGCGACACTCACTCGACGTACTCCAAAGTCGTGCGCTCTCCCTTCGGCATGGTGCTCTGCGCAGGTCCCACCGGTAGCGGCAAGACCACCACCCTGTACGCCACCCTGAGCGAAGTCAGTAATCCGACCCTCAACGTCATGACGATCGAGGATCCCGTCGAGTACGTCTTCCCGTCCATCAATCAGATCCAGACCAACGAGCAGGCCGGTCTTAACTTCGCCACGGGACTCAAGTCCATCTTGCGCCAGGACCCCGACGTCATTCTCGTGGGCGAGATCCGTGATGTCGAGACCACTCGAGTGGCCGTGCAGTCAGCGCTCACGGGTCACTTCGTGATCTCCTCAATGCACGCCACGGACTCCGTGTCCGCGCTTCACCGGTTTTTGGACATGGGCATTGAGTCCTTCTTGGTGGCCTCGGCAGTCCTCGCCATCGTCGGCCAGCGACTCCTTCGCAGAATCTGTCCCTCGTGCAAGACCACCTATGAGTTGAGCGACGACGAGCGAGAGTTCTACGAAGAAAGTGGCGGACCGCCCAAGGCGACCTTCTATTACGGCTCGGGCTGCAACTTCTGCAGTGACACCGGGTACAAGGACCGCATTGGCGTGTACGAACTACTGATTATGACGCCGGAGATAAAGAGACTCATCGTCGGATGGGCAACCCAAGAGGAGCTGCACAACATGGCCATGAAACAAGGAATGCGTACCCTGCGACAAGAGGCCATCAGCCTTGTCGCCCAAGACATCACCACGGTGGCCGAAGTGATACGAAGCGTGTACGCCCTATGAGCCCCAAAGACCTCAACGTCGCCTATAAGTACAGCGCCCTCGACGCTAACGGCAAGAAGGTCACCGGAGTTGAAACCGCCCTCTCGAGCGGCGCGGTCCACATGGCGCTGCTCGATCGAGGTCTCCAACCGCTCGAGGTCTCTACACGACAGAGCGTTCTCAAGTTCGAGATCACTAAGAAGAAAGTTCCGCGCTCCGACGTCATGAACTTCACGCGTCAACTCGCGGTGTTCATGAAGGCCGGTATTCCCATCATGGAGGCCCTCGAAGTCATCATCGAAGAGACGCAGAACAAGCTGTTGCGCGGGATCTTACGAGAGATCATCGACAGCCTCCGGGCCGGTGACACCTTCGCCACGGCCGCCGCGTCGCACCCCCAAGCGTTCCCGAATTTTTACGTAGGAATTCTGGAGTCCGCCGAATTGACCGGTAATTTGGACCAGGTCCTTAACCAGTTGGCCGAGTACATCGAGCGCGACACCAAGGCTCGCAGCAAGATCACCGCCGCTCTGATCTACCCGAGCGTCGTCGCCTGTATGTCCGTCGTCACCGTTCTCGTTCTCACCGTGTTCGTGCTGCCACGCTTTACCGTCTTCTTCAAGTCCCTGGGCGCCAAACTCCCCTTGATCACTCGCATCATGATGTCCGGTTCCGGCTTCATTCTTCACTGGTGGTACGTCGAGGCGGCGGTCGTGATCTTTCTCGTGGTGGGCTTCGTTGCTATGCGTCGCTCACCCAAGGGTCGGGCCCGACTGGACGCGATCATGCTGAAACTGCCGGTGGTTGGTGACCTGACTCAGACGGCCATCCTCGAAAGGAGCTGTCGGATTCTCTCGTCCATGCTCAAGGCCGGAGTGGATCTTCCGAGGTCGGTGGCGGTCACGGCCGACTCAGCGAATAACGCCGTCTATCACAAGGCTCTCACAGAAATACGAGAGGCCATGATGGAAGGCCAAGGTCTGGCGGGTCCGATAGCTCGCAGCGGACTTTTCCCCGGCGCGGCGCGTCAGATGTTTCGAGTGGGAGAGGAGACGGGAACCCTCGACCAGCAGCTCGACGTGGCCGCCGAGTACTACAACCGCGAGTTGGAGTCCAAGTTAGAGCGAGCCACGGCCCTCTTCGAGCCCGCCATCATCATCTTTATGGGCGTGGTGGTGGGATTCGTCGCCGTAGCGCTCATCTCGGCAATGTACGGCATTTACAGCCAGGTCAAGGTGAGCTGATCGAGACGAAACGGCGCCGCCGCAACACGGTGCCCATGAATGTCAGGCGGGTCGGGCCTGGCAAAAAGGGTGTGAGGGGTCTCGTGTTCGCTCACGCCCGCAGCAAGGACGAAGGCGGCTTCACCTTGTTGGAGTTGGTGATCGTCTGCGCGGTGACCCCACTCCTCGTTGGTGGATTGGCGATCGGGCTTTTGACCATGCTGGGGTTGCAGTCGAGTGTCGCGAATCGCCTCACGGACTCAGAAGACTCGCAGATGGTTCAAGCGAACTACCGCAACGACGTCCAAAGTGCGCAGGAAATCACGACGAGCTCGACAACAAGCCCTCAGTGCAACACCAACGTGAGCGCGACCCAGGTGCTGGGCCTGGAGTGGAACTACAACGCCTCGACGGGGCACTACGGAACGGTCGTCTCGTACGTCACCTTCCCCACGACGAGCGGCTCGACCACGACATACACATTGGTGCGTAACGAGTGCACCAATGTCACGACGAACTCAACGTCGCTGGCGCCGACGACATCGACCACGCTGTCGGCGAACCTATCGAGCACCTTGTCACCCCAAGTGGCCGAAACGTCAGGTTCGCCTTCCACCGCCATCGGATGGGTTGTCGCGGGCGACATAACCGGCGTGACGTTCCCGATTTCTGAGGTGGGCAACAACCCCACCACGGTGGGCTACCAGTACACCTTGGTGGCGAGCCCGCCGTCTTCAAGTCTGGCCCAGACGCTCGATAGCGCTCCGCCCGCGGCCGCAGCTCAGGCGGGCTGCGGATACGCCGCGGCGGGCTCGGGCACCTACGCGTCCTCGCTCTGTTTCATCGACTTCACCAAGTTGACGGCTAATAATGATGCGCTGCTGGTAGCTGCGACCAGCGGTGGTGGCTGCGTCGAACTATCGGTCGCGCTGCCGGGCGGATCAACGCTGTACTTCTGTCTTCAGATTACGGGGGGACCGGTGTGTCCGCGATTGATGCCGACCTACTCAGGGGCCTTCCTCGGCAACTCCTACGGCGGAGTTCCCTTCTATTCGAACGTGAGCGGCCTACCCGCGATCTACCAGATCGGCCCCGCGCCCAACGAGACCTACTGCGCGCAGAACGTTGCCTTCACCGACGCCGGAGGCACTACCACCGTCAACATCACGGGTATTCAGGTGGTGGCCCCCGACGGGAACCCCGCCACGGGCTGGGAGTTCATGAGCGCGGACGCCGAGTCAACGGACGCCGGTGAGTGGACCAACTGGCAGACCGACAAGCCGATGACGGTTATCCCCAACGGCCAGTCAGCTGACAGCGCCAGCGACCCGGAGGGTAACGCCTGCGTCAATGGAACGGGCGTGACGGGTTCGTATACGAATAGCAACAACACCACGACGAATCTCACGGCGAGCCAAGTGTACGGGGCTACGACCGCCACGGCGGTGGCCACCGACATTGAGTGTTGGGGTACGTACAACGGAGTGGGAACGACGAACAACCAGAAGAACGGCACTCTCATGGTGGAGAGCGCTCAGCCCACCTCCATGACCATCACGATGTTCGGAAGCGGC
>JAOBWI010000057.1 GCA_025463285.1 Acidimicrobiaceae bacterium | reverse complement strand
TCAGTACCTCAGCGGCGAGCTCGAAGTGGAACTGGTTCCCCAGGGCACCCTGGCCGAACGGTTGCGGATGGGCGGTGCTGGTGTTCCGGCGTTCTATACCAAGGCGGGGGTCGGGACGCAAGTGGCCGAGGGAGGCCTGCCCCTGCGTTACGACGGCGCGGGCGGGATCGCGGTGGCTTCTGAACCCAAGGAAAGTCGGAGCTTCGACGGAGAGACGTACGTCTTGGAGAGATCGATCAAGTGCGACTTCGCCCTGGTGCACGCTCGCCTGGGAGACCGCCACGGCAATCTCGTCTACGAAGAGTCGGCGCAAAACTTCAATCCACTCTGTGCGGCTGCTGGACGGGTGACCATCGCCGAGGTGGAGACCCTGGTCGAACCCGGCGAGATCGACCCGGCTGCGGTACATACTCCCGGGATCTTTGTGCAACGAGTGGTCCTCGCTAGAAACCCCGAAAAGCGAATCGAGCGACGCACCGTTGCCCGTGGCGCATCGCACTCAGAAGGAAAGGAGAGATAATGGCTCGTTCGAGAGATGAGTTGGCCGCCCGAGTCGCCGCGGAATTGAGCGACGGACAGTACGTGAATCTCGGTATCGGCCTGCCGACCCTTGTACCAAACTTCATCCCGAGCGGCGTTACCGTTATCTTGCACTCTGAGAACGGCATCTTAGGGGTGGGCCCCTACCCCGATGAGACGAAGGTGGACCCCGATCTGATCAACGCCGGCAAGGAGACCGTGACTGTTCTTCCCGGGGCTTCGTTCTTCGACTCGGCCACCTCTTTCGCCATCATCAGAGGCGGACATCTGGACGTGGCGGTCTTGGGAGCGATGGAGGTTTCGGTTGAAGGTGACTTGGCGAATTGGATTGTGCCCGGCAAGTCGGTAAAGGGAATGGGGGGTGCGATGGATTTGGTGCACGGTGCCAAGCGAGTCTTGGTCATGATGGAACACACGACGCGCGAGGGTGGCCCCAAGATTGTCCCTCAATGCACGCTTCCTCTGACCGGTCGGCGCTGCGTGCATCGGATCATCACCGACCTGGCCGTCATCGACGTCGAACCGACGGGCCTGGCGTTAGTGGAAGTCGCTCCCGGGGTCAGCGTCGAAGAAGTGCGATCAGCAACCGGCGCGCCGCTGCGCGTGAGCGACTCCCTGGATGAAGGAGTGATGGGTGGCTGACTCTGAACCCCTCACAGCCCGCGTGGTACTCCGACCGTAGCGCCCAGGTCCGCGAGAAGAACTACGCCGGGCGCCGGAAATGATGGTTCGTTGCTACGAGGGGTTTTGACTATCGAACAGCATCGCAAACGCTCTCGACTAATGCTCGCGAATCACCGCCTGCGGTACTTCAGGACCAATCTCTCACAAATCCGAGTAACGAAATCGCTTAGTCACCAGTGGCGCAGGACGAAGCCTCGGCGTATGCCGGGAGACGCCCGCTAACGGTTCTATCTGCTGCTCTGAGAAAGGTTCCAACGTTGCGGCCCCGCACCTATTGCGCGAGCAACCTTTCTCGATCCACTGGCGCTACGAACGCGGCTAGCGAGAAGGCCGTGGAACGTCAGATCACGCGGACGTTCTGGGCCTCTTCGCCCTTTTTGCCGGGCGCCGCGTCGAACTCGACACGCTGACCTTCTTCGAGGCTCTTGTAGCCGTCACCCTGGATGTTGGAGAAGTGGACAAAGACGTCATCACCCTGCTCGCGCGAGATGAAGCCGAAACCCTTTTCTGCGTTAAAAAACTTAACTGTGCCTTGTGCCACGAATACTCAATTCTAAGTGCGACAGGCCGACCTATTCCGCCTGCTCGCTTGCCAATACCCTACTCGTAAAGATCCACCACGCGCTTATTGGTAGCGGGAAGCTCCGATAACGCGTCAAGTCCCTTCCCGCCTTCCAGCTGGCGAAAGGGCTGACGGCCACGTAGCTCCAGGCATCGCTTTATCTCTCGATCACTCTCGCCCTCGGGCTCGCCGACGCTCGGCGTGGGCCTTCGTCGCCTTGTCGTGACGGACTCAGTTGGTGGCCACGACGCGAAGCTCGGTTCAGTTGGCGATCTACTTCGCGAGATTGAAACCAGAAACCATACTATTCGCGGTGCGGGCGGCCCTCAGGGGCGGCAAATGAAGAATGTCTTCCGTTGTTCGAAGTAGCGAGTAGTGCGTAAGTCGTGCTCCATCGCGCGTCCCGATACGCACCGTCGGCGCAACGACCACGGTCGGTACCTGGTTGGACGCCGCGGAATCGTTCTCATCGAAAGTAATGATGAGAACAAGAGACTTCGACTGATACTGAGCACTATCCAAAATCATTGGCACCATGCTTCGTAACCAGGCGTCGCCGACATTAACCGGACAACTGTGCATGTCGTCACAGACATTGGGTACGATCATCGTGAACTTGGCCCGAAGGTCCAGCGGGAGAACCAGCGGGACATCGTTCTGCTTGCAGCGAGCGGAGATGCTCGTGTAGTAGACGGCGGGATTGTGCCGAGCCGCGTAATCGCCACTCGTGACTCGATCACACTTGGTCGGCATCGACTGGGCAAGCGTGCGCCAGTTCGCACCGAGTTGCGAAAAAAGGCTCGTCGTCGAGAGAGGGTGTTCGCTCGGTTCCCCGTCGTCGGTGATTCCCTGGGTTGATCCCGACGTCAGGGCGATGTAGTTCGGCAAGCTGGGGTGGGATACCGCGTCATCGTGGGTTGCTAATCCGCACCTATCAGCAAGTTGATTGAAATAGGCAGCGTCAGATGACCCGATAACGGAGTATCCGACGTTCTCGAGCATGATCCACACCACGTGGGAGTAGTCGGCGGTGGTAGCGACTCCACAGGGCGATGCGGGGGAAATCTTCGTTGTCGCGTTCGCGCCGACGCCCGAAGCTAGACCTATCGAGAGGAGTGCGACCAGTGTCGTGCTCAGCATCGCTTTCATGATCCGCATGCTCCCATTATCATGGCGCGCGGATAACTCTCGATGGCAAGTGTGAAGCACAAAGTTTTGAACCGTGTCACTTAGAGTTCTCACTCGCAAGCCCCAGATTCACGGTGACTAACGAGGCTAAGGACGTTTGCGCGATAGCCCTGAGGCGTAGTCGACAGCTGGAGTGGATAGTGCTCGACTGGAACGTGCTGGGGTGCTCTCCTGGCCTACGGCGCCGTCGCCCTTCGTCGAGGACCTCGGAGTGATCACCCGGGACGACCGGCGCCCTAGCAACAAGTTGAACGCGGATCGTCTCGGCGTGGTTTCGCCGTCATCGACTCGATAACTGCGGGCTAATTCAAGAGCATCCCGGCTCACGTCTCGGACCTTGCAAAGTGAGGAGTCCCTTTGCTTCGTGCCAGCCCCCGTGGGCCCATCTCCCGACGATTATGTTCCGACGCGCGAGGATTGATATACTGTAATTAAGTAATCATAGGAGTCAACATGGAATCACGTAAATCTGCCGCACGAACACGAAGCGTCCGAGGAGAACGAGTTACCCGGCCCAACTCTCCGGACCACTCTCCCGAGGAGATTTCGGGCTGGATTATCGGCCGATTGCCCGACAGTTGGTTCGAGACGACGCCGAGTGTGACCGTCGATCACGACGAAATTCTCATCATCGGACGTCTACCAGTTCCCGACCTGGCTGACGGAGCCGACGAGGTGACGAGCGCCGCCGCCGAAGCGGGCCGAATCACTAGGTTCCGCGAAGAGACACGCGACGAGCGGATGATGATCGCTCGAGAGGGCCAGCAACGATTCGCCAAAACCATCAGCTGGGGAGCGAAGAGCGGAGAATCGACACTGGTGTTCACGAACCTCTCGGTACCGGTGATGACCCGACTTCGCCAGCCGGAACGAACAGTTTTGGACACCCTGGTTGACAGCGGAGTTGCTCGGAGCCGCTCCGACGCGCTGGCTTGGTGCGTCAAATTAGTAGCTGAGAACGCCGACGAGTGGCTGGTGAAGCTTCGTAAAGCAATGGAGTCGGTAGAAACGATTCGACGCCAGGGTCCGCAGGCCTGACGCAGGCTCGCACCTATCGCTGCGGGCTGCTAGACGACCATGAGTTCGTGGAGCAGCTCAACGACGCGATCGACAATGGCGTACCGGATGCGTCGAACGGTCTCGAGATCCTTGGCGCTCTGAAAGGGATGAGCGAAGTCTCGCTTCGACCCATGAATCACGGGTCGAAGCGAGGGCGCCGCCGTAGTGTGCGTGCATGGCTAAATCGGTAGTCCCCGAGTTCACGTCGTGGACCGGATGGGACGTTCGCGGCGGAAAGAACGCGGATCCTGACGCCGCTGGCGAGTTCGAGCGCGGGGCTTCTAAATATCCGAACGCCGAGACGCGCTATGAGTTGTTGGCGGTCGCCGGACGGGGTTTTCGGCCGCCCGGCTTCCTGGTATCCATCGATCTCGATCGAAAAGATGACCTCGGATTGCTCGCTGACGTCGAGCACCTTGGGCTTCGACAGGCCTGGTCGACCCTGTACCGCCAGATCGCCGAGACGAAGCCTGCGCACGAGAAGCCCTTCGCCATCTATCTGTTGGGTGTCAATCCCCCACCCGACATCTCGCCACATGACCTGAACGTCTTCAACGACTTCTACACCCGCGTGCATCTCGTGGAGGTCGCCGAACGTCGACGCGCTTTGCGCGCTGTTCGCTACGAACTCGTCGAAGAAACTCGACCGCCCTATCTCGGGGCTCCCCGATTTCTCGCGGCGTACGAGGTGGACGAAGCGTCGGCATCGCAACGTCGCCACGTGGGTCCTGCGTACAGTTCGGGGCCTGACGTCTGGCAACGCCACACCACGCCGTGGCGTCTCTGGTATCGCCGACTCGGAGCCTGACACGTCACTGGTCGTGGACTGGTTGTTCGGACTCGCGACGCCGCCGGACGAGGGGATAAGCGGCGACATCCCACGACCTACGTCGAGGGAACCGTGTGGGCGATGATCTGCGACGGTCCCTTTCGCTCGGTCTATCCTGGCCTCTTCCTATGAGATTCGGCTGTAATCGCGAAGGAAGTGGGTCCTCTCAAGTGGTGGATGAACGTGGCGCACACTGACCATCTCGATCGCGCGAGCAGTACTACCCGCGCCAAACGAACGATCTCCGGTCCCCGGCGCACGCGATCGATCGACGCTTACCTTCGCCAAACCCGACTCGTGGCGCTCTTCGCCCTCGCGGCCCTCGTCGCTGGCGTCGTCTCGGACTTTACCGACGGTAGTTTCTGGCGACACCATTCGTTACTGGCCGGACTGGTCTCGAGCGTTCTGGTGGTCATGTTGTCGGCCGCGGTGATCAATGAAATTATCGAGTCGCGTCGGCGACAGCGGTGGAGCACGCTCGCGCAGTACGTCATGTTCGAGTTGGTTCGCAACGCCCGAATGATGTGGCTTGGGGTCCTCGACGTGTCAGGTCTGTTGCCGAGTAGTGATCCGCAGAACGACTTCGTCGAGAGGAGCTCTCGAATCGTTCGTGACACGTCCCGACTCACCACCGCCGTGCGCGCCGTCCTTGAGAATCCCGAGACCCACCAACACCTACACCGCGAGATCGCGTTCTGCTCGGAGCACGCCGACGAAGTGTTGGGACGCTGGGCTGGCGTCATGCTCAACGTCGAACTCTATGCCGAGATGATCGACCGCCACGTGGAGTTAGCGGGCGACGTCTCGTGGATCGGCGCGATCTTGGACAACGAATATCCACCGGACGACGCGCGCCGACGGAGTCGAGCGCGAAGCAGCCCGGCCGTTCAGATCGCGGTAGAGCCGGGATCTCACTGGCTCGCCGAGCGCGTCGTGATTATCACCCAACTCGCCGAGACTCTGGACAGAAGGACGCTCGAGATCGCCCTCCAAATCGTGCCGATTGACTGGTGGAAGGAACGCCTCGGTACCAAGACGTCCGCCCAGTCGCGCAACCACCCCTGACGTCGGGATCAATGAGTGCCTCAAGGCCACTCACTGCGGTCGTGACGACGACGTCCGCTGGCGCACGGCGCCCCCGTCACGTCTCCGACAGGACCGCGTTCAGGGGTCGTCGCTACTGGACGCTCATCTGGGCCGCCCGGTAACTACTGGCCCGGCCGATGACGAACGCACCGAAGCCCGCGAGGAGAACTCCGGGTCCGCTCGAGTACGCCAACCAGTGCGCCAGGGTCATCGACGCAGAGGCCGCGTGAAAGTAACGACCAACGATCGCGGGCCACACGACCGGGACCACGGTGAGCCACGCGCCGCAGAGAAAGAGGGCGAAGCCCCACATACGAAGAGCCGCCGAGTTCCAAAAGCCGTAGGCGCGTCCCGCCGACGCGAGTATCAAGATGCACGCGAGCACTCCCACCGCTCCGGGCACCACGGCGCCGAACAGATGGACTCGATTCCACGTCCACGACAAGGTGCCGTCAGCAGAGAATCCAAACGTCGGTCCGATGAAGGGAACCAGGGCCGCCCAGGCTGACAACAAAAGGGCGAGCACGGCCGCGCTCATCAAGCCGATGGCGGGGGCAGAAACTCCCATGTCTCTCCGGACGGTCGAAGGCTGAGCGCCAATGCCGTCCCTCTCTCTCGTCGTTGACTCGTCTCTCGACACCGCGACCGTGGGGTGTGGCGCCATAACGCCACTGACGGGAACGTCGTTTTCACTAGGTGTTGATTGTGTTCGCAGGGACATGATTCCTCCTTAGGTCCGTTCTAATTTTATTTTCGCAATCCGCAGATTTCCCTGTGAAGAATGAAGTGATCCGTACTTTCAACGATCACGGGGCAATATAAGCGCTGCGGCCCTCAAAATCCTGGGATTTACATCTCGGTAAATCGAGCTGCCACTCGAATACACGCGGAGAAGTCGCGATTCAGCGACTGATGAACGTAGTCACCTTCGTCAAGGCCGCAGATCGAGCAGAGGTTCAAGGATGTGGTCGCAATGGGACGTGGGTGCGAGGTCGAGTCCGCGTCGATGTGTGGGGCACTCCCGGCGAGAAATAACGACACCAAGAAAATACCCGCGCTGGCGCAGCACCGCGTCTACTCCGCGCGATCTACTCGCTGGCATCTGGCAACCCCGCGCGTTCACGATTACACGACAGCGCCCTTGCCGGCCCGTCGAGCATGAAAGACCGATATTTCTTAATGACGTTCCTAGCAATGGTGGGGCTCGCGGGCATATGTTGGGGTGGTCGTTGCAGTTTGGACGTGGAGTCCTTGCGGCCACCGAATGCCCGCCAGTATCGAGACGGCCGGAGGGGCTCCACGTTCTCCCCTATCGACGTCGAGCGTTCTTTATCACTACTAACGTCACGTCGCTGAAAGTTCCGAACGATCGTACAATTCGATTGCATCGCCGTACCCTTAATGAGGTTCTAAGTCGATCACTCTCGGGCGCTGGTACCCTCGGGCCACACTGCATCGCGCGAGGAGGATCGGATGTTGAACGAGTGTTCGGGAACGAAGCGGCAGATTCTTGACGCCGCGGAGAAGATCCTGGCCGATCACCAAAGCAGCGACGTACGCATTGCCGATATTGCTGAAGGAGCCGACGTCGCGGTCCAGACCCTCTACTACCACTTTGGATCTCTCAAGCAACTAATCGCCGAAGCCCAAGCGTCGGCGTACCTGCGCATGGTGGGGCCGCTGCACAAGTACCTTTCGGACGCCGAACAGGCCATCGTGGACGAGGACGAGCAGACCTATTGGCAGGCGATCGGAGATGACGTGGAACTCGCGTGGTCGTACGGATTCAGCGGCGACAAGTGGAGGATTCCGAGGCTCTTCCTCGACATCTGGGCCGATCCCACAACGCAAGAGGAGTTCACCGAAGGCCTGGAGCGACAGTTCGAACGTTGGATCAACGTCATCGAAGATGGCAAGTCACTCGGCTGGGTCGATCCCGACGTCGATACCTACGCTCTCATCGTGGCCAACTGGGCCGCGTCGAACGGCCAGGCCGTTTTTTCGAAGTACTCGAAGGTTCAGTACACTCCTGAAACTATTCGCGACTTTTTCCAGGAGATCGCGATGAAAAAGCGCTAGCGACGCGCGTGAATAGTCGCTCTCAAATAACCGCCTAGGTGGCGGGGGCGTAGTCAACGTCTTTGGTGCGGACCGTACCGGCCGTTTTGCCGGGAGCCGATTGGTGCGCCCAGTACAGATTGGTGTGCGCGATCACCAACTCCGGCGTGGGCGCCCCCCACTCGGTCAGATCCTCCGTGGTGTGAGCGTCGCTCACCAGAATGGTGTCATAACCGCGCACGAAGGCCCCGTGCAAGGTCGAGCGAATGCACGCGTCAGACTGGGCACCCACCACGATGAGGCGCCCCACACCCTGATCGTGCAACGCGCTCTCTAACAACGTGCCCTCAAAGGAGTCACCGTAGTTCTTCTCAATGAGCACCTCAGCGTCGTTCGGCGTTAATTCGGGCACAATGCGCCAGTCGTCGCTGCCTCGCTCCAGTCCGTCATCCGAGTGCTGAACCCACACGACCGAAACGTTTTCCTCACGCGCCTTGTCGACCAAGTCGGCGATGTGGGCCACGACTTCGTCTCGCCCTGGCGCACCGGCCACCACGCCGTTTTGTACGTCAACGACCAGGAGCGCGGTCTTGGGACGATCTTTCAGTGTGGTCATGGTCGCTGCGTCCTGAGTCTGCCTCGCTTCGTTCAGAGTAGACGGAGAGATTCCTTGATTCAACACCCCCAGCACTCTGCGGGCTACGCGTTACCGGGCGTCGTAGTCCGCCTCAGTGACCCGACCGCCCACGATCACCACTCGTTGACCAGTGTCGCTCACGACGTAGTGACCGGCCTTCAGCCCTGGGTAGACCGCGGCGTAGGAGATGCCTCCCGGGAGTCGTCGCTCTCGCACGGCGCTGTGCGTGTGAGGAGAGTTCTCGTCCTCTGAGTCGAGATCGATCTCGCGGCCGTTCAGTGTCGAGGGGGTGCGAAGTAGTAGCGCTCCGACCTCCCCGCCGATATCGAGGACCACGCTGCCGTCCCAGCTAGGTGGGAGTTGGGGTTCACTCATGGCGAGGCTCACGCTGCTGGAACGTCGTAGCCGCTGTAGGGCGTACCCAAGTACGGGAAGCTCGTTAGGAGCGCAAGTCCCGCTCCGCTCACGCCATCGCTGACGTCGGCAATGGCCTTGTCCGGGGTGAAGGATGGATCGACGAGGGGGATCGTCGCCCCGGCAATCGCTTGGAGCTCAATGGTGACAACGTCGTCCGCCACCCGGCGACCGTTCGGAAAGCCCGCGACGTCGCCGCCTAGCACACCCATCACGCTCGGGGAGGAGGCCGGCGGGATCGCGAGGTTGAGTCGCAACATGTCGGCCTGCGTAGAGCCCGTCAAGGTTGAGAAGCTCTTAGAGACCACGCCAGCGGGAATTCCCGTGAGCAAGATCGCCTCGAGGTCCGCGCGAGCCTTCTTGTAGAGCGCCAAGTTGGGAAAGGCTCCCGGGTAGAGCACGTTTAAGAGTCCCGCAAGCTCGGGGTGGGCCACGCCGCTCGCGTAGTTGGCGTCGTGGGCGGGCGACTGCGCGTTCCACTTGTCCTTTTGAGCCAGCGGTACCAGGACTTCGTTGAAGAGCGGATTACCCAGCCGAGAGACTTGGACGTACGGTCCCGTCTCGGTCCCGGAGCCACCCTTTGTGGTGAGCACGCGAGCCTTGCGACGACTCGCCGTCGTCCACACGCCCACGCTCGACGCCGCGGCCGACGTGGACGTCGGCCTACTCCCACCGTGAGCGAGATCGGTGATCGGCACTTGTAAGGCAATGCTGTGCACGTTGAGTGACGCCGTCGAGTTCACGCCTTTCGCCGCACTCAGCGACGGCAGGCCGAACGTGGCGTGTAAGTTCGCGATGGGGCGCAGGTCCCCGAGGTCGAAGATCGCACCTAAGTCAACAAAGAAGGCCTCGGCCCGTTGACCAGCGAAGGCCACGCGACCACCGCGCAGTTCGTGAACGGCCGACTTGGCCAGACTGGCGTAGTTCGGTGTCGACAGCGGTCCGATGTTGCACGGCGGGCACGCAAGGTCGCGAGCGAGAATCTCGGCCCGTCCCCCCCGAGACACTCGAGTCACCGAGTAGAGCTGTCGGCGATTCCAGTACTTGCTGGTGAGCGACTCAATCGGTCCCACGTTGTAGAGAAACGTGCTCGGTATGGTCGTTTCGCTGTGGAAGCTGAACTGATAGGTGACGTCCGCTACGCCGTCACCGCTGTTGTCGACGTGAATCTCGTAGAGCACGTCGTCGCCAAACTCGTAAAAGTTTGGTCCGGCCGCCGGTCCCTCGAGGGGAATGTAGTTCGCAATGATGGTGACCGAGTCCGGACGGTCGGGACTGACGAACGCGTAGAGGTCGCTGCTGTCGGCAACGGGATCCTTAGAGATCTCGGGGGCTTCACGGTGTGATGACATGGATCTCTTTCCTTAGCGAGTCGCGCGAATGAGGCGAGCGGCGACCTTGCGGTCACGAATGACGACTTCACGATGTCCGATGAAGAGACTGATCTCACCGGTGCGAGCACTCTTGACGTGCGCCACCAGTACTTCGTCGCCTCGCAAATGCTCATCCGCAGCGAGGGGGGCGTCGTACTGAGTGCTCGACGCCGCGCCGGCCAGCGCCGTACCCAACCCCAGTGGCGCCACGGCCATCGTTCCCGCGGTAGCCGCGACGGCTCCGGCGTGCTTAAAGAAACTTCTCCTACTGACTGGTTCCATGCGATCCCCTTCTCTTTCCTGACTCTCAGGTGTCCTCGGCGCAGATGTGGTTCTCCCGCACCGCCGCGGTGCTTTGAAGCTCAAACGACCCTGTGCCTTGTCGTTCGAAGAACTTTCGGTGAGTTCACGTGCTATTCGGAGCTCGAGGTGGCTCGGATGTCGAATAGTGCGTGAAACTTTTTTATCGAGTTGCTCGCCTCGCCCCGGCCCATCCCAAGGCTTCGTCGGTCCTAAAGTTCGCGCAGGAGACATCCGACCAGTGCCTCGGCTCCGAATAGGACGGGTATGACTGACTTCAATGAGGCGAGCGACGCGCAGCTCGTCACCTCAATCGGTCGCTACAGCGAAGTCGCCCTCGCCGAGGTCTATCGACGACACGGGGGCGCCGTCTACGGACTGGCCCGTCGAGTCCTCGATGACGGGGCCGAGGCCGAAGACGTGACCCAAGAAGTGTTTCTTCGACTCTGGAACGCCCCCGATCGATTTGACCCGTCCAGGGGATCTCTCCGTTCGTATCTCCTGGCGCAGTCGCACGCCCGCGCGGTGGACGTCATTCGTTCCCAGAACTCTCGACGAGCGCGCGAGTCAAGTGACGCCATGAAAACTGCTCGCGGCGATTACGACATGCAAAACGAAGCGTGGGATCTGACGCTCGCGCACCACGTCAGCGAAGCTCTGGCCACCTTGCCGGACGATGAACGTCGCGCCATTGAGCTCGCCTACTTCGAAGGTCGTACCTACGTGCAGGTGGCCGAGATCCTCAATCAACCAGAGGGAACCGTCAAGAGCAGAATAAGAAATGGCATGCGGCGCATGCGGCGAGTTCTCTTGGAATCCGGCGTAACAGAAGTGGAGGGGTCATGAACCACGCCGAAGCGAACGACCTCTTGGCTGCCTTGGCCCTCGACGCGGTGGACGAGGCCGAACGTCAAGCGATTGAAGAGCACGTGGCGACGTGCCCCCGATGTCAAAGCGACCTTGACGCGATGCGCGAAGTCGCAGGCGCCCTCGGGAACACCGTGGAACCGTTGCCCGAGTATCTGTGGTCGGGCATCTCGCGCCGGATCTACGACGACCACCCCGACCGCGTTCCCGGCTTGGCCATCGTGACGGACGGCGAAGCGTTAGCGTCGACGTCAAGTCGTCGTCGTTCGTCACAGGTCAGACGGTCCTTGCTCTTGCCTCTCGCCGTCGCCGCGGTGGTCGTCGGGGTTCTGGCCTTTCAACTAGTCAACGCCGACACGCGTGACTCGCACCTGCAAAGCGCGCTCGAGGCGAGCAATTCCGGTCAGGTCGCCGCGGCATTGAAGACTCCGGGCCACCGACTCATCACCCTCGACGGCTCATCACGGCGCGACCTGGCCAAATTTGTGTTGCTCCCTGACGGTCGGGGCTATCTCGTCGACGCCCACATGCCAAAACTGGGTCCCACCGAGACCTACCAACTCTGGGTCGTCATTCAAGGCAAGCCGATCTCCATCGGGCTCATGGGCCGCATCCCTCATCGCGTCACCTTCACCATTGCGGGACCCCCGAACCCCAGCGAACTAGCGGTGACGGTTGAGCCGTCGGGCGGGACGTCCACGCCCACCAGCCCGACGGTGGCCTCCGGTATTGTCTGAGGTAACAAATGTGGGATGGCGCCACTGACGTCGCGCCGAGACCAGGACGCACCCGTTCGCCACGACGGCGTCGTGGGGCGCCCCGCACGAAGCCGTGGCCTCCTCGGTCCCACGTCCACGTTCAATAAGGGGCTCACTTCTCTTTACGTCACTGGAATGTCCTAATAAAACCTGGTAGACAGTCGTGGTTGAGGTCAACACGTGATCTCAGGCGACAGGGAGTGGCGCGAAACGTTGCCGCCTCCCTGAGGGGAGACGTTGTGCTCAATCGATCCAGGCGACTGGTCTTAGCTTCCAAGATGGGGCTCGCGGGAGCCATCATGTTCACGACGTTGGCTCTGTCACTCGGTTCGGACGTTCCGACCAGCTCGGCGCTTGGTACGAGTGCGTTCTGCAAGACGCTGTTTAGCTTCGAAGGCATCGCCCAAAAGAATGACGCTCCCAAGGCGAGTACGGCCAAGGGCTACCAGGCGTGGGCGAAGGTACTGCTCCCCTTTTACGAGAAGTTGGCGTCGGAAGCCCCCAATAATGGCAAGGTGGTTCTCAACGAACTCGTGACGATCTTCAAGTACTACACGCACGCTTCGAGCATCTCGGGGATCGAGACGTATATCGCGAAGAACCACGCCAAGTTCGAATCGGGCACTAAGGCTCTCGCGAAAGACATCGCGGCCTGCGCGTAAACCACGCGTAGCGTCCTCGGGGTCGACTTCGTCCGGCGCTCTGAACGACAGCCCGTTTCGACCGGTAGGGGAAACACGGACGGCAACTCGCTGCGGGGCCGTTTGTCGTGTTTCTACTGGCTAATCGCCACGCTCGAGAGGGCCGTCGTCGGCTCCTCCGTTTGGCGGGGCACGCGGATGGCCACGATGGAAACAAGCAGACCCAAAAAGGCAATGCCCGCCGATACCGTGAACGCCGTGGTGTAGCCGTGGGTCGTGGCGATATTCACCGCGTGACGGGTGTGAGTACCGAGCGAGGACAGGGTGGAGTTGGTGGCGTCGATCGCCACCGTCGCCAAGATGGCGAGTCCCAGAGCTCCCCCGACTTGCTGCATGGTGTTCAACAACGCGGAAGCCAGTCCCGCTTCATTGGCTTGCACCCCGGACACCGCGACCAGCGTGATGGGCACAAAGGTAAAACCCATACCGAGGGCGATGACCACGAGGGGTCCAAGCACCGTCAGGTAAGGACTGGTGGGTGAGATCCGAGAGATCCACAGAATCCCGACCACGGCCATGGCCGGTCCCACGAGGAGTGGGATGCGCACGCCGACCCTGCCCACGTAGCGCGACGACAGTCCGGCCGCGACGATAATGCCCACGGTCATGGGCAAGAAACCCACACCGGTCTTCACCGCGCTCCAGCCCTGGACGTTCTGAAGGAACTGCGTCAAGAAGTAGAACATCGAGAAGAGAGCGATACCGATGCAGAGCATCATGGCGTAGGACCCGGAGCGGTTTCGGTTCTTGAAAATATCCAAGGGCATGAGAGGCGCTTGGCTCTTCGTCTCGATCAACCCGAAGGCCGCCAGTAACACCACCGACGCACCGAGGAAGAAGAGCGTCGACGCACTGGTCCAGCCGTGACTCGACGCGTTCGACAGTCCGTAGACCAGCGAGAGCATGCCGCCGGTGACCGTCAGAGCCCCCGGCACATCGAGATGGCCGGACGTGGTCTGAGATTCGTGGAGGGCGCGCGGCGTGAGGAACAGCACGATCGCGGCGATGGGAACGTTGATGAAGAAGATCCAGCGCCAGGACACGTAACTGGTCAAGATACCCCCGAGCAAAAGGCCCAGCGCGCCGCCGCCGCCGGACATTGCGGCGTAGACGCCCATGGCGCGGTTTCGCGCCCGCCCCTCGGGAAAGTTGGTAGCGATGAGGGACAGGGCGGTCGGTGCGGCGATGGCCCCGCCGACACCCTGCATGCCGCGAGTAATGATGAGCCAGACGTCGCTCTGGGCCAAGCCGCCCAGTAGCGAGGAGAGGGCGAAGACCGCAATGCCGATCATGAACATCCGTCGTTTGCCGTAGAGATCGCCGGTACGTCCCCCGAAGAGGAGCAGCCCCCCAAAGGTCAACGCATACGCCGTGATGAGCCACTCCAGATTGGCCCTCGAAAAGTGCAGGGCGTGATGAATCGTGGGAATCGCCACGTTCACGACGGTGGCGTCGAGCACGATCATTAGCTGCGCGCAGCAGATGACGGTGAGCGCCAGGCCGAGATGCTTGCCCTCGGTGTTGCTGTCGTGGAGTTCAGTGGAGGACATGATGCTGACTCTTTCTCTTGGAGGAGGTTACGACGACCGCGAAGCGGAGGAGTTCGCGTAGACCAACGGCAGGATCACATCGTCAATGATCTGCTCGATGAACGCCTGATCGGGCGCAGTGCCCTCAATCAGCAACCGGTGCAGGACCAGCGCGGGAAGAAGTGAGATCACCAGGTGGAGATCGCCCCCGGGAGCGATCTCGCCACGGATCTGTGCGCGTTGAAAGACGTCGAGCAGCGTCGCCACGTGCGGCTCGATGAGTCGCTCTCGAAAGGCGTCGCGCAACTCCTTGTCGTGCGGCAAGGCGCTCACGAGCCCGATCATGACGGGGGTATCGAGTTGCCGGTCGGCCGCATCGGCCCGACACGCGAGGGCGTGCAGGTCGCCGCGCAAGCTGCCCGTATTCGCTGCGCTCTCCACGGCCTTTTTCCGGGAGAGCGCGTCGACCACGAGCTCTGCCTTCCCGCTCCATCGACGATAGATGGTGGCCTTACCCGCACCCGCACTCGCGGCTATTTTGTCGACGGTCAGCCGGTCGTAGCCAATCTCACCAAGAAGTTTGAGTGCCGCCGCACACAACACGTCGTCTCGAGTGCTGTCGAGAGGTCGCCCGGGGGCCGAGTGCGGAGGTGAGGTTTCGGAACCGGCGCGAACGTTGTCGATGGTCACGAAGTAAACGATACTTGACCGTTTCGGAACGTAACCGTTCCGTAGTAGCCCAGCGGTTGACTAGGTGTTTTAGAGGAACTCTCTAGGACTTGGCGGGGAAGATCGTGCTGTAGGGAATCGTTGACGAGGGGACGACGACTCGCACGCCGTGGCCCCACTTGGAGAAGGTCGTCTCAGTGGTGCCCGCCGACGTCGTCACCAACTCCTTCGTGGGCAGGGACTTTCTGCCCGACGAGATGGTCAGCACCGTCGTGGACTTCGGCGCTTGACCTGACGCGGCCGTCACCCACTTGAGGACATAGCCATTAGTGACCTTGTCCCTTTTGGCGAGAAGAGTAGTTCCCTTAGCGACCGGCAACAGATTTACGAGCGCACCGACCGTGAGATTCGTTTTGAAGGTGTTGTACGGCGCGGAGCCTTTCCTCATCGAGATGGCCGACTTGCCCACCTTTTTCTGCTCAGCCGAGGTGAGTCCCATGATCGTGGTGAGCCCCGTGGCGCTGCCGCTTAAGTAGGCGAAAGTCGGCGTCACCGTAATGGAGAAGGATTCGGCGCCTTTGGTGAAGGTTTCGGTTCCGGCCTTTTCTCCGATGTCCGCCACGACGGAGCTGGCCGTTGAGGCCGCGACCGCGCGCACCTTGATGTGCACACTGGTCTGTTTGGCGAGTTCCGTCGACGTGGCCTTCAGGACGGTTTTCGCGGTGGCCTTCGTCGTAGCGCTCGCCGCGAGCGACGAGAGAGCGATGACAGAAGCGCCCGTCAACACGAGGGCGGACAGATAGAAAGAGGTGCGTTGCAGCGAGGGCATGACCTTCAGCCTAGGGGAGATCAACCCTCCCCTACCCTCAGCAACGACGGTGGATCGAGGCAGCTAGAAGCAGGCCGCGAGGTCGAAGAGGAACTGCTGAATGGTCCGGATCTCCTCCAATAGTTCTGGCGGCGCCGATTCGAGTTTCTCGTCACTGAGAATGCCGTTCGCCACCGCCGTGGAGCGCAACGCAATCTGGAGAGTACTGAGCCAGGCCCACGCTTCGGCGTCGTTGAGGAACTGTTCGTTGAGCGTCATGACGGCCAGTTCCGCGTTGGTGGCGATCTCGTTTTGACGGGCCAGAGTGGAGAGCGGATCGTCGTCGTCGTTGCTGGGATTAATCGGCGAGTTGAGGGACAGGTGCCACTCGTGCTCGAGATCACGTTCGGCCGCCACGACGCGCCCAAAGGTATCGTGAAGAACCTCCCGTCCGGCGTCGTTGAGTCGAACTTCGATGCGTCCGTCTCGTCGTCGCACGAAGAGTTTGGCCGACACTTAGGCGTCCTGCTCAACCGAGGAGTGCAGCCCGGCGACCTGGAGTTTCACGCAGTACGACTCGGCCCGCTCACGCTTGCCGGACCACACGACGGCGCGGCCTTCGTGGTGCACCGTCAACATCAGGTGCGTGCACTTGTTGTTGGAGTAGCCAAAGATCCGACGAAAGACGACGACCACCACGGTCATCGGGGTCACCGGGTCGTTCCACACTATGACGTTCCACGGTCGCTCGGTAATGACCGCCACTTCGCTCTCGACGTCGCTCTCCGTCGACGAGAGGCGAAGCAGAGGGGCACGCGACATCTCTCCAGTGTCGCAGACGACCGATTGAATTGAAAGCGGAGCGATCTAAGGTTCAACCGAGTGAAAGAGCCTTCGGTCTTGACGCGCTGTCACCAATACTTGGCGCACCTGCGAGGACGGGCCAACGCACGTATCCGCGCCGCCGCGGGACTCAACACCACGCCGCCCCCGCGCTGCAACGATCCGCGCGAGGCGTACAGCGACGTGTACGGCGTGGCGCGCGTCGTGCACGGTGACTTACCCTCGATGCTGGTCGGTGGTCTCGGTTCTCTGTTTTTTCAGATGCTCCACCCCCACGCCATGGCCGGCGTGGCGCAACACTCTCGCTATCAAGACGATCCCCTCGGTCGCCTCCTGCAGACGGCCAACTTTATCGGCGCCACCACGTACGGATCGAAGGCCTCAGCGCACGAAGCCATCGACCGCGTACTCGGTGTTCATCACTTCGTGCACGGCGTGGCCGACGACGGCCAGCCCTACGACGCGAACGATCCCCATCTCCTCTTGTGGGTGCACTGCGCGGAGATCTACATGTTCCTGGTCGCCCACCGACGCTTCGGTGCCGTGCGACTCAGTGACGACCAGGCCGATCGTTACGTCGAGGAGATGGTTCCCCTGGCCCACGACCTGGGAGTCCTCGACCCGCCTCACAACCTGGCCGAACTCACCGCCGCGCTGGTGAGTTTTCGCCCCGAGCTTCGGCTGAGTCTCGATGGCGAGGAGGCTCGCGACTTCGTGGCGCATCGCGTTGTCGCTCGACGGACGCAGCGCTTCGTTCACCGACTCTTGGTCAGAAGTTCGTGGTCGCTCCTGCCACCGTGGGCGGCCGATCTTCTCGGGGTACGCACCTCTCGCCTCTACGATCGACTGGTGATTCGCCCGGGCACCCGGCTGGTGAGTACCCTCATGCGCCTGGCCGTGCCGGCGGCGCGCCAGGCCGCCAGGCTCAGTCCTCCGTCAACGACCGCGATCTGACCGGTGAGAAGAACGGCGCGGAGACGAACTCACCGTCGTCTCAGGCGCCATGATCCGGCCCAATGTTGGCCCGGCTCTAAGACCACCACGTCCTTGCCGCTACGAAGCGCGTCAGGCGGACACGTCATCGGTTCGATGGCTACCGAGGTTCGTCGACGTCCCTTTTCCAAGCCGTCCCCCGTGTAGACCTGAAAGTAGGCAAAGTTGCGATCGACGCTCAGGTCGATCTCACCGCCGTTGGCGTCCTCCAGCGTGGCGACCGCCAGACCGGCGTCGTCGCGCACGAGATCGGTGTAGGTCACGTCGAGTTCGTGGCCGCTCAAGGACTTGCGCTTGGAAAAGTCCATCAGATGGCCGCCCAACGGGAGGATCTCCCCCGTGGGTAACTGGCGATCATCGACGGCGATGTAGGACTTGGCCGCAAGTTCGAGCATCGATCCTTCAATCGTCGGGGTCGTCACGGCGAGGTACGGGTGGAAACCCACGCCAAAGGGAATCGGTACGCCGTCGCGGTTCGTCACCGTGGTGGTCACGGTCAAGCCCAGAGACCCCAGGTGATAGGCCACGCTGATCTCACTCAGAAAGGGATACTCGGGGGTGGGGTGTAACAAGAGCGAGAGGACACAGCGATTCTGATTGACCGACTCCACGCGAAAGGGGCGCCAGCGCACGAGTCCGTGAATGGCGGTGGCGTGCGCCACGTCGTCGATGGTGGGTCGAGCTACTCGCCCCGAAAAGGACCACTCGCCGTCACCCATGCGGTTGGGCCAGGGGTAGAGCACCTGGCCCCGTGCGTGCGAGGGCACCTCTTCGCCCGCGAATCCCTCGATGACACTCAGGCCGCCCTTCACGTAGGTGCGAAGCGTCGCTCCTACCTCGGTCACTACTGCGCGTTGGTCGCCGTGGGCGATGGCGAACTGCTCACCGGTGGGCAGCATTAGGTGGTTTTCGTTCTTTTCACTGGAGGTTAACTTACGACAATTAGGGTCGAGGTATGAAATTACTGCTCACCAACGACGACGGCGTGCTCGCACCGGGAATGGCCATTCTCGCGCGTAGCGTTGCGCGTTGGATTGAAGAAACACCGCGAGGCGACGAGCGCGCCGCGCTCATCGTGGCGCCGAACAAGAACTACTCCGGTATGTCCTCGGCGGTGGGCGACGTCTTCGGGCGTCCCACCGTGAAGTACCGCCGCTTTCACATCGCGGGGGCGGAGTCCATTGCCACGTACGGGATCGAAGCGCCGCCGGCCCTCTGCGCCATCTTGGGGGCGCTCGGAAGTTTCGACTTTGAGCCCGACGTCATCGTCTCGGGCATTAACGCCGGCGCCAATGTGGGGCGCAGCGTTCTACACTCCGGCACCGTAGGCGCCGTCCTCACCGGCGCGCAGCTCGGGCTCTCGGGACTCGCCGTGTCGGTGCAGTGGGGCGACGACGTGCACTACGACACGGCCGCCGCGGTCACCATTGAAGTCCTCGACGAACTCTTCCAAGCTCCGTCGCGCACTCTGTTAAACCTCAACGTCCCCAACCTTCCCATGAGTGAGCTAAAAGGCGTGAAGCGTGGTCGCATCTCCATGGCCGCCATCATCAAAGCCGCGGGACCCCGCGCCGGCGGTGAGGCACTCAGCGACGAGGGCGAGCTTCCCCTGCGTCTCGGCGCGGCCACACCGGAACTGGGCGACGTCAGCGACGAAGACGCCGACGAGGACGGCGCGCTACTCGGCGCGGGCTACGCCTCGCTCACACCGATCCGCGGTCCCCACGAAGATGACGACCCCTCGCGCGACGCCCTCATGCACAACGCGCTCGAGGCGATCACTCGCCAAATCGAAAAGTCGCACTAATCCTCGGCCGGTCGGCGGCGTTGTTCCTTTAGTCGACCCCGCGCCTTCTTCTGGTCGACCCGGCGCACCTGGGCTCCTTTGGTGGGCTGGGTGGCGCGACGCGGCGTCCGGGGGGCTAACGACGTGGCCAACTTCTCCGCGAGTTGCTCGAGCGCGGCGAAGCGATTCTGGCGCTGGGATCGAAAGCGACTCGCGCTGGAACGAACGACCGATCCGAAGGCCTCTTCGACGCGGCGCTTCTGTTCGTCACTCAAAACGTTCGAGGTGGCCACGCGAAACGTCGCGACCACTCGGGTGAGCGATCGATTGGCGTGCTGTCCCCCGGGTCCGCCCGAGGTGGTGACGCGCAGCTCAATCTCCTCCGCCGGGATGCTGAGGCGGGGCTGAATCGTCAGCGAACCATCACCGTTGGTCCGCGGACCAACCGACACGTCTTAGTTGCCACCCGGTAGGCGCACCAAAGCGAGCTGCGTGGACGACGCCACCATCTGTCCGGTCTCGTCAAAGAGCTCGCAGCGTTGATCGACCAGTCCGTCGGCGATCACCACGGCCAGCTGGCGACCCCGCAGCCACTCGCTTTTGGGCACGCGTCGCACGTACGACGTGAGCTGCACAGTGGGCACCCAACCCGACGACCCCAGAGGCAACGTGGCCGGAGGCAAGGCGTCGCCGGCGAAGAGCAGACTCTGGGCGTCCCACGAGTCCTCTCCTTCAAGACGCAACCACCCGCGTACTTCAGCGGTACTGGACAACTGACCGTCCCAAAAACCCGTGACCGCCGGATCGAGCCGAAGTTCCATCACGCTCGAGATACCGATCTCGTCGCCAACCAAGGGCCGGCACTTCTCGAGTGGCGGGATATCGAAGGGCCGCGTGTACTGATAGCGCACGGCCGACTCGTCACGAAGTGAGCCCAACGTCACCAAGGACTCAGTGGCCAGTTCGCCCTTTTGCGAAAGGGCGACGTAGACAAAGGACACGCCGCGCCCCACGCGACGTACCTCGACGCGCAGCTGCGCCGCCCCGACCTCGGGAGCG
Source organism: Acidimicrobiaceae bacterium (assembly GCA_025463285.1). GTDB lineage: Bacteria > Actinomycetota > Acidimicrobiia > Acidimicrobiales > RAAP-2 > RAAP-2. The sequence goes on along the minus strand of JAOBWI010000057.1, from coordinate 24,056 downwards.
TTCACGAAGTTGGTGCTCACCGCAGTGGCGTGCAGGTGCGTCGAGCCCTGTTCGCTGGCTCCGGCCAAGGCCGCACTGGCAATCACGCACTGGAGGTATCCCCCGTGGGGGTGTCCCATCACCGTGAAAAAGGGCGAGAGATGAGCGGAAAAGACATCCGGACCGGCCGGTTCCACCGAGGCCGCCGAGCGAAGTACGCGACCTTCTTCGGCTGAGCTCATGAGTAAACATTAACGGGCGAACGGGGCGTCACCAGTAGATTGGCGGTGCGGAAGAGGTCCATATGAGAACGGTTCCCCACTTCATCAAGGGTGCGCGGGTCGACGCCCCCGGTCACTCGAAAGTCTTTAATCCCGCCACCGGCGAGGTCGCCGCGACGGTGCCCGTTCCCGACGGGGACTTCGTCAATGAAGTGGTCGACGGTGCACGTAATGCCGCGAGGGAGTGGTCGTTATCGTCGCTCTCACGACGCACGAACATTCTCTTCACCCTGCGACAGCTCCTGGTTGAGCACACCGAGGAGCTCGCGGCCATCATCAGCGCCGAACACGGCAAGACGATGGCCGACGCGCGCGGGGAGATCGCCCGAGGACTGGAGAACGTCGAGTACGCCTGCGGGTTGATCGAACACTTAAAGGGCGGCTTTTCTAGTCAGGTGGCTGACGGCGTCGACGTGCACTCAACTCGCGAGCCCGTCGGCGTAGTGGTGGCGGTCACGCCCTTTAACTTTCCGATCATGGTGCCGCTGTGGATGTGCGCCAACGCCGTGGCGAGCGGCAACGTCGTCATCTTGAAACCTTCCGAGCGCGACCCGTCGGTCTCGGTGCGACTGGCCGAACTCTTTCAAGAGGCCGGGCTGCCTGACGGGGTCGTGAACGTGCTGCAGGGCGATGCCACCACCGTCAGGGCCCTCATCGAACACCCCGGGGTCGACGCCGTCAGCTTCGTTGGTTCCACGCCGGTGGCCCGAGCGGTCCACGAGAGCGCCAGCAAGCACCACAAGCGCGTCCAAGCGTTGGGTGGTGCGAAAAACCACATGGTGGTGTTAGCGGACGCCGACCTGGACATCGCCGCCGACGCGGCCATCAACGCGGGATATGGATCGGCCGGCGAACGATGCATGGCGATCAGCGTGGTGGTCGCGGTGGGCGACGTGGCGGCTCCTCTCATTGAGAAGATCGTCGAACGACTCGACAAATTGAAGGTGGGTCCCGGTGACGATCCGTCGAGCGACTTCGGGCCGCTCATCACCAAGGAACATCGCGACCGCGTGGCCAGCTACGTGTCGAGCGCGCCCGACGACGGCATCGAGGTGGTGCGCGACGGGACCACCCTCGAACTGGGAAGCGGTTTCTACGTCGGACCGAGTCTTCTCGATGGCGTGCGGCCGGGAACCAAGGCCTACGACGACGAGATCTTTGGCCCCGTCTTGGGCCTGGCCCGGGTGGCCACCTTCAACGACGCGATCGATCTCGTGAACGCCAACCCGTACGGCAACGGCGTCGCCATCTTCACCCGCGACGGCAACGCGGCCCGGCTCTTCTCACGCGATGTCCACGTCGGCATGATCGGCGTGAACGTGCCGATCCCCGTGCCGATCTCCGCCTACTCCTTTGGGGGATGGAAGGACTCGCTCTTTGGAGACGCCCATATCTATGGTCCCGAGGGATTCAACTTCTACACGCGCGCCAAAGTGGTCACGACCCGCTGGCCCCAGCCCTCGGAGTCACAGATCGACCTCGGGTTTCCGCGAACCCGTTAAGAGATGTTCGGCGCTACCCCCGCCGTCCTTCACTGGCTAGCCCTCGGCTGCAAAGAAGCGCTGGCCATGGTCTGGATGACCTGGTGGCCATTGGTGCTCGGCTTCACTCTCTCGGGACTGATCCAAAGCCTCTTACCCCGCGACTCGCTGCGAGCGTCGCTCGGCGCCACCACGCCGTCGTCGGTGGCTCGCGCGTCCCTGCTCGGGGTCGTCTCGTCGTCGTGCAGCTACGCGGCCAGCGCCGTGTCGCGAGCCCTCTTCGCGCGCGGGTCGTCGTGGAGCAACGCCTTGATCTTCATGGTGGCCTCCACCAATCTGGTGATCGAACTGGGCGTCGTGTTGTACCTCTTGCTGGGGTGGCGCTTCGTACTCGCTCAACTCGCGGGCGGCCTCATAATGGTCGTCCTCCTCGCCCTCACCACCAAGGTCATGTTCAACTCCCTTCGACAAGCGCGATTACGGACACGCGTGCTCGCTGACGCCCCGCCGCGCGAGAATCCCTCGGCGTCCACCTGGCGCCAGCGACTGGACCGAGACCACGTCGGCTCGGCCGCGCGCTACAGCATCGGAGATCTCACCATGTTGCGCAAGGAACTGCTGGCCGGCTTTCTCGTGGCCGGCTTTCTTGCGGTGCACGTGCCCGCGTCGTGGTGGCACTCTCTCTTTTGGAGTGGCCACGGCGGCGCGACGGTCGTGGAAAACGTGGCGGTGGCGCCGTTGCTGGCGGTCGTCTCTTTCGTCTGTTCGGTCGGGAATATTCCCCTGGCCGCGGCGCTGTGGGCCCACGGGGTGGCTTTTGGAGGCGTGATCGCTTTTATCTTCGCCGACCTCATCACCCTGCCTCTTCTGGCGATCTATCGCCGCTACTACGGCACCAGCTCGACGTGGCGACTCTTCGTGCTGCTGTGGTTCACCATGGCTAGCGCCGGTCTTCTCATCGACGGCCTGTTTCGGGCCGTCGGTCTAGCGCCCGCGAGTCACCACGTGCGCGTCCTCGACGGTCAGTTCCCTCTGGGCTCCACGTTGGTACTCAATGCGCTCGCCACCGTCGTCCTTCTGGCGTTGTGGTGGCTCGCTCGACGTCCGAGCGCGTCCTCGCTGGTTGCGATCGACCCAGTCTGCGCTATGGCCGTCGAAACGACGTCGGCGACGGCGACCAGCCAACGCGACGGCGTCACTTACTACTTCTGCTCGCCAGGATGTCAAGGCCGCTTCGAGCGACGAGGGGCACTGTCGCACCACCACCCCGCCCAGTACGCCGATCACGCGGGCGAGGCCCTGGACCCCGTGTGCGCCATGGTGGTGAATCCGAGCGACGCCCCGAGCGCGCTAGGTCCCCACGAGGTGACCTACTATTTCTGCAGCGAGGGGTGTCGTTCGACGTTCCTCCTGGGTCCGCGTCTCCCGACGAACCAGTAGCTCGAGAGAGGACGGCAGTCGCCGATGAGCAAGCAGCACACGAGCGTCAGGGCCTACGGCATCCTCATTCGCGAGGGCAGTGTCCTGCTCGTTCGATCCAGCAGTCCTCTCATCAACCCCCCGCTGTGGTGGTTACCGGGGGGTGGGATTGACTTCGCCGAGTCCCCCGAAGACACACTGCTGCGGGAGTTTCGCGAAGAGACTGGCCTCTCGATTAAAGACCCCGTGTTGTTGGACGTGGTCAGCGACGTGCGCCGACGGCCGAACGGGGATCGCATCCACACCGTGCGGGTGCTCTACACGGTCTCGCTCAATGGCGGGAACTTACGCGATGAAGCGGTGGGCACGACCGACGCGGCGCAGTGGTTTGCGGTGGACCAATTAAGCGAGGTCAACGTCGCCGAGTACGCGGCCCAGGCGATTCAGGTCGCGTTAGAGAAGTAACGCGCGGGCATCTCGCGCTTGAGGTATTTTCCCGCGGGGTTGCGCGGGAGAGGATCACTGGTAAAGGCAACTCGTGAGGGAATCATGTAGGCGGCCAGTCGCGTGGCGAGAAACGATCGCAACTCCTCCGTGGTGAGGCTCATGCCCGGACGAAGCATCACGGCCGCCGCCACCTCCTCGCCGAGACGCTCGTTAGGCAGAGCGAAGACCGCCGCTTCGTAGACGGCCGGGTGTTCGTAGATGGCCGACTCGACCTGCGCCGAGTAGACGTTCTCGCCACCGCGAAGGATCATGTCCTTGGCGCGGTCCTCTACGTAGAGAAAGCCCTCCTCGCTGACGTGTCCGAGGTCGCCCGTGCGCAGCCAGCCCTCGACCAGGGCTGCGGCGGTCTCCTTCGGGCGCTGCCAGTACCCGCGCACCGTGGTCGGCGACTTCAACCAGATCTCGCCGCTCTTGCCCCGAGGCAACGGTCGCATCGACTCATCGCGAATCTCCACGTCCATCACAATGGTGGGCACCTGTCCGGTCGCGCTGGGGTGGGTGACGTAGTCATCACCGCTCAGGCCGGGTCCGTACGCGTTGGTCTCGGTCATGCCGAAGGCGAGCGTCGCTCGACCGTTGGCAAAGGCGCGCTCGACGCGCCCCACCAAGGTGGACGGCGCCGGGGCGCCACCACCGCCGACGGTAGTCAGCGAGGAGGTGTCGTATTTAGAAAAGTTCGGTGACTCAATGAGGTCCCACGACTGTGTGGGCACGCCCACGAAGGCGCTGACGCGGTGGCGTTCGATGAGCTGGAGGGCGCGTTCGGGATCCCATTTGTACATCATCACCAGTTTGAAGTGCCAGGAGAAGCACGACAGCATGACCGGCACGCACCCCGTGACGTGAAAAAGCGGCACGATCAAGATGAGACAGGGGTTCGGCCCGGCGCCGCCCAACGCGTCGCCGCCCTCTCGTACGCTCTGGAGCGCGACGGACGAGGAGAAGGCCAAGATCGCTTGGGTGATCGCTCCATTGGTCGAGACGGCACCCTTGGGGATACCGGTGGTGCCGGAGGTGTAGAGAATGGTCGCGTCAGTGTCGGCGTCCACGTCCGCTTCGGGCATCGCCACGCCGCGCACCACCACGTCGCTCCACCGCTCCACTTCTTTGGCGTAGGACGTGGTGTCACCTAGTCGAACGCCGAGCAGGCGGGCCCCCACACGCTCGCACGGTCTCGCCGAGCGAAGGATTCGCTCGCTGTCGCCAATGAGGAGCACCAGTCCGGAGTCTCTGATGGCGTAGTCCAACTCGTCCTCGGTCCACCAGGCGTTGAGCGACACCGAGACCATTCCCACCGAGATAATGGCGGCGAAGGAGATGACCCACTCGGGGTAGTTGCGCATGGCGATCCCGACGCGATCTCCCTTCTTCAGTCCGTAGTGATGCACCAGGGCGTGGCTGAGCGCGTCGACCTCACTCATGACCTGAGCGAAAGTCCACTCCTCGTCCTCGTAGACAAGAAAGGTCTTCTCGTTACCGCGAGCCAAGTCGAAGAACTGGCGCAGGGTGGCGGGGGCGTTTTTAAAGACGCGGTTGGTCACGCCAGCGCGTTCGACTTCAATGACCTCGAAGGGCTGACCCGGCGCCCCTAGCTGAGCGATCGCGTCTTCGTAATTGAGCACTACCTACCCCCGGGTCGTCGTGGTTGTGGCGTCGAGCTCGACTCTTCCAGAATGCCAGATGACGGCGGGCCTATCGCGCACGCCGGCCGGGCCCGGGTCCGTCGAGGAACCTACACTTCGTCTAATAATCTACGAAAGGACTACCGTGCTTGGATCGACCTATCCCTTAGCGGACGTCTTCATCTCGACGCTCTATTTCATCTTGTTGATCTTCTGGATCATCTTGGTTTTTCACGTGGTGGTGGATATCTTTCGCAGCCACGACTTGAGTGGTCCGGCCAAGGCCCTGTGGCTCATCTTCATCTTTGTACTGCCGCTCCTCGGAACCCTGCTGTACGTGGTGATTCGCGGCGGCTCCATGCACTTGCGCGATATTCGCCAGACGCAAGAGCAGCAAAAGGCCTTCGAGGACTACATTCGCCGGGTGGCGAATACGAAGGAGTGAGTTAGCGCGCGGCCCCGATGGATGATTTCAGCTGTGACGCCTTGTGCGTCATGCGCTCCACCGATTCGGTGATCTTGGCCTTCACGTTCACCAGATCAATCCGGGCCATCTCGGCCTCTTTGGTCAGATCTTTTAGGTGCTCCACGTCCCACAGGTTCAACACCGGCGTCAACACGTCACCCAGGTACTGACCAAGACCGTAGATTCCCTCTTTGGCGATGCGCACGGCGTGGCGCGTGAAACTGGGAATGCCGGTGCCGGGCATGGCGAAGGTGCTCACCTGTTTAGAGACTGCGATCATCATGGCCGAGGGATCGATCGCGAAGGCGGCCAGCGTAAGATCGCGGTAGAAGAGGTAGTGCTTGGTCTCATCGCCGGCCACCAGACCGAGAATGTTGCGACCGATCTTGTCGTCTTTGGGAAGCTTCGCACCGGTGTTGCGATGGGCGATCTGGGTGGCGCGCTCTTGAAATGAGACGTAGGCGATAAGCTCCGCGAAGGTGGTCGGGTGAGGGACCTCGCCCTTTTGCATTTGCACCCGTCGCCCGTCTTCGAGCATGGTGGGGTCGATGCAGCGACTGATGTGCACCCAGTCGCGCATGACCATGGCGTGGCGGTTTTCCTCCATCGTCCACTGACAGGTCCACTCGCGAATGGGGTGACCCCTCGGAGAGTGCTCCAAGATCGCATCCGTGTAGTAGGGCAGATTGTCCTCAGTCAAGAGATTGACGTAAATCGAGCTGCGCACGCCGTCCCCCACCGGGTACTGCTCGGGGGCCCAAGGGTGACCCGCAAAATCTTGGCCCTCGCCCCAGTTGATCTGCTCGTGGGGATACCACAAGCGAGGCGCAGCCATGTGGCGGTTGTACAGACGTTCTACGTCGGGCGTGATCTCTTCGAGGAGGTCAACTCGGCTCTTGGCCAATCGGGTGCTCACCTGCTGATACCTCTCCGTTAGCGCGAAGCGCCAACACCCCAACTCTAACTCCCCACCTCTATGACATTTTCGATGACATGTGATCGACCGCACAAAGAGTGCGAAGTAGCCCGGTGACCTCCTGAAACTGCGACGGCGACGTTGAAGAGGTCTCGTAGCTCTTTCGCTGATGGGCCCTTCGCGTCCTTGTCGCCGCCTTTATAGCTCACCGCGCGGCGCGAGAAGGCCCCTAAGCGCACCGGCCAGATCTATACCCATCTGCGTCTCGAGTCACCCGTGTCCTCTTTCGTTGCGGTTCGAATTTGGTCCTCCGCTCACGCGTCGCGGGCGGCTTGAATCCACCTACCATCGCCGACGAGAAGGCGATTCACCTCTAGCTGCGCAACCAGCGACGCCAACTTAGTTACCCGTGCGCGACAGAGACTCGAGAGAGAGAAAGGAGAACCGTGACGACTTCTCGTCCGGCTCGCGCCTCAGTGGCGTTAGCCCTCGGCCTCCTTCTCATCCAGCGCTTCGTCACTAGCCTCGGCCGCCACCAAACCTCCGCGCGATTTCATCCACCCCGGAGCAATGGTGATCACCTTTGACTCCTCGGCTCCGCGCGAGAAGTGTCACCACGGGCGTGACCAATCCCGCAGTCATTGCGCCGGGGGCTCATTAACTCGCTGCCCCGTGAGTGACACCAGCAAGATGTTCTGTCCCGATGGTCTGATGATCCCGGCCCGGGTGAACTGCTCAACCAGTGTGACGGCAGCGCCCTACTCGCGCATCATGTTTCAACTGGGTGGATTTCCCCTCGCTCGGGTCACGCAACACGGCTTGGCCGAGCTGTCGACCTTGGGCGCCCCTCGCTCAGGTGCACGCCAAGATCAAATCTCTCTTTGGCGCATCGCAGTAGCCGCGGGTAGCTCTCGCTACTTGGCCCAGGGCAGCGCCTCGCCGGAACTACGGAACATACGTACCGCGAAGACCGCCTGCACGACGGACGCGATGAGCGCGAGGATCAGCCCGAAGCCGGGTCCGTAATGAAAGCCCACGTTACCCACGCCGTAGTTGCCGCGCGGCAACGTGATCCATCGAATTACCACGATGACGGTGCCAATCAGAGAAGCGCCCAGCACCAAGACGCCGGGACCGTAGGAGGTCTTGGGCATATTGGATCCCGAACGGAGCAGGACAACGTACACCCCCGCTGCCACCACGAGCAGGGCGCCGAGCCAACCGTATCCGGTGCTGAAACCACCGGCGGACGCGCTGTAACCGCCGCCACTCCAGCTGTACCACGGCAAAAAGAGCGAAATCAGCGCGATGAGTGCGGTGATGGCGATCACTCGATCAGTGGTTGACAACTTCTTCCAATCAAATGCAGCCATGACTCCCCTATTCGATAGTTGGTAATTCGACGACGCCGTTACCGTGCGATCAACGCGATCCCCGCGGCGTCTCCCTCCATAGATTTCCGACGTATCTATATCACACGTATTGATTCTGCGCTCAATCGATTCTCAGGCGGCGTACGATGAGACTCGCGGAGTCGGCGGGGTTCGATCTCGCCGATGTGAGAGGAAAGCCTCCGCATCGTTTCCGCCGTCGATGTCGTTCGCCCCGCGTCGTACTCACAGGCCTTTGTAAGAGGCCGCCCTGAACCTCGACGGGGGCACTCGTAGGATGAGAAGACGTGATTTTCCCCCTCAAGAAGTCCTCCGCGGCGTTCGTGGCGATCGCTCTCGTCTTTGGCGCGGGGGCTGTCACGGTCTCCGCCCAGGCGACCACCCTCTCGCCCACGTCCACCGGGTACGACATCAGTTTTCCCCAGTGCGGCTACGCCTACCCTTCAGCTCCCGGCTTCGGCGTGGTGGGCGTCAACGGCGGAAAACCCTTCACCACGAATAAATGTCTGGCCAGTGAGTTGAGTTGGGCCAAAGGTGCGGTCAACCAACAGCCGGCCTTTTATGTCAACACCGCTAACGGCGGCCCCAACGGCGGTCAGTGGCCCACGTCTCAGCAGACTCCCGAGGTGTGCACCGGCGCGAACTCCCTGGCCTGTTCCTACGACTACGGCTGGAACGCGGCGCGGTACTCCTTTTCGGCCGCTCTCAGTGCCGAGTCCGCCGACGGCGCCACGGCTCCCAACCAGTCAGCCATCACCTCGCCCTGGTGGCTCGACGTAGAGACCGGCAACGCCTGGGAAGTGAAGTCCAACTACTACGGTCCCACGGCGGCCGCCTACGCCAACGACAAGTCCATGATCGAAGGCGAGATCGCCTCCCTCAAAAACGCCGGGGTTACCAAGGTCGGGGTCTACTCGACCTCACAGCAGTGGCGCGCCATTACCGACGCCTCCAGCGCGAACTTCCCTTCGGTGCCCGCGTGGATCCCCGGCTTCGGTTCGGTGGCCGCGGCCCAAGCGGGATGCACCACCGCCTCCTTCACCTCGGGCCGCGTAGCCCTGATCCAGTACGGGAACGGCAGTTATGACGGCGACTACAACTGCGGCTTGTTGAATACCCCGCTCACCACCTCAGTCACCGCGGCCAACTCGGCCACCTTCAGCGACCAACTCGTGACCACCAACAACAACGGCGCCGTCTCCTACGTACAGACCAGTGGTTCACCGAATCTCGCGGTGAGCGCCACCGGTCTGGTCACGACCAGCGGCGCGCTGCCCGACGGCACGTACGTGGCGAGTGGAACCACCAGCGACCCGCACGGCGACGTCGGCACGTTCAGCCTCACGCTCGAAGTCGGCGTCCTCCTCCAGGACTCGCCCCTCGCGGCGAACGTCAAAGCGAGCGGCTCGGCCAGCTTCAGCGATCAACTGGTCGTCACCGGCAATACCGGCACCGTCACCTTCGTTCCCGTCACCGGCCCTCCGAGTCTCAACGTCAGTGCCAGTGGTCTGGTCACGACCAGCGGACCCCTCGCCGCGGGCACCTACAGCGCCACGGGCTCGATGAACGACCCGGGCGGCGACGCCGGTTCGTACGCGTTTACTCTCACGGTCGGCAAACTCGTTCAGCGCACCCCCACCGCCGGTACGGTCGCCGCCAGTTCTCTCTCCTCCTTCTCGGATCAAATGAGCGTGGGCGCCAACTTGGGCACCGTGTCGTACGTCCAAACCTCGGGCTCCCCGAACGTCGTGGTGAGTTCAACCGGTGTCGTGACGGCACTGTCCACTCTGACGAAGGGGACCTACAAGGCCGCGGGCACGACCAGCGACCCGAACGGTGACGTGGGCACCTTCGCCTTCACCTTGACGGTGACCGCACCCGTCGTTGCTCCACCGCCGACGAGCACCACCACCACGACGGTGCCCAGCGGTCCTAGCGCGAGCGTGGTGCACGGCCACGCTGTGGCCGGACGCACGGTCACGTTGAGCATTGACGGGAGCGGCTTTTCCGGTCGCCCTCGCGTCACCAGCCACGCCGGAACGACCGCACTGGTTGTGCGCGATACCGGACGCGTCTTAGTCGTCCGCGTGAGTGTCAAGGCGCACTCGCGCAACGGCGTCTTTACCTTCACCATCACGCTGGCTAACGGCACGTCCTGCCAAGTTCGCTACAACCAACACTGACTCGACGTTGTCACGTCAGCGCGGCGAGCTCGCTGTTCACGTGGATCTCGCAGGGAGGATCCCGAGAGGAAGTCGATGAAACTGAGACTCGTTCCATTAACGGACCTCTACGGTGGTCCTGAACTTCGCTGATTTTGAGCAGATGGCAAGTCCTTGGTCAAGTCCGGCAGCGAGAACGACACGGAGTCGGCAGAGACCGAACGCCCGTGATTTCTATGCCAAAATGGAAGGTGAGCGATTTCTGCACAGAAATCTGTATAGTTATGGATATGACAATCCGCAACAAACCTGTTCAGATCTCCATCACCGACGCAGGCAAACGAGGCGTTTCGAGCCTTGCTCGGGCCGCTGAACTTGGCTCGTCGTTTGTGGTTGAGCGACACCACACGCCCGTCGCTGCAGTCATTGGAGCGGACAGGCTCCTTGAGTACCAGGAGGCGGAGCGCGATCTTCGAGACCTTTCACTTGTAATGGTCAGATTGGTGACAGATAATGGGCACCGAACCTCACTCGATGACGTCTTCTCTCGCTTTGGATTTGATCGGGAGACGTTGCGGCAAGAATTGGACGAGGATCTCGCTGCTGGCCGAGAGTGAATCCAAAGCGACGCGAGCCTCCTAAGAAGAACAACGAATCTCCCCAAAGGAGGGGCGGACGGCATCCACAGGCGAGTCGTACTGAACTCAGATTCACGGACGACGCCCTTGACGATCTGATGCAGTTGCAGAAGAAAAATCGTCCCGCACTCGAATGGGCGATGAAGAAATTTCTCGTCATAGAGAGCAATCCAGAAGCCGGAGCACCTCTCGGCGGCGTGCTCAGCGGATTCCGGAAGTTGACGATTAGCAACCGGGACTGGCGTGTTGTGTGGCGAGTAACTTCAGAAGACTCTGGGGCCACAATCATTGACATTGGTGAGATCTGGGCCGTAGGGGCACGAAGGGACAGTGAGCTCTACGAGGGGATGCGGAGACGTCTCGACTCGCTTCCTTGGAATGAACAGATCAAGACTCTTACAGAGGTTGTCGATCTCTTAGCTGCGAAGAGGAAGCGCAAGAAAACCGTTGGACATCCTCTTGACGAACCCGACCACACACCAGCCGAAGTATGGCAAATTGCTGACCTGGTCAACATCGCTGGATATCCAGAGGAACTAGCCCGACAGCTCACCAAGGCTGAAGCCACTAAGGCGTGGGAGATGTTTCGCTCCCACGAACTTTGAGACCCTTGATCAACGGCAGCCCTCGGCGAAGCGACGATCTGGGGATCGCGTGCCTTCGTCGTTGAATCTCAGTGTTCCTTGCGAACTCCCTTGTACGAGTCTCCGTCTTCTTTTCCGCCCATGAACTCGCCCGTTTCGCCGTCGCGCTTCGTCCAGGTCTTAGTCACGGGGTTGTAGACCTGACTGCGGTCACGAACTTCGCCTTCGCGGTGTTCCCGTCCAGTGTTCTTAGCCATTGAAATTCGCCTCCTTTCGACAGCGGTCGATTCTTCTTCCACTGAACTGCAATGAAATCGGACTGAAGTTCGCGTGAAATTCCCACTGAAGTTCGAGTGCAACGTGAGATTACGAGCAACCGCTCGTCGCACCACAGCTCGAACAGACGTAGCACGAGCCGGCCCGCTGCATTGAGTTACCGCACTGGTAACACATAGGCGCGTCGCGCTGCGGCGAACGACTCACCAGCCGGGAGGTCTCGTTCGTCGCGGGCCGGTCCGAGGTCTCCATCAGCGACTGTTGCACCGGCAGGTTGATCGTCGGCGTCGACTGCTCGTCGATCTCCGGGAAGGTCGGTTGAATGCGCTCACTCGTCGAGAGTACGCCGAGCTCCTCACGCTCGGTCGGGCTTAAGTACTCGAGCGCCAGGCGTCGGAAGATGTAGTCGACCAGCGAGGTGGCGATACGAAGCTCGGCGTCATCGGTCATCCCGGACGGCTCGAACTTCATGTTCGCGTACTTCCTCACGTACGTGGCCAGAGGCACCCCGTGCTGCAGGCCCAAACTGATCGAGATGGAGAAGGCGTCCATGATGCCGGCCAGGGTGGAACCCTGCTTGGCGACCTTGATGAACGCTTCGCCGGGTCGGCCGTCTTCGTACTCACCGACCGTGACGTACCCTTCGCAGTCCGCCACGCGAAAGGCGAACGTCGTCGAACGACGTCGACGGGGCAGGCGCTCGCGCACCGCCCCGACCACCACGTGGGCCCCCTCGTCACGCGCGTGCTCGAGCGCCTTTTCTAGTTTGTCGATCCGCGAGTAGAGCTCAATCACTTCGGCCGCGTCCACGTCCTCTACCGCGTCGGGTGCGCTTTGACCCACCCCACCCTTGGTGGCCGTCGACAGGGGCTGTCCCACTTTGCAGTTGTCGCGATAAATCGCGACGGCCTTGATGCCGAGGCGCCAGGCGTCGAGGTGGAGGTTCTCCACGTCTTCGATCGTCGCGTCTTCGGGCATGTTGACCGTCTTGGAAATAGCGCCCGAGATGAAGGGTTGGACCGCGCCCATCATGCGCACGTGACCCGAGTAGTGGATCGTGTTGTCGCCCATGGAGCAGGCGAAGACCGGCAGGTGCTCGGGCTTCAAGGCCGGCGAGCCGACGATGGTCTTGTGCTCGTCGATGTAGGCGACGATCGCGTCGACTTCGTCGCGGGAGTAACCGAGGACGCGTAGCGCGCGTGGCACCGTCTGGTTGACAATGGCCATGTTGCCACCGCCGACTAGCTTCTTAAACTTCACGAGTCCGAGGTCCGGCTCAATACCGGTGGTGTCACAGTCCATCAAGAGTCCGATGGTGCCGGTCGGGGCGAGCACGGTGGCTTGCGCGTTGCGCACGCCGTGTCGCGTACCGAGGTCGACCGCTTCTTCCCAGGCGGCCTGGGCGGCCTGGAGGATGTGGGCCGGAGCCAGGTGTTCGTCAATCTGGTACGAGGCGTCGCGATGCATGCGCAGCACGTTGATCATCGGCTCCGCGTTCTCGGCGAATCCCTCGTGGGGACCCATGCGTCCGGCGGTACGCGCGCTGGTGGCGTAGGCGTGTCCCGTCATGAGAGCGGTGATCGCCGCCGCCCAGGCTCGTCCGGCGTCGGAGTCGTAGGCGAGGCCCGAGGCCATGAGCAAGGCCCCGATATTCGCGTACCCGAGGCCGAGTTGGCGAAACTTACGCGAGTTCTCCCCGATCTTCTCGGTCGGGTAGTCGGCCGCGCCGACCAGAATTTCCTGCGCGCTGAACATCACTTCCACGGCCGACTTGAAGGCGTCGACCTCGAACGCTCCGTTCTCGTCGAGGAACTTCATCAAGTTAATGCTGGCCAGGTTGCAGGCCGAGTTGTCGATGTGCATGTACTCCGAGCACGGGTTGGAGCCGTTGATGCGATCAGTGTTGGACGAGGTGTGCCACTTGTTAATGGTCGAGTCGAACTGCAGACCGGGATCGGCGCACTCCCACGCGGCGCGCGCCATCTGGCGCCAGAGATCACGAGCCTTCACGGTTCGAACCGCGGCGTTACCGTGGCGCGCGGTCAGGTTCCAGTCACCATCGGCGAGAACGGCGTCCATGAACTCGTCCGAGACGCGCACCGAGTTGTTGGCGTTCTGGTACTGAATCGAGTTGATGTCGCGACCGTCGAGGTCCATGTCGAAGCCGGCGTCGCGCAGCGCGCGAGCCTTCTTCTCCTCGTGCGCCTTGCACCAAATGAACTCCTCCACGTCGGGGTGATTGACGTCGAGGATGACCATCTTCGCGGCCCGACGCGTCTTGCCACCGGACTTAATCGTGCCGGCCGACGCGTCGGCGCCGCGCATAAAGGAGACCGGACCGCTGGCGGTGCCGCCTCCTTCGAGTGCTTCGGCCGACGAGCGAATCTTGGAGAGGTTCACTCCGGCACCCGAGCCCCCCTTAAAGATGATGCCTTCCTCGGTGTACCAATTGAGAATCGAGCGCATGGAGTCTTCGACGGCCAAAATAAAGCAGGCACTCGCCTGCTGGGGAACGCCCTTTACGCCAATGTTGAACCAGACGGGAGAGTTAAAGGCGGCCTTTTGGGTGATGAGCAGGTGCTTGAGTTCGGCGCGAAAGGTCTCCGACTCGTCCTCGTCGACGAAGTAGTCGCGCTCGACCCCCCACTCGGTGATGGTGTCAGCGATGCGGTCGACTACTTGCTTGAGCGAGGTCTCGCGCTCGGGGGTGTTGAGGGTGCCGCGGAAGTACTTCTGGGCGAGAATATTCGTCGCGTTGAACGACCAGGTGGACGGCACCTCGACGTCGAGCTGCTCAAAGGCGACCGTGCCGTCGCGAAAGTTCGAGATACGTGCGTCACGACGGTCCCACAACACCTCGTCGTAGGGGTGACGGTCCTCGGTAGTAAAAAAGCGACGAATTCCAATTCCGAGTCGCTGAGGTGCGATGGCCATTTTCTCTCTTTTCCTTTTCGTTACCGACACTTAGGTGGCATCCGACGACGGGAGTAGGGGAATCAAGTTTAGTCGTCCTTGGCCCCACTAGCCACAAGATGTAGTGGTGCCACCACAACTCGTCGCAAGATGCTGTGTCATTACATCACTGTAATTACACGATGTCAACTACTTCTTTGAAGACTTTTTCACAACCCTCCAATCGCCAGCGCACAACCCAATATCGACGCCTCCCCCTCGCTAGCGTGACCCCTGTGCAACTCGTCCTCGCCCTCGACGCCGGGACGACCGGGGTGCGGACCGTGGCCTTTGGACCCGATCTCCAGGTCGTCGACCAGAGCTATCGAGAGTTGACCCAGTACTTCCCTTCTCCCGGCGACGTCGAACACGACCCCTTAGAGATCTGCGATCTAGCCGTTACCACGTTGCGCGAGGTCGCCTCAAACGCGCAGCGACAGGCTCACGACGTGGTTGCTCTCGGTCTCACCAATCAACGTGAAACAACGGTCGGCTTCGACCGAGAGAGCGGCGACATCTTTCAGCGCGCCATCGTGTGGCAGGACCGCAGAACGGCCCCGCTCTGTCAGGAGTTGGCCTCGCAGGGCCACGGGCCGCGCGTACGCGAAGTGACCGGACTGGTTCTCGATTCGTATTTCTCCGCCACCAAGATGACCTGGATGCTGGAGCGCGGTCTCGCCGACCGGGCGATCACGCCGAGCTTCGCCACGATCGACACCTGGTTGATCTGGATGCTGTCGGGGGGTAGCGAGGGCGGGGCCTTTGTCACTGAGCCGTCTAACGCGTCGCGCACCTTGTTGCTCGACTTGGCGACCCGCGAGTGGTCGAGAGAGATGATGACGCTCTTTGGCGTGGCGCCCTCGATGCTCGCCGAGGTTCGACCCTCGTTGGGCACGTTCGGCGTCGTCAGCGACCTGGTACCCGAGCTCATGGGCGTGCCCATCACCGGAGTCTTAGGCGATCAGCAGTCCGCCCTCTTCGGGCAGGCCTGCTTCAGCCCCGGTCTGGTGAAGGCCACCTACGGCACCGGAGCCTTCGTCTTGGCCAACACCGGCGAGATCCTTCCACCCGTCGTCGACGGACTGATCACCACGGTGGCGTGGGACTTGGGTACCCGGGCGCCGACTCACTACGCCCTCGAAGGATCCGCCTTCGTCGCGGGCGCGGCCGTGCAGTGGCTACGAGATCTCGGATTTATCGACGAGTCCGCGGACCTCGAGGCGCTGGCGAGATCGGTGGAGGATTCGGCGGGCGTGCAGTTCATCCCCGCCTTCACGGGACTCGGTTCACCCTTCTGGCGACCCGACGCCCGTGGGGCGATTACCGGCATCAGTCGCGGTGTCGGCCGGGGCCAGATCGCTCGCGCCCTGGTCGAAGCCCTCGCCTATCAGGTGCGCGCGATGACCGACGCGTTTCGACACGGCGGCGTAGAGCTCAAAGAGTTGCGCTGCGACGGAGGGGCGGCGGCGATGGACTTACTCTTGCAACTCCAGGCCACCAACTCCCGCGTGGAGGTTCTGCGCAGCGCCACCCTCGAAGCCACCGCCCGAGGTGCGGCCAGCGTCGCGGGACTGCAGTGTGGCTTGTGGACTTCTCTAGATGACCTCGAAGAGTTGTGGCGCTGCGAGCGACGCTTCGTACCCGAGGACCCGCGCCTCGTGGATCCCGGTTACGACGCGTGGCGCGCCGCTCTCGAACGCGTTTAGTGGATCGAGAGTCGTGGAACTGGAACGCTTCGAAACATCCTGCGCGCAGGATTGAGCTGGCGTGAGGATCCCGCTGGCACCACGGGCGACTGTGGCGCGAGAACCTAGGTATCTTCGCCTCAAGGAAGCGGCGAGATCATCGGCGAAGTCGCGACCAGTTAGAGGCGTACGCCTACGCTCCGCGGTGACGCACCGCTCTTTGGGATGAGCTCCAGTGATCGCTTCACCATCGCCGACGCGAGGGAAGGAAAGATCGAAACCGTGAAGGTGAACGTCGCGAGGGCCGTACCCCTAGCCGATCTTGGTGAGAGCGCGACGAAGGTTGCGTATGGCCTGATGCGTGCGCATCTCGTTTTCGATGAGGGCGAAACGAACGTGCCCGTCTCCCCCGTCCCCAAAACCAACGCCCGGGCTCGTCGCCACGTCCGCTTCTTCGATGAGCAACGTCGAAAACTCGAGCGAGGACATCTCTCGGTAGGGCTCGGGTATCGGAGCCCAGATAAACATCGAACCGCGCGGAGATACCACGTCCCACCCGACGCGATGCAGGCCGTCGATCAGCGTGTCGCGACGCGACTGGTAGATGAGACGAAGTTGCTCGGGGTACTCGGCGGCTTCGTTCATCGCCACGATCGCGGCGATCTGCACCGGCTGAAAGGTGCCGTAGTCGAGGTAGCTCTTGAGTTTGGTGAGCGCGGCCACGATCTCGGCGTTGCCCACCAAAAAGCCCACGCGCCAGCCGGCCATGGAGAATGACTTGGTGAGGGTGTAGAGCTCAACGCAGCACTCCTTGGCCCGGGGGACTTGAAGAATAGACGGCGGTCGATACCCGTCGAAGCCGAGATCGGCGTAGGCGAAGTCGTGACAGACCACCACTTCGTGCTCGAGGGCGAAGGCCACCAGCCTCTCCATGAACGCCAAGTCAACGCACGCACTGGTCGGGTTGTGAGGAAAGGACACCACGATCACCCGGGGCTTGACGGGGGCGCGTTCCCACGCGTCCAGCAACCCTTGAAAGAAATCGTCACCCGGGTCGTTCGTGCTGGCCCCGGGATCGACCATGGGCACGGTGATGACCGTGGCCCCGGCGAAGCCCGGTCCGGCTAAGTGAATGGGATAACTGGGACTCGGCACGATGGCCGAGTCGCCCGGCCCGAGCAACACCCACATGAGGTGCGTCAGTCCTTCCTTCGCGCCAATGGTGGTGACCACTTCGCTGTCGGGGTCGAGATCTACGTCGAAGAGGGTCTTGTAACGATGAGCGATAGCCAGACGGAGATTGGGAATACCCCGACTAGCGCTATAGCGATGGTTCTTGGGGTTGCGAGCGGCTTCGGCCAATTTCTCGACCGCGATGTCAGGACTCGGCAGGTCGGGGTTACCAAAGCCAAAGTCGATGACGTCACGCCCGTGGGCGCGAGCGTCCGCTTTGAGACCATTGATCTGAGCAAAGACATAGGGCGGCAGACCGGTGACGCGACGAAACTCCATCTAGAAACGTTAGTGAGTCAGCGGTCTCGACGCCACTCGCCCAGCTCGTCAATGCGCGACGACTCGCTCGCGATGGCCCAGGTGGCTCCCGCCGAGGCCAACTCATCGAGGGTGACTCGCGCGTCGCGCCCGAGCGGTCCGGCCCAATTGACCGCTCCCTCTCGCGCGGCGGCGCTCACTTTTGCAGTGGGTACGCCCCACAGATTGAGCGTGACGCCCAGGTGACGCGCCACCTGATTCGTCGCCGTTGATCCGGCGCCGCACCACACCTCCATCAGAGGAGAAAGAGCGCGGGCGGCGTCACTCAGCAGAGCTCGACGCTCGTCGGCGGGCGGAAAGACGAGGCCGTAGGCGAGGTTTTCGTCCTTTGATAACTCGTCGCCGGTGCCGAGAGCCGCGATCACGCGGTCCGGGGCGAGGGCTTCTAACGTCGCGAACTGTTCAAGCAGTTTTTCCGTCGACACCAGTCCCACCCGGGCGACCAGCGGACCCACCGTCAAGGTCGGACAGAGACGCGCCACACTCGCCAGAAGTGGAAAAGGTGCGAGAGCGGGACGTTCGGGTTCACCGATCGGCCACAGATGATCGAAGGCGAAGACGCCGTCGAGACCACTCTTCTCGGCGCGCTTCGCGACGCGAAAGGCGTCGTGGGGCGTGTCACGAAAGGTGGGCAATAAGACGCCGACCTTCATGCACCCTCAACGGCCACGAGCGTGGCGCCCATGGCGCCGGACCGCTCACCGAAGAGTGAGGTCGTCACCGTGATGGTCGGACGAGACTCGTATCCTTCCACCAACTCACTCAAGTACTCACGCGCGGCCGGCAGAACCAACTCTGAGGCGCTCGAGAGTCCTCCCCCGATGACGAAGTGACCGCAGTCAAGAATCGCCGCTAAATTAGCGAGTCCGAGAGCCAGCCACCATCCCACTTCGCGCATGATCGCCACGGCCTCCTGTAATCCTTCCGCAGCGGCGCTGGTCACGTCTTCGGCGCGCACCCCCCGGGGATCGCCCTCTCTGCGCTCCACCAGTATGGGAAGTCGACCCTCGAGGGCGGCCTCACGCGTGAGTCGATGAACGCCGCCGCCCGAGGCGTAGCGCTCCCAACAGCCGCGGCCACCGCAAAGACATGCCGCTCCGCGCGCTTCAACGACCATGTGGCCAATCTCCCCGGCGAAGCCACTTCGGCCACGAATGAGTTGACCGTCGGCGACCACGCCGCCGCCAATACCGGTGCCCAGCGTCACCATGACGAAGTCACGGATACCGCGCCCGGCACCCCACTCGTGTTCGGCCAGCGCCGCGCAGTTGGCGTCGTTCTCGCAGAACACACTCGAGTTGCCGAGCGCCGAACCTACCTGGGATCCGAGGTCCGCCCCCGAGGCGGTCGGGAGGTTGGGAGCGAAGGCGAGATGCCCGTCGCGGCGCATCATGCCGGGCAGTCCCACGCCGATGGGAATGCGAGCGGCGTCGAGACCTTGGCGTTCACAGAGTTCGTTCACCTGCTCCACCAGGACCTTGGCCGTCGCTTCACCGGCCCCGAAGCCCTCGTCGTGCGGGGTTTGCGACTTCATTTCTCCCACCACGCGACCGTCGCGCGCGACGAGCAGCGCGAGAGCTTTCGTCCCCCCAACGTCGATCCCGATCGCGACGTCGCTCACCGGCGGCTCTCCGCCTGAGACTTGAGTTCGCGAAGCGCTTGACTTTGAATACGAGAAGCCGCTCTCGATCTCACGAAGGCCGGAATGGGCACGCGGAGTTCGACTTCTAAGTCGTAGGTCAGTCGCGTGCCTTCGGGAACTCGTTCGAAGCGGTACTGACCATTCAGCGACTCGGTCAAGTCACCGCTCGTCTGGTACCACATCAGAGCGTCGGGGGCCCGGCTGTAGTCGTAGTGCAGGGCGTAGGTCGTGGATCGCCCGAAGGCCGCGGCGCGAAACTCCACCTCCAGCGCTCGACCCTTCGCGTCGCGTTTTAGAACCTCAATCCTCTTCAGATCGCTCACCCAGTCGACGTAGTGCTCAAAGTCGGTGACCACGCGATAGACCACCTCCGGTGGGGCGTTCACTATCGTCGTTTCCGTCGCTCTCTGTGCCACTCCACCTCCTCCGTCCCACCCTACGCGGGTGAACTTTCGATACGGAAATGGTCAAACGGCTCGAGACCGAGGGAGAGTTCGCTCGCCAGAGCGTCCCAGGAAAACTGTGACGAGGCGAGCGCGCGGGCTTGACCGGCGTAGAGTTTTCTTCGTTCGCCGTCGAGCATCAATTTTTCGATCGCCTCGGCCAGGGCGTCGGCGCTGCGCGGGCTGTCCAGCACGATCCCCGTGACGCCGTCAACAACCGCGTCGTCACTGCCGCCGGAGCGACCAGCGATCTGGGCCAGGCCGCAGGCGGCCGCTTCTAGGAACACGATGCCGAACCCTTCTTGTTCGAGGCCCCACCAGCGACTCCTACAGTCCATGACCATGAGATCGCAGGCCGCGATCCAGTGCGGCTGCGAGTGCTCGTCGACCCGTCCGAGGAAGGTCACGGGGGCGTGAGATTGCGTGGCGAGAGTTTCCAGTCGCCGACGGTCACGACCGTCACCGCCGATGACGACGCGAAGCATCGGATAGCGCGGCGCCAGCAGGGCGCTCGCGCGAATCAACGTGTCCATGCCCTTGCGGGGAACCAGACGCGAATACGAGGCGATCAAGAACTCCTCGGGCGAGAACTGAAACGCGGAGCGCGCCTCTCGTCGCTCGTCTTCATCAAGGGGACGAAACCGCGCGGGATCGACACCGGGCGGGATGGTCAGGGTCGCGCAGAGACCTTCGGCCGCGTTACGACGGGCCTGCTCCTCGGGATACGCACCGGCACAGATCGCTACCGAGGCGTGACGTAAGACGTAGCGCAGTGACGACGCCACGAGTGGTAGGCGGCTCGGAATGGTCACTTCGGCGCCGTGGAGGATCACTCCGTAGGGCTTCGACAAACGAGGACCGAGTAGCCCCAAGGGCCACGCCGGATCGATCACCACGAGGTCCGGCCGGTGGCGATCGATGGCCGCTTCGATGGCCCGATACGCCCCCCAGGTGGGTAAAAAGAGCGTCGAACGCGGAACCCGCTCGATCAGGACGTCACTCGACGCATCGAAATCGGCGGCGTTCTCGTGCGACGAAGCCGTCAGTACGGCCGCCCGGCCGGGTTCGAGGCGGCGCCACAACTCGTGAAGGTAAACCTGAATTCCACCCGTCTTCGGCGGATAGTCGTTGGTCACCAGAAGGTGGCGGGCCATGGGACCAGGCTAGTTGGGGTGAGCGTGATCCCCTATCGTCGCGGGTTGAATTTGAGCGTCGGAAGAAGCCCCTCGGCCGTAAACAACTCCACCACGTCGGCGTCGTCACCGCTAAGGACCATCTCCTCGGGCGTCTCGCCCAGCACGAAGGTGACGAGACAGTCCGCGCAGTCTGATGTCCCGCGTCGAACGCAGTCGTGACAGCTAATCGACAGTTCTATTTCCTTCGTCATGATGTGCCTCTATTCATTGAGACACACTCTGACAACGTCGTGTGACATCAGACGAGATATCGCTCAATTTCACTGGCTACTTGCGCGGGCGACATCAACGCGCCTTCCGTCACGACGATCGAACTCGACGCATCGATCAGCACGTAGTACGGCGCCGAACAGATCTCTAACTCACTCAGCACCGTCGGCGCCACCAGAATCTCGCGCTGAGCGCCCTCCCACTCACCGTCGCCTGGCGTGGCGCTCACGAGAACTACCGTGACGTGGTCCAGCTCCTTTAAGTCCCCGTGAACAAACTCGCTGCAGCCGTCGCACTTCGGCTTGATCGCCGCCACCAAGGTGGTCGTCGTGACCTCAAGGGATCGTTCGACCCCGCGCAGAGAGACTCCAGTCAAGCGCTTCGGGGCGTGACGTTCGCGCGAGGGGTCGAACGAACGTGGCTCCACTTCGTTACTCGGACTCGGGGAGCACCTCAACACCGCGCCCGTGACCGCACCACCGACAGCTCACTGACTCGACGCTGTGGGCGATGACTTCGGGCTCTTCCACGCTGAGTTCACCACCGACGCTGTAGTGGTGAAAGGAACGAATCGACGTAGTTTCCACCACATCAAATCGCGTCAGATTGCCGCACGAGGTGCAGCGGTATCGGTTCGTCACGAGATCACCGTACCGGAACCGCTCGTAAATCATTCGTAGTGACGACGCTGCCACCGTTCGGGTTGAACCTCAAAGCGATCGGGCTCGTCGTCTTCGTAGGTATAGATCGTGTCAAAGGGATCGCTCTGATTCTCGCCGCCGAGCCGCTCGGAATCGATGAGACGACAGAGGGCCTCCGGGTGACGCATCTGCCCTAACAGAACCGGTCCCGCCATCGTCTCGACGTAGACGTACCCTCGCCGGGTCAATCGATCGCTCATTCCCTGATTTACGCGGGTAGCTATCACGTCGCGTAACTCCACGGACGCGCGTTGGTGACTCATCACTCCGCCTTCCACGACGAGGCGCTCACTGGTGACGTGCAACTTGTGTGAACGCCAGCGCCAGGTTCGCGTCAAGGTCACGCCAGCCAGCGGTAGGACGAAGAGAACGATGAGCCAGTCCCCGGCGCGATGAATAAGGGAGTAGCGCGACGACGCCTCCACGATGAGAGCGAGGGTGGTGACAGTGATTAAGGCGGGTCGAATCACCCCGCGCGACACCGGCGTCACCGATATCACTCGAACTTCGCCCTCGCGCCAGAGCACACGCCGACTCATACCACCCAGCGTAAAGACTTCGACCGCAAGAATGGCGGAGGCCCGGGACGGCTCGAACCTAGCCTTCAGGGATGCCCGCCACGTCCACTCGCTCCTGGCTGGGTACCTACCTGGCCCTCGGACTCGTCTGGGGCTGTTCCTTTCTCTTCATCAAAGACGCCCTCAGGTTTTTGACACCGTTCGGCGTCGCCTTCGCGCGCTGCGCGTTGGGTGCGATCACCTTGCTGTGCATCGCAGCAATTCGTCGCGTCGCGCTACCCCGTGATCCCGTCGTGTGGTTCCATCTGTGGATCGTGGCACTCTGCTTGAACGTCATACCCGGCGTCCTCTTCGCCGTCGCCGAAACGCGGACCACGTCCATCGTCGCCGGGATCATCAACGCCTTGACCCCACTCACGTCGCTCTTCTTCATCGCCGTCATCTTTCGCGACGAGCCCGTCCAGCGGTATCAACTGATCGGCCTGGGCGTGGGCCTGCTCGGAGTTTTGCTAGTTCTGGGCGTGTGGAGAGGGTTCGGTCCCAATCCCTGGTGGGCGGTCGCCGCCTTGTTGTTTTCCGTGATTCTCTACGGCCTGTCATTTCCCTATTCGAGACGCTTTGTCATACCACGACGTCTCGATCCCGTCACTCTCGCCAGCACGCAGGTCGTGCTGGCGGCCCTCACGTTGACGCCCACGTTTCTCTTCGACGGCACCAACGGTCACTCCCTGACGCTGAAGGCGGGTTTGGCGGTGCTCGCGTTGGGCGTCTTTGGATCGGGCTTCGCCTACATCTGGAACTTTCGGGTCTTGGCGGCGGCCGGGAGCGCCATCGCCAGCACCGTGACCTATCTCACGCCTGTCGTCGCAGTTTTCGCGGGCGTTCTTTTTCTCCACGAGCCGCTCACGTGGTTTGAGCCAATCGGCGGACTCGTCGTCCTCCTCGGCGCCGCTATCGGCCAAGGGCGACTCCGACGGACGACTCAGACGTTGCGCAGTTGACCGGCCGCCATCTCGAAGTACGACGTCATCTCGTTGAACTGTTCGTCACTGAGCTGGGTGCGAACACTGGCCAAGGCTCCGTTCATCGCTGACAGCCAGGCGTCGCGCGCACTTTTAGTGATGCGAAAGGGCGCGTGGCGCATCCGAAGGCGCGGGTGACCTCTCTCTTCTTGGTACGTTGCGGGCCCTCCCCAATACTGAATGAGAAAGAGCGTCAGGTGCCGCCTGGACTCCGCTAAATCGTCTGGATACATCGGGCGCAGTGTCTCATCTTTCGCCACAACCTCGTAAAAGGCGTCCACCAGTTGTACGAAAAATGCGTCGCCGCCCACTTGTTCGAACAGTGATGCTTCCACCACGACAAGTTAATGGCATCACCTACAATGGTTTTCCCGGTCTCCTTGAGACACGCGGGTGTAGCTCAATGGTAGAGCT
>JAOBWI010000009.1 GCA_025463285.1 Acidimicrobiaceae bacterium | reverse complement strand
TGCTCTTCCGATCTCAGGCAGCGCCGGGACCGCCTACTTCGTGACGGTGACCGCGACCGCGACGTCGGGCTACCTGGCCTCAGCTCCGTCGACCGTCTCGTCGTCTCACGCCGACACCAGCCAGGTGAAGGCTCCGACGAATGTCGCTGTAGCGCCGTCTACAACGACGGTCGGGGCCGTCACGGTGAGCTTCACCGCGTCGGCGGGAACGGCACCGTCTTCCTACACGGCGTCGGTCTGTACCGGTAGCGGGACGGGCTGTGGAACGGCCCAAACGATTGCGTCTGGGGGTTCGATGACCGGACTGGTGGCGGGCACCAGTTACTACGTGCAGATCAACACTGTGGCGCCAACGGGATACGTGGCGTCAGCGGCCGTGAACGCCGGACCGGCGATGGCGACCCTTCAGCTCAGCGCCCCCACGGCCGTTACCCTGGGCTACGGCTCGACGGCCGGTTCGCTCACCGTGACCTTCACCGCTCCCTCGCCGGCCGCTCCCTCGCAGGCCTACACTGCGTTGGCCTGCACCAACTCGGCCATGACGACGGGCTGCGTGGCCTCACAACCGGTGACCAACGGCGGTCAGATCACCGGCCTCGCCTTCACTCCAGGCAGCGCCGGGACCGCCTACTTCGTGTCGGCGACCGCGACCGCCTCGCCGGGCTACCTGGCCTCATCGGCTTCGAGCATCTCGGCGTCACACGCCGACACCAGCCAGGTGAACGCGCCGACAGGTGTCACGGTGGTCCCCGGTAGCTCGACAACGACGGCCTCACTGAGTGTTACCTATTCGGCTTCGACCGGCACCGCGCCGTCCTCCTACTCGATGGAATACTGCACGGGCGCCGGCATGACCGGTACTTGCGTGACACTGACCAATTACGTCTCGGGTACCGCGGTAACGGGACTGGCTGCTGGTGCCACCTACTACACAGAGGTGATAGCCAATGCACCCACCTCTCCTTCCGGGGCCTATCTCTCGGCCACTTCAAGTGTTGTTTCCGGTGTCGCCACGATCCAATTAGTGGCACCAACGAACGTCACTGTCACCCCTGGACACAGACAGGTGTCGGTGACCTTCGTGGCGTCCAGTAACGCGCCGAGTGGCCAGCTCTATACGGCCGAGGCGTGCACGGGCACCGGACCACTATCGAACTGCACTACGGGCACTCCTGTTACCGGAACCACGGCGACGGTGACGGGCATATCCAGCAGCACGTCCTATTACGTGGCGATCATCGCTGACGCGAGTACCGGATATCTTCAGGCTGTAGCCCAGGCCTCGGGAACCTACAACCCGACATGAGAAAACACGAAGGGACAAACGGCGAAAGTCGGCAGTCGAAGAGAAGGTCAGATCGTTCTCGACGGGCGGAAGTCGAACAGAGGGAAGGGGGTGCGATACTCGTCCTGGCCCTGGCGTACATCATGATCATTGGCGTGGTGGTCGCGGCACTAACCACCTGGGCCTCTGGCGATCTCAACAACACAGGGAACTTCTCCAATGCCCGCAGCTTGGACTACTCGCTCTCGAGCGCGATGGAAGTAGGCATCAACAACATCCGCTACACCCCGGTGGTGGGTTCAATTAACGCTTCCCCGCCCGTCGCGTGTTGGGGAAGCGGCACCTACGCCACCACCTCCGCCCCGACGTACAGCACGTACTCGACCTACCAGCTCCCGACGTCGACCAACAACATTGCGCTCTGGTGCAGTACGTTGTCGGTGCCGGGCAACGCCGTCACGCGAACAGTGACGGTCTCGGCGTGCCCCGCTCCTTCATCATCCACCATCGCCACGGTCTGGGCCACGTCAACCGAGATTCAGAATGCGGCGACGGCGTGTGACGACGCGCCTGATTTGCAAGCCTTTGTGAGTTTCGATGACTACAACGGCTCTAAGTCGGTCCCCGGGTACGGCGCGTCGCTGCAAAATTGGGATTGGTCGTCGTCCGTGCAGTCCACGATTCTTCCCAACTCCATCAGTATCCAGTCGAGCATTCCTGAATTTCCAGTCGCTAACTCCTCCTACGTGGCGTCAGCGACGGCCTCCTCCGGCGACACCGTCGCGGTGACGACGTCGCCCTCCAGTTCGTGCACAGTGAGCGGACACACCGTGACGTTCGTGGCGAACGGCACCACGTGCAACGTCTTCTTCAACGACCCGGGCGGCGCTAACTACGCCGCTGCGGCGCAGCAAAAACAGACCATCTCCGTAGGGCAGGTGGCCAATTCCATCTCAGTGACTAGCACGGATTCGAGTGCGATCGTGGGAGGGCAGTACACTCCCACGGCCAGCGCTACCTCGGGAGATCCCGTCGTTGTCACCGTGGATGCTTCAACCTCACCGTCGAACACCTGCACGGTCAACTCAGGCACGGTGACGTTTTACGCTGCCGGGAGCTGCGTTCTCGATTTCAATGACTTCGGAAACACTGACTATGTGGCCGCCACACAGTTTCAACAGACGATTACCGTAGGCCTGGCCCCACCGGCCGGGCAGAGTATTCTCGGCAACCCGAGTACCCCAGCGAGTGGCGGGCCGAGCAACGGTGACTCACTCACGTACCAGTACAACCAGACAATGAGTCAGTCGTCGATGTATAGCGGATTTACCGGCTCAGCGAGCGTCTGCGTCGACCTGACCACGTCGGGACTCAGCTCTTCGTACCAGACAGTCTGGACGGTATTCACGTACTCGTCTAATACGTGTAGATCTACGCTCGTGAATCTGGGGTCGGTCAATCTGGGTGACGGGGCTCATGGCAACTACGTCTCGTGGGGATCTACGGCCGTCTTCCTCGGTACCATGACGATGTCGACGGTCAATGGGGACTCACAAGTGATCGTGACCCTAGGTAACGAATCGAACTTCACGACCGTTTCCGCACTGAGTCCGAACACGTCGACAACGACTCTCACCTGGACACCGAGTGCGTCGGCGACGAGTACGTCGGGGGGTACCGCGTGTTCGACGACCAGCGTCACGGAGGCGAACGCACCTAAGGTCAACTTCTAAGTTCGCTGGGCTCTTTGGCAATACGCTGCGTGGCCCGGTGGCACCCTATTTCACTGGTCACGGACTTTGGCGGACACCTGACGAGAACAAAGCGTCGTCCGCAACTGACCCAATAGTCAGGCGTTCAAGAATCAGGCGTTCGAGAGAGACGCCGCGGGTTCGTCATCTACCGGCAGACTTTGCGTTCGAGACGAGCCCCCGGGCCACGAGAAAGCCAGCGTCGCCAGGAGCGAGACTGTGACGAATAGGTAGTAGCGCCACTCGCCGGTGTGCCAGTAGGACGTTTTCGTACAGACAACTGCTGCGGCCAGCGTGAGGATGAATCGAGTCTTGCCGCCCGCAAGGGCTACCACCAAGGCGAGAACAAGGGTCGGCACGAAGTAGTAAGGATCCATGACGCTCTCGAAGACGCAGCGCAGAGCGAGGGCAAAGGCTGCCCACCAGAGCAGTTCGACGAGGGGCGGCTTTCTTCGAGCCACCCACAGGCCCACGAGACACGCCAAAATGATGGCGATCGTCCGTCCAGGTCCGGCCGAGATCGTTTCGCCCGCCAAGGTTCTCACCGGGCCGTAGATGAACTTGTGCTTCTCGACTGAATAATGGATCTTCCAGGCAAAGACCCACCGAGTACGTGTCAAAACGGGTGCTAGGGACGCCCACGGAGTGGCGTGGTCAATGGTTGGGAAGTTGGGTTGCTTGAAAATCGCGTACGTGGTCGGCCCCCACTCTTGAAAGAGCGGAGGGAGAAGCAAGATCGCCGTGGGAATGGCCGTCACGGTAGCGAAGGTCGGCCACTTTCTGGTTGGCACGTAGGCCAGCGCAATGG
The DNA here is from genome assembly GCA_025463285.1 of Acidimicrobiaceae bacterium. Taxonomy (GTDB): domain Bacteria; phylum Actinomycetota; class Acidimicrobiia; order Acidimicrobiales; family RAAP-2; genus RAAP-2. The sequence continues at coordinate 9,342 of JAOBWI010000009.1, read as the reverse complement.
GCACGATCAACAAGATGAGAGGTTGGAACGCTACCGCGAGGGCGAAGTAGGCGGCAGAGTGGAGCCAGCGGCCATCGTACGCGGCGAGGAAGGCGTAGAGGCCCAGGGTCAGGGCTAACGTGTCCTCCGGGTGACCCCAGATCTCCACAACGGGAAAAATGAGCACGAGCGACAGCGTGGTTGCCATAGCCCGTCGCGCGGAGGAGAATGAAAGACGTCGGGCGATCGCGTCAAGTGGAAAAAGTAGGGCACCGCCGCACAGCATGTCGACCGGTCCGAGCACGTACCAACCCGTAGGCTTTAAGAGATACACGGGCCAGCTAGCGCTCAAATGCAGGGCGTCTTGGAGCCAGGCGAACGGCGCCAAGAGGACCGCAATGCCTGGAAAGGTCACGAAACTCGTACTGGCGTTGTAGACCCGGCCTTCCCCGTCCCAAATGACGTAGTGCGCGTCACGAAAGGTTCCCCAGAGATCGCCTGGCGTGGCCCAGAAGCTGATGTGGTGAACGACGGGGTACCAGAAAAAGGAGAAGGCCATTCCTGCTACCAAAAGGGCAACAGTGCCGGCAACGGGCCAGGCGTATAGTCGCCACCAGCCAGAACTCCTCGACCGCCTAGTTGCAGGAGTGAGTTCTTCCTTCGAATCTTTGATCGATGCCCAGATCAGTTCCCCTGGAATCGACGCGTCTTCCGTCATTAACGACCTTTCGCAAAAGTAACAGTGCCTGGTTCGTTGGCCGCGCCCACATTTAAGCAGTCCGGAACGATCGATTGTTGGTTCTGGGGATCCTTCACGATGGCACCATCTGACGCGGCATACGAGCGAGTCCTCGGAAATGGAGACCAATTGTTTAAAGGAACGGATACGTGCATGGTCAAGTTCGAATACAGCGGGGCTTCGGCGGTGACGGTGTCATGAAAACTCCCCTGCGAAAGTCGCAGGAATCAGGCTTATTTGTTCCAAAATAGCGAAAATATAGTTATGTCATAGTCATTTGCCGGAAACAACGGGCGTATAATTTGTCGAGTTACCAGACGGGGCAGTTCCGAGTGTCGGCGCTCTAATGAACGAAAGGGCAACAAATATGACGTATACGTATAAGGAGCTGAAGCGCCGCAGAGACGCAGGGGAGATCAACGGTTTTACCTTGATTGAACTTCTCATCGTCATTGTCGTGCTCGGTATCCTCGCTGCTGTCGTGATCTTCGCCTTGGGCGGCATCACTGGCAAGAGCGCGCTCTCCGCATGCCAGGCAGATGGCGCGACCGTGGCGACGGCGATCTCGGCCTACAACGCGCAGAACACGCCAGCGGGCCCGAGTGAAGCCAATTTGACCACGTCGTCGGGTGGCACGCAGTACCTGAGTTCGTGGCCGTCGAACGGCACGAACTACACGTTCACCATTTCTGGCGGCGTGCTGTCCGTTGAAAACGGAAGTTCTGCGACGGCGTACACGGGCCCCACCAGTTGCAGTGCCATCAACGTCGGTACCTGAGCCGCTCAAACTGAGTCAAGCAAGCAAAGTGCCCGGCTCACGAGTCGGGCACTTTGCTTACGTTAGGGCTGGCCGAACTCAATCGACGGACAAGAGGCGTGCTGGTAGATGAGGCGGTCCAACCATTTCTTGCGCTGGCCAAGTACCATGACGGTCGAACGAGTCGGTCGGCCGAGTTGAGATCTCACGGAAGGTAGAAGTGATGAGTCAGACCGCTGAATCGACGGCCATAGATCCCTGGCTTCAGCAATTGTGGGAACAGGGCGGCACTGACCTTCTCCTCTCGGGCAGTTCGGCTCCTCGAATTCGTGTCGACGGTAAGCTTCGGCCCCTCGAGGGTGCACCGGTCCTCACGGGAGAGCAAATCAATGACATTGCTTACCCGTTGTTGACCCCGGGCCAGCTTGAGATATTTCGCGAGATGCTCGATGTGGACTTCGCCTTCTCGTGGGCAGATCGTGCTCGTATCCGGGGCAGTATTTTCACCCAGCGAGGTCAGACGGCCCTCGCGCTTCGAGTGATCCCCGCGCGGATTCCGAACTTCGAGGATTTGGGCTTACCGACGGCTGCGACGTGGGTCTCAGAGCAGCCTCGCGGTTTTGTTCTTGTGACTGGTCCGACTGGTTCAGGTAAATCGACGACGCTCGCCGCAATAGTCAACAAAATCAACGAAACACGTGCAGCGCACATCTTGACCATTGAAGATCCGGTGGAGTACGTGCACAATCACAAGATGTCGGCGGTTTCTCAGCGCGAAGTAGGGCTGGACAGCCCCTCCTTTGATCGTGCTCTGCGCTCCGCACTGCGCGAGGACCCTGATGTTCTCCTTATTGGTGAGATGCGCGACATTGATTCGATTCAGATCGCCCTCACCATGGCCGAAACCGGTCACCTAGTCTTCGCCACCCTGCACACCAACGACGCCCCCCAGGCCATAGACCGCATTATTGACGTCTTTCCGGCCTGGCGCCAAGAGCAGACCCGAGTACAACTGGCCTCGTCGCTCAGTGCGATCATCGCCCAGCGCCTCATTCCCAAGATTGGCGGCGGCATGGTGGCGGCCTACGAGGTCCTGATCGCCACCAACCCGGTGCGCAACCTCATCCGAGAGGGTCGTTCCAACCAGCTGGCGAACGTGATGTTCACTAACACCAAGGAAATGATGCAGACCTTGGAAAGCAGTCTGGCCGAACTCATCACCGATGGCATCGTGGCCTACGAAGACGCCATGAGTGTGTGTGCGCACCCCAAGGAATTGATCCGTACACTCGAACAGATGGAAATTACCCGCGCTAGGGGCTGAGGGGTTCGGTGAGTCCCCGACGAGGTCCCGATCTTCCCTATTCGGTGGTGGCCGGAGTTACCCCCTCGGCGTCGAGATGGCTGGTAGCCAGCGCCAAGGTCCAGGGCTCGACGTTCGCGCCCGAACCACCAAAGGTCTACGAGACTTTCAACGAGATTCTGGACGAGCGGCCCTCGTTCGCCACGATTGTTATCAACGCGCCCATCGGCTTTCGCGACACTTTCGAGCAGGGTCCGAGGACCTGTGAGGTAGAGGCGAGGAAGATGCTCGGCGCCCGAGGACGTTTCATTCAAAACGCGCCCCTGCTCGCCACCGTCCTTCGCGGTACGTCGACGCCCGAAGATCACCTCGACGCGATTACGGCTCAACTCTTGAAGTCGTACACGGAGATCGCCAAAGAGATGTCGCCATTTCGACAACGCCAGGTGTACGAGGGACATCCGGAATTAAGTTTTTATTTTCTCAACCACAACGTGCCACTTCGTCGGTCGAAGAAAATCTATGAAGGGAAAAGCGAACGCGAAATCGTGTTGATTGACCGATTGCCAAATATCGCGACCATTCTGGACGCCGACTTGCCGGGCGTACGCCGACAGAATTTGCTGGACGCCGCCGCCCTCTTAGCTACTTCTCGACGGGTCTTTACCCGCGCGGCCAAGCGAATCCCCACCGACGGCGAGTGGGACAGTCACGGACTGCGCATGGAGATCGTTTACTAAAACGTCGCATTTAGCGCAGGTTTTGTAAAGGCCGCAGAATCTCCGGTCCGGCGTAGATCGCCAGTGCGGCGCCGAGGGCTAAGAAGACGCCGTACGGGACGGGTTGATCGCGGCGTATCTTCTTCGCCGCGATCAGACTGACCCCGATGATGAGACCGATCAGGTTGCTGGCAAAGAAGCCGAGCACGACGTAGCGCCACCCCAGCCATCCGAGGCCAAAGCCCAGCGGGAGCGCCAGCCGCACATCGCCAAATCCGAGAATTCGCGGGCTAGCCAGGTTCATGAGATAGAACAAGACGAACCACGCCGCGGAAGAGATGGCGGCTACGAGAAATCGGTGCCACTGCCCGGTAACGCCAGCGTCCAGCAGCAGGAGCGAGATGACGAGGGCGGTTGTCGCGTACACGATTGATTTGGGAAGTATGAGTCGCTCTAAGTCGATGCAGGCCAGCGTCAAAAGACCGGCGAGGAGGACCAGGAACGCGGGCAAATCCCAGTTGAAGCCGAGTCGCGCGGCCGCGCCGGCGAAGAGGGCGCCGCTAGCGATCTCCACCATCATGTAGCGCGGTGAGATGGGAGAGTGACAGTCTCGGCATCGTCCTCGCAGTAGAAGCCAGGACAGTACCGGGATATTGTCGCGATCCCTAATAGGACTCTTGCAGAAAGGGCAGTGCGAGCGCGGCGACACCACGGACTCGTGCAGCGGAACACGGTGGATGACGACGTTCAAGAACGAACCCACGCAGAGACCAAAGAGCGCGCTCGCGGCGATGAGAATGGCTAGCACGGCGTGCTCGTCGGTTCGCGGTGGGTGGCGCCGATACGAGGCGACGCGCGCAGGCGGTTGTCGACGTTACGCGAACGTGAATCGAGTGCAACGAATTGGTCCATAACCACCTGCAACGTCATTTCAGAACGCGAGGCTCCCCCAATTTCGTAAGTGTTCTAATTATAGTTTGAAGAGGTTCGAAGAGCTCCGATATAGGGCGCGTCTTTGAAAATTCGAGAGGGTCGTCAGTGGCAAACGTCGTCGGGCGCAGGTACAGGTACGGCGCAAGCTTCATCGATCAAGCGTCCGGAATTCGCTTCGAGGGCCATCATCCCTTGGAACGCCCCGACCTGTGGCAGATCTATCTCGACGGGGCCGAGGTCGTCTATCGCAGCTACGGGTTCGAACGAGCCTTTCGCCGCTGGGACTTCGAAAGCGGCGACGGCGTTCATCTCTTCTTCTTGGGCTTCGCACCGAACGGCGAGGCGGTGGCCGGCGTGCGCTTCCACGGTCCTCTCGAAGGTAGTCACCAGGCTCACCTGATTGAAGAGATGGCGGACTCGCCGGACATCGACGAGATCGCGAACTTATTGGATCAAGAGGCCCGACTCGGAGTGCTCGAGAGTAAGGGTGCCTGGTCGAAGGGTGCGGCCGTCACTGGTCAACGACTGGCCGTGGCCCTGTCGCGTTGCTTCGTCCACGCCATGAACTGGCTCGGCGCAGAGTTCGCCATCGCGGCCGTCTCTGATCGACTCATTCCCATCGGCGATGTGACGGGCGCCAAGCAGGTTGGCCAGGCGCTACCCGGGTGGCCCGAAGAGGGGGAGCGCACGGTCGCCATGACGTTTCGCCGCACCCTCAGCTACGAACTGAGTACTCCTGACAATCAGCAGGCCCTGCGAGTCGAGGGCGAGCAACTCTCGCGCGGACCCCAGTCTCTGGGCGCGGGTGTGGTGGAGGACGACACCGTCGCCATGCAGTCGAGGCGGCCTCTCATACTGAACGTTAGTGAACGAGCCGAGCGCGAAGTACTGAGAATTCTGCGCGAGGACCCCGCGTTACAGATCATGGACCGCTTCGAAGAGCAGCGCGAACAACTCACTCAATTAGCGCCGACGCCGGAGCGAGCGCTCTTTGACGAAGGTCAGCGTTGGGTCTACTACCCGTGGCGCCGCGCGGTCGTTCGCCTTCTCGGTCCGCGAGCCTTTGCCACCCTGCGACTGGACCGCAACCACAACAAGGTCACCCGACACGAGCAGGCCCGCCTGAGAACCCTCAAGATCGGCGTGGTCGGAGTTAGTGCGGGTCACTCGATTGCCCACGTGTTGGCCATGGAGGGACTGGTGGGTGAACTTCGTCTGGCCGATTTCGACACCGTGGAACTCTCTAACCTCAATCGCATTCCCGCGGGCGTGCTGGAACTGGGCGTCAACAAGGCCGTGGTCGCGGCTCGCCGAATCGCTGAGATCGACCCGTACCTGCACGTGGTCGTCGAGCCCTCCGGCATTCGACGAGAGAACCTCGGCGACTTCCTCGACGGCCTCGATCTGGTCATCGAAGAGTGTGACTCGCTCGACGTGAAGTTTCTCGTGCGCGAGATCGCTCGGGAAAAGGGCATTCCGGTCATCATGGAAACCAGTGACCGCGGGGTACTCGACGTGGAGCGCTACGATCTCGAACCCCAGCGTCCCATCTTTCACGGACTGCTGGGAGACATGGACTCCTCGACGCTGGCCGGGCTGTCGCTCGCCGAAAAGGGCCCCTACGTTCTGCGCATGCTGGGGGCGAACGAGGTCTCCTCGCGTGGGGCCGCCTCGCTCTTTGAACTCGGCCAGACCGTAACCGGGTGGCCCCAGCTCGCCAGCGAGGTCACCCTCGGAGCGGTGAGCGTGGCCACGGCGGTGCGCCGTTTCGGCCTGAAGGGACACCTACCTTCGGGCCGTGTTCGTATTGACGTAGAAGAGATAATCTCCGAACTCGCTCCCGTTGACACCTCCAATGAACTCGCGGCGCAACTACGTCTGCCGCCCCCGGAGGATCCGGCCATTGAGAGTGACGATCCCATTGAGATCATCGTGGACGCCGCGCGGCGCGCCCCCTCGGGCGGGAACGCGCAGCCCTGGCGCTTCGAGGCCGACACCGACGAGATCCGCTTCTACCTGGTGCCCGAGCGCAGCGACTCCTCAATGGACGTGCGACTGCGCGGCAGCTACGTCGCCCTCGGTGCGGCACTACTGAACGCCCGGGTCGCAGCAGCATCCTTGCGACAGCTCGGTTCGGTCAAGCTCTTTCCCGACGGGGCGAACCCTGATCACGTGGCCACGCTCTACCTCGGAAATCAGATGGACGCGGGCCTGGCCCGACTGCACCCGTCGGTGAGACTACGCGCGGTGAATCGTCGCCCGGGCCGTCCGACTCCCATCGACACGTCGACGATCCTCATGCTGAGTCGAGGGGTGGAGCGAGAAGGGGCTCGACTGCGCTTCGTGACCGAACGCGATGACGTCGAACGGTGCTCGAAGTTGCTCGCCGAGTCCGATCGTCTTCGATTTCTGATCCCTCACATTCACCAACAGATGCTCGGCGAACTGCGCTGGCCTGGTCGCGACGCGCTCGACGAGGGCATGGACGTTCGCACCCTGGAGTTAGATCCGGCCGGTCTCGGGACGTTAGAACTGGTGCGTCGACCCGACGTGATGCAGCACTTGGTGGACTGGCGAGGTGGCCAGGCTCTGGGGTTTCGAACGCAGGCGATGGTGAACTCGAGCTCGGCCCTGGCTCTCATCACGGTGCCGCGCGCCGACCCATCGTGGTACGTGCGCGGAGGCGCGGCTATTGAGCGCTTTTGGCTGAGCGCAGAGTTGCACGGCCTAGCTCTCCAGCCAGTGTCCCCGCTCTTCCTCTACGCCACTGACGAGGCCGATTTGGTGGGCCTCGGCGGTGAGCGTCACCTCGATGAGATGTACGAGCTGTCCCGGCGCTTCACTCAAGCCTGGGACCTCGACGAGGGTGAAGCCATGGCCATGGTTATGCGAGTTATTCATGCGCCGGCGCCGTCAGTCCAGAGCATTCGTCGTCCTTTGGCTGACGTACTCACTCGCGACCGCGACGCCGCCAGCGTGAACGTCAACACCGACGCCCATGCAGTGTGAGTAAGTTGATCATTACGTGTTCGTCCGTTGTGATGAGGGTCGATTTCACCCGGCTTGACCCCTTTCGCCGGTGAAAACGCCCTGCTAATCTTGTGAATCAGGCCTATTTTTATTGGTGAAGGCGGTTAGCCCGTGGGCGATGAGGCTCGACTAGTGGTGGAGACGCTGCACCACGTCACCCCTCGCGCCGAGGTCGTGGCCGTCATCACCAACTCGGATCGACCCATCCCGGGATTCGATATTGAACCCATTATTGGCAAGAGTTCCCAAGGGGCCTTCGACCTCATCCGCGAGCGGGTGCAGAGCCAACTCAGTGGCAAAGAGCCGTTGGGATCCTTTACCTGGACCATCGCCAAGACCGAGTGGGGGGTCCTCGTCCAGCCCATTGAACTGCTAGACGGGAAAATCGTCGGCACGTTGATTGTGGCTCGCCACGGGCGGGTGTGGTCGCAGCGCGAGATCTCCATCGTTCGGGCCTTCGGTGGGCTCTTTGGCAAGGTCGCCTCCCAGACCACCCGTGAGGGCATACTCCTTCACCAGCGCCGCCTCGACGAGTTGGTCTCCCAAGTGGCCGAACGACTGATGTCGGCGACTGCCGCCACGCGCCAAGAGGTGCTGACCTGGACGACCCGGGTACTGGCGGAGTTTCTCGACTCCGACGTGGCCTTCCTACGACGAAACGACCACGTGCGCGGGCTCAGCATTCTTGAGGCCAACTGGCCACCGCGCGAAGACTTCGAAGGACCGGATCCCTTGGCTGAAGTTCGCTTCGACGCCGACCCCATTTTTATGGCCACCAAGGATCTGCGTGAGCCGTACTTGCCCGCGCTAGACGACGCGACCGAGGAGTTCCTGGACCGCGTGGAACAAGGCTCCGGCGAGACTCTGGTGGCCGGTGCCGCCGTACCGCTGCTTTTCGGCGACACCACTTGGGGCGTGTTGGGATTTATTCACTTCGAGTTGCGCGCGTGGAAGCCGGCCGAGATCAACGCCCTCCAAGCGGTGGCGTCGATGTTGGTGCAGCTCCAAGGCCGCATCGACGCCGAGGAACGTACCGCCTACATCGCGCTGCACGACGACCTCACGGACTTGCCCAATCGCCGCTCTTTGCTGCGCGAACTAAAGAATCGCCGCAGCGCGCGCCGCGACACGGCCGTTCTCATCATCGACCTCGACCGCTTCAAGGTCATGAACGACTTCCTCGGCCACGCCAATGGCGACCGTCTACTCATCACCATCGCCGACCGCATTCGCACCAGTATTCGAGTGAACGACTACTGCGCTCGACTGGGGGGCGACGAGTTCGTAGTCCTGCTCGATGAGGCGCACAGCGAGATGGAAGTGCTGGCCAGCGCGTATCGCCTCTTAGAGCTCGTAGCCGCGCCCGTCGACCTCGGCGGACAGCTGGTGAGTCACACCGCCAGCATCGGCATCGCCATCGCCGAAGCGGGATCGAAGCAATCGGACTCCGACATGCTGGCCGCGGCCGACGGGGCCATGTACGTGGCCAAGGCTCAAGGTCGAAACAAAGCGGTCATGCTCGATGAGACCATGCGCGCCAACCTCGAAGAGCGTTCGCGCATGGAGTTGATGTTGCGCGACGCGCTCGAACAGGGCGAGCTTCGTCTGCACTTTCAACCCGAGGTGGATCTGCGCACCGGGCGTCTGCTCTCGGTCGAAGCGCTGGTTCGTTGGCAGCACCCCACGAAGGGACTGCTGGCGGCGGCCGACTTCATTACGGTGGCCGAAGAGACCGGTCTGGTGCTGGTCATTGGTCGCTGGGTCTTCGCCGAAGCCTGTCGCCAACTCTCGGTGTGGCGCCGGGAGTACCCTGATTTGCCGCTGGTCGCACGCGTCAACATGTCGCCGGCTGAGTTCGCGGCCACGGACTTGGTCGAGTTCG
>JAOBWI010000043.1 GCA_025463285.1 Acidimicrobiaceae bacterium | reverse complement strand
TGCTCGGGGCAGACCTCGGTGCAGCACTTCGTGATATTGCAGTACCCCAAACCGGCTTCCTCGCGAATGAAGTCGCGACGGTCGTTCTGGTCGAGCGGGTGCATCTCGAGCTCGGCGTAGCGGATGAAGAATCGCGGCCCGGCGTAGTGCTGCTTGTTGTCCTCGTGATCGCGAATGACGTGACAGACGTCCTGGCACATGAAGCACTCGATGCACTTACGAAACTCTTGGCCGCGCTCGACGTCTTCTTGGAACATGCGGTAGCCGCCTTCGGGCATGGGCGGGGGTAAGAGGGCGGGCACCTTCGCCGCTTGCACGAAGTTAAAGGACACGTCGGTGACGAGGTCGCGAATGATCGGGAAGGTCTTCATGGGAGCTACCGTCACCGGGCCGCTCGGCAGCGTGTCCATTCGCGTCATGCACATGAGACGGGGCTTGCCGTTGATTTCGGCGGAGCACGACCCGCACTTACCGGCTTTGCAGTTCCAGCGACAGGCCAGGTCGGGCGCGTCGGTCGACTGGATGCGGTGGATGACGTCTAAGACCACCTCACCGTCGTTCTGCTCGAGGACGAAGTCCTCGAACGCGCCGCCGCTCTCGTCGCCGCGCCAGACTCGCATGGTCACTTCAGCCATTACTTCGCCTCCTCGAGTAGCGCTTTTAACTCCGCGGGCAGCACCAGAATCGGTGACTCCTCCACGGTGATCGGGCTGTCCCAGTGACCGCCGTCAGAACGTTGGGCGAAGTTGATCTTGCCCAACTCGGGGTCCGGGTTAGGGAAGTCCTCGCGGGTGTGTCCGCCGCGGGATTCTTTACGCAGGGTGGCCCCCAGCGTGACGCTTCGACAGACCGTCATCATGGCGGGCAGGTCCGTAGCCAGATTCCAACCGGGGTTGTAACTCCGGCCGCCCTTGACGGCGACGTGCTTGATCCGCTCAGTGAACTCATCGAGCTTGACGCGAGCCTCTTCCAGTTCGAGGGCGTTACGAATGATGCCCACGTCGGCCTGCATCAAGTCTTGGAGGTCGTGATGAACGGTGTAGGGGTTTTCGCCGTCGGTTCGCTCCAGGGGCGCCAGCGCCTCTTTGATAGCAGCGTCCACTTCGTCCTGGTTAAAGGAGGTGGCCCCGTTGCCCGCGGCGACGTAGTCCGCCGCACCGAGGCCCGCTCGACGCCCAAAGACAATCAGGTCCGACAGCGAGTTGCCACCGAGCCGGTTGGCCCCGTGCATGCCGCCGGCGACCTCGCCCGCGGCGAAGAGCCCCGGGACAGCGGTCTCTTCGGTGTCCGCGTCGACCTGTACGCCACCCATGATGTAGTGACAGGTCGGACCAATCTCCATGGCCTCTCGCGTGATGTCGACGCCGGCCAACTCCATGAACTGGTGGTACATCGAGGGCAGGCGACGACGAATGAACTCGGGCGTTCGCCGCGAGGCGATGTCGAGGAAGACGCCCCCGTGGGGGCTGCCCCGTCCGGCTTTGACTTCGGAGTTAATGGCGCGGGCCACTTCGTCGCGGGGGAGGAGTTCCGGGGGACGCCGTCCGGCGCTGTGATCGTCGTACCACTTGTCGCCCTCCTCTTCGGAGTCGGCGGTCTCGGCACGGAACATGTCGGGGACGTAGTTGAACATGAATCGTTCGCCCAGGGAGTTGCGCAGTACCCCGCCGTCGCCGCGCACACTCTCGGTGGTCAAAAGTCCGCGCACGCTGAGCGGCCAGACCATGCCGGTCGGATGGAACTGGATGCACTCCATGTCGATCAACTTGGCGCCGGCCCACAGGGCCATGGCGTGTCCGTCGCCCGTCCCTTCCCAGGAGTTCGAGGTGATCTTCCACGACTTGCCCACGCCGCCAGTCGCGAGAATGATGGTTTTCGCTTGGAAGACGACGAACTCCCCGGTGGCGCGCCAGTAGCCTACGCACCCGGCGATGCGACCCTGGGCGTCGTGGACTAGCTGGAGGACCTTGCACTCCATGAAGACGTCGGTACCCATAGAGACCACCTTTTGCTGCAAGGTGCGAATTAATTCCAAGCCCGTGCGGTCACCCACGTGAGCCAGTCGCGCGAAGCGGTGCCCGCCGAAGTCGCGCTGGAGGATCTTGCCGTCCTTGGTGCGATCGAAAAGGGCACCCCACTGCTCGAGCTCCCAGACGCGATCGGGCGCTTCTTTCGCGTGTAACTCGGCCATGCGGTAGTTGTTGAGGTACTTGCCACCGCGCATGGTGTCGCGAAAGTGGACCATCCAGTTGTCGTCGGGGTAGACGTTACCCATGGCGGCGGCCATGCCGCCTTCGGCCATGACGGTGTGGGCCTTACCCAACAGCGACTTGGTGATGATGCCGACCTTGAGACCGCGCTGCTGGGCTTCGATGGCCGCGCGCAGTCCCGCGCCGCCGGCGCCGATGATGAGTACGTCGTACTCGTGTTGTTCGTACCTGGGCTCGCTCACAAAACGTCCTTAAACCTAGAAAAGCTTGTAGTCGGTGATAGCGCCCGAGGCGACCAGGCGTACGTAGACGTCGGCCAAGGCCACCACGAAGAGCGAGGCCCAGGCGAAGTTCATGTGCTTCGCATTGAGAGGAGTCACGAACTTCCAGAAGCGATAGCGCAGCGGGTGAGCCTTAAAGCTCTTCACCTGACCGCCGCAGAGGTGGCGACAGGCGTGGCACGACAGCGAGTACAGCCAGAGCAGCGCCGCGTTCGCGCTCAACACAATGGTGCCCACCGTGACACCCCAGCCAAGTCCGGGCTGGTGAAACGAGAGGACCGCGTCGTAGGTCAACAACACGTTAAAGATCAGTGCGATGTAGAAGAAGTAACGGTGCGAGTTCTGAAAAATCAGGGGGAAGCGAGTCTCTCCCGAGTAGTTTCCGTGATCGTCCGCCACCGCGCAACTAGGGGGCGATCTCCAGAACCCCCGGTAGTAGCTGCGCCGGTAGTAGTAACAAGTGAAGCGGAACCCTCCGGGAAAGGCGAGAATTATCAGGGCCGGCGACCAGGTCCACCAGTGCCAGGTGAAGGCGAACTTGGCGCCGGGGACGCAGGAGCCTCCGACGCACGGGGAGTAGAACGGCGAGATCAGGTCCCGGTGGACGTTGGCGCCCACGAAGTAGTACTTATTTTGAAAGGCCGCCCACGTGGAGTAGATGACGAAGGCACTGAGCAACGTCACAATCGCGAAGGGCTGGATAGCCCAGTGATCTTGGCGCAGGGTCCGCTGGTCGGGACCTCCGCGTTTCCCCCCCAGTTGAACTTTCGTTGAACTCTCTAGGGCCGTCACTGTTTCTCCTCGTTGTAGTCCCCTGAACAGCAAATCCATACTAGGCAAGCACGTCACAGTGCCTAAGCCCAACAACACACGTCACAACACTCGATGCCGTCGAACGCTGCGCCATTACTTCGAGCGGTGAGCTAGTGCTTACCGCCGCGACGACCTTCGGAGGTGCCCCCGAAGAGTGCCCAGCCCACGAGGCCGATGCCCGGAACTAAGAACCAAATACCAAACACCAACGCGAGCACTACGAAGAAGGCGCCCATACCCATCGTGAAGGGCCAGATCGACGTGCCCGGGAAGGTCCCGATCACCCCAGCGCCCGAGGCCTGGGTGGCTTTAGGATCGTCCTCCGCGCGGGGCCGCATCCGACGGCTCCACCAGAAGTAGTAGCTGCCCGGCAGGAAGCAGAGCAGCATGCCGGCCAACATCATGACGCTGCCCCCCTGCTCTTTCGACCAGAGCCAGTAGACGAGGCACATCACGCCGAAGAACATCCCGAGGCCGACGAGCATCTTCGCCTCGTTTTTCACGAGTTGACGTCACTTTCGATCAGGGCTTCGGCTAAGTGTCCGTGAGCCGCGGCCTGGTGTCCCGGGTGGTTGTAGTCCCAGGTCGGGCGCTCCGAACGAATCTGGGGCAGCCGGTAGAAGTTGTGGTGGGGAGGGGGCGAGGTGGTGAACCACTCCAGCGTGTGACCGTCCCAGGGATTGTCACCGGCCGGGTACTTCTTCCAGCTGTATGCGATGTTCACCAAGAAGGCGACGGTCGAGAGGCCGATCAGCATCGCTCCGACGGAGGCCACGCCGTTTAGGTACTGCCACGAGGGGTGCAACGGATAGATCGCGATGCGTCGCGGCATACCGCGCAGTCCCAAGATGTACATGGGGAACGTAAAGACTTGGGTTCCGATGAAGAGCAGCCAGAACTGGACCTTGCCGATTCGCTCGTTCAAGAGGTAGCCGGTCATCTTGGGGCCCCAGTAGTACAGCGCGCCCATGGCACCCATCATTAAGGCCATCACCACCGAGTGAAAGTGCGCGACCACGAAGTAGGTGTCGTGGGTGAAGAAGTCGAGCGGGGGGCTGGCCAAGTAGATGCCGGTGATGCCGCCCACCAGGAACGTGAAGAGAAAGCCTATGGCCATCAACATCGCGGTCGAGAACCAGACTTGCCCTCGCCACATGGTGCCGATCCAGTTGAACATCTTGATGCCCGTCGGTACGGCGATGAGCAGGCTCATGATGGAGAAGAAGGGAAGGAGAACGACGCCCGTCGTGAACATGTGGTGAGCCCACACGCCGAGGGAGAGCGCGCCGATGGTCAGCGTGGCGAAGACCATTCCCTTGTAGCCAAAGACGGGCTTGCGGGAGAAGACAGCGATGATTTCTGTGACCATGCCGAAGATCGGCAGGGCCAAAATATAGACCTCGGGATGACCCCAGAACCAGAAAATATTCTGCCAGAGCACGGGCACACCACCTCCCGCGACAGAGAAGATATGGGTCCCGAAGTGTCGGTCGCAGTACAGCATGATGAGCCCGGCGGTTAGTACCGGGAAAGCCAAGAGGATCAAGATTGCCGTGATCAAGAGGTTCCAAGTGAAGATCGGCATGCGGAACATCGTCATTCCCGGTGCTCGCAGATAGAAGATGGTGGCCGTGAGGTTCACCCCGGTAAAGATGGCTGAGAAACCCGTGAGGAGCAGTCCGCCGATCCAGAGGTCGGCTCCGGCACCGGGGGTATTGACCGAGTTGGATAAGGGCGCGTAGGCCACCCAGCCGAAGTTGGCCGCGCCGCCGGCGACGAAGAAGCCCGAGAGCATGGTGATCGAACCGGTCAGGTAGAGCCAATAGCTCAGAGCGTTAAGACGGGGGAAGGCCATGTCCGGGGCACCGATTTGGATGGGCACGATGATGTTGGCCAGCGCGCCGAAGGCGAAAGGCCCCATGAAGAGGTAGATCATGACCGAGCCGTGCATGGTGAAGAGCTCGTTGTACTGGGCCAGTGAAACGAGGCTGTTATTCGGCGTCGTGAGTTGGGCGCGAATAATCTCGGCGAAGATGCCGCCAATCACCATCATGAGCACCGAAGTGATGGTGTACGACATACCGATGACCTTGTGGTCGGTCGAGGTCATCCACTTCAAGATTCCCGTCGGGCCGTGGTGCTCCTCGTGCTCGGGTTCGTGCGACTCGTGGACGACGGGAGGGTCGAGTACGTCGGTCATCAGTTGTTCCCTTCGCTCTTGTAGGGCGTCGTCGGGACGATCGACGACGTCTGCTGATTCAACGCAGCCTGCGCGGCGTTGGCCGCCTTCGGGTTGTAGTGGGCGCTCAGCCACGACGCATACTGCGACTGGGAGACGACCTTCACCCGAAAGACCATGAGGGAGTGATATAGGCCACAGAGCTGTGTGCACTGACCGTGGTACGTGCCCACATCAACCGCGCGCAAGGTGAACTGGTTCAGCACGCCCGGCAGGGCGTAGCGCGAGAAGTTAAAGGAGCGCACGTAGAAACCGTGGAGGACGTCAGACGAGGTCAGGTTGATGTGCACGTTCTCGTTGACGGGCATGACCATCGTGGGGTCTTGGGTGGTCTGGCCCACCACCACCACTTCTTTGCCGGGGTAGATGAACTGCCAGCCCCACTGAAAGGCGTTGACTTCGATGGTGACGTTCGTTTTTGGCAGTGCCTCTTCTTTGTTTTCTACGACCATCGTGGCGACGAACAGTCCGAGCACCACCAGGATCGGAATGATCGTGTACGTCCACTCCAGGGGAAGGTTGTACTGACTTTGCCTGGGGATGTTGTCGCCCCGTCGGCGGTAGAACACGACGGCCCACACGATTAAGACGGTGGTAATGCCCCCCACGATGATGGCGCCGACGGTGAAGCCTTGCCACAGGCGAAAAGCGGACTTGGAACTAGTGGTGGCGCCGGGGGCGGCGCCAAAGGTGGGCACGCATCCCGCCAGCGCGAGCGCAGCGACGGGGAGTAACGCCAATCGGCTCACGCGACGCCATCGACGAGAGCGTTTCGAAACTCCCTGGGGGGGCAGGGCTGGTGGTTCCACTCTGGAAACCTTACTCAAATTTTAAGGGCGCTTATCCCGCCTGCGCTCGTGGCACTGCGTTTTCACTTCGATGAGACAGAGACCCCACAAGTGTCCACGGTGATCTCTCGCTCGGCCCATCGAAAGACCCCGCGCAACATCGAAGAGGTGGCGTTCGTCGCCACGACGAGAGACGCGCTTGCAACCGCCTGAACTCTTTCGTTGTCGGAGCCCGAGCCGGGCCGTCGCGGCGAGGTGGCCGCCCTGACCGAGGGGACTCGACCGACGACGTTCTTCACCGCGCCAGAGGCGCGAGTTCCACGACGTTCACGCAGAACTACTTGTCGGAGTCGGAGGCCTTCGTTTCGGTCGCGTCGGAGGTCGACGCGTTACCCGTCTTGCCATCTTTGAGACCCTTTTCAAACTCGGTCTTGGCCGAGCCCAGGTTTCGCGCGAGCTTGGGAATGGCGGCACCACCAAAAATGAGCACGGCAACCACGATCACGACTACCAGAAGGTCGGGCCCGAAAATATCACCAAAGAACACGGTCGACTCCTTTGACGTGCTTAGAAGTAACAGTAGTGCGCTCCTGAGAGGCGCGCGACGGCGCCGTCACCCGCCCTCATCAGGCTCGGCAAGAATCACTAGGGTGACTGACGAGCGCCGCCAGACCGTGCGCGACGCGTTGAGCGTCGCTGTGACGGTGGGCACTTACGGCGTGGCCTTTGGCGCCGCCGGTGTCGCTGCGGGCTTCAGCGTCCTTCAGACCTGTCTGTTCTCACTTCTTACCTTTACCGGTGCCAGCCAGTTCGCCGCGGTCGGCGTTATGGCCGCTGGCGGAGGCGCCGCGAGTGCCATCGCCACGGCCTCGCTGCTCGGCACGCGTAATGCCCTCTACGGACTTCAGATGGCGCCGCTGCTGAGAGCCCAGGGGCTGAAGAGGGTAGCGGCCGCTCAGATCACGATTGACGAATCGACCGGCGTGGCGCTGGCGCAGTCGCGACGCGGCGTTCACGCCATGCGGCTCGGTTTTTGGATTACCGGTGGTGGCACGTTTCTCTTTTGGAATCTCTTCACGTTGTTCGGTGCACTCGGGGCGAAGGCCCTCGGTAACCCGGCGTCGTGGGGACTCGACGCCGCGGTACCGGCCGCGTTTCTGGGTCTCTTGTGGCCGCGGCTCACCACCACCTTCCTGCGGGTGGTGGCCATCACCTCCATGGCCTTCGCCCTCGTCGTGACGACGTGGCTGCCAGCGGGACTGCCCATCATCGCCAGTGTGGTGGTGGCTATTGCTCTTGGTTGGGGGGAGCGATGAGCTCCACCACCGCGTGGATGGTGGTCGGTGCCACCAGCGCCCTGTGCTTCTCGATCAAGCTCTTCGGTTACTACGTGCCCGAGAGATGGTTAGCGCACCCTCGACTACAGCGAGTGAACGCACTTATCCCCATCTCGCTCCTGAGCGCCCTCGTGGTGGCTGAAGGGTTGGTGTCAAAGACCAGCGTGGTCATCGATCACCGGGCCGCCGGCGTGGCCGTAGCCCTGGGTCTCCTCTTCGCGAAAGCGCCGTTTCCGGTCGTGGTGGTCGGGGCGGCTGGCGCGTCGGCCCTCGTCTATCACCTGCACTGACCTCGTCGCGACTACTTTCCTGTCCAGTTGGGTTCTCGCTTTTCGGCGAAGGCCACGGCGCCCTCCATAGCGTCGGCCGTCTGGCCGATCATGCCGAAGGCCGTGTCGTTGGCCGTCCAGGCCTGTTCTTCACTCATGTCGTGGGCCTGTCGCATGACGTCCTTTGACGCGCGTACGGCCAGCGGAGCGTTCTTCACGATGCGCTCGGCCAGGGCCAGGGCGGCGGGCAGCACGTCGTCACTGGGGACCACCCGATTGACCAGTCCCAGTTCGTAGGCACGATCGGCGTCGATCGGATCGCCGGTGAGGGCCATCTCGTAAGCCACGGCGAGCGGCACGCGCTTGGGTAGTCGAATAAGCCCGCCCGCTCCGGCGACGAGTCCTCGCGACGCTTCGGGAATGCCGAACTTGGCGTGGTCGGCCGCGACCACCAAGTCGCAACTGAGCATCATCTCGAACCCTCCAGCCAGAGCCGAGCCGTTGGCCGCGGCGATGAGTGGTTTGGGGAAGTTCCGTTTGGTCAGACCACCGAAACCCTCTTTGGTGATGGGAATCTCCCCGGCGGCGAAGGCCTTTAAGTCCATGCCCGCCGAAAAAGCTTTGTCGCCACTGGCCGTCAAAACGACCACCCAGACGTCACCGTCCTTCTCGCAGTCGTCGAGCGCGTCGCCGAGGGCGACGGCCGTCGCCCGGTTGATCGCGTTGCGCGCCTCGGGTCGGTTGATGGTGAGGACTTCGACGTGACCACGTCGCTCACGGAGTACTTCGTCGGCCATGACTCTCCTTTTCACTGCCCCAGAGGAACTGGGTGAAACGCTAGTGGACTTCGCCGCGTCACGTCCGTGCGAAACTGGCGCGATGAACGAGCGACCGCGACTCTTGGTCACGCTCGAGGGCTACGCCGTGGAAGGTGGTTTCGATCGCGCCAGTGAGCCAATGACGTGTTATTCGCCCACTATCGCGCTCGGTCGACACAGTGGTCCCGGGGCGGCCGACGATCTCTGGCACGACTACGAACGCGTCCTCGACGTCGTACCGTCGCTCGGCTGCGACGGCGTTCGTCTCACCCTGGAGTGGGCCAGAATCGAACCGCACGACGCAGAGATTGACGACCGCGCCCTGCGTCGGTACCTAGCGGTGGTGCGTCACGCTCGATCGCTCGGTCTCTTGGTGACGATTGCCCTGATCGACGCGGCGTGGCCCTCGTGGCTCGGATTA
Source organism: Acidimicrobiaceae bacterium (assembly GCA_025463285.1). GTDB lineage: Bacteria > Actinomycetota > Acidimicrobiia > Acidimicrobiales > RAAP-2 > RAAP-2. Next base: position 40,841 of record JAOBWI010000043.1, on the reverse strand, counting down.
GAAGCGTGGCTCTTGCCCTGGGTGGTGCCGCACGTGTTCACTCACGCGCGACGGATGATCGACACCTTCGGTGACGACGCCACGGGCTTTGTGGTTTTCACGCAACCCCAGGAGTTGGTCACCAGAGGTTTTCTGCTGGCCAGCGCGCCGCCGTGGCGAAAGAGCGCTCTTAAGGACGCCAGCTTCGCCAGCGCGCAGATCGCGCGAATCTCCCAGGCGCTGCTCGATGACGAGAGTGTCGGTCCGCGACTCGTACGGCGAAGCGCCGTGATATCGCTCGACGCTTCCTCGTCGGACCTTGCCAGCGCGCGAAACGCGAGCGACGTGGACGAACTCTACGTGCGCTCACTCCTACGTGGCACGGGCCCCACCAGTGTCGGCGTGGGACTTCTCTCTACTCGCGCGGGCCAGTGGCGAGTGAGCGCCGATGAGGAGTTACTGAGCGCCTTGCGCTGAGTCGCCCTTGTGATCTTGCAGCCTCGCTTCGAGGCGTCTCTCGCCGCGTTTCTTCACAAAGTGCAGCCCGACGATGACGCCCACCACCAGCACCAGGATCGCCCCTCCGGCCCAACCGGAGTAGCGCTCGATAGAGGTCAGGGCGTCGCCGGCGAAGTACCCGAGTAACGCGTAACTCACCCCCCAGACCAGTGCCCCCGAGGCGTTGGCCACGAAGAAGCGGCGATACGACAGGGGGCTCATGCCGGCTAGGGCCGGCATGATGGCTCGCAGAAACGCGGTGAAGCGACCCACGAAGACGTAGATCGGGCCCCGTCGGCGCAGACCCTGGAGCGCTCGCTCCACCCCCGACTTACGTCGACGAATGATCGGCAGGGTGAGGAGTCGCTCGCCGTAGTGCTTCCCCACTTCGTAGCCGAGAGAGTCACCAGCGACCGCGGCCACCACGACGACCGCGCACAAGGTCACGATGTTGACGTGACCCTTGCTGGCCACGACGCCGCCCACGAGGACGGCCGTCTCGCCGGGCAGAATGAATCCGAAAAAGAGTCCGGCCTCACTAAAGACGAGCAACGCCACCAGTCCATAGACGAGCCCGCCGGGCAGGTCTTGGATTCTTCCCACGAGGTAGGACACGATGGAGGCGCTGGACACGTCTCCATTGTGGTGGATAAATGTTTTCTAAAGGCGACCCGCTGCCGGGGAGTCGCGAAAGGGGCTGTGCCACGATGGAACGATGAGCGCCTCCCCCTCGAATTCGGCGGCGCGTCGCGACGAGCGAGGTTTGCCCTTTCACGCGCCGGTTCGCGCGTGGGCCCTCAGTGAGTGGGCCCTGGTGCCGTTGCGACTCTTCATTGGCGTGAGCTTTCTCTACGCCGGCTTACAGAAGTTGGCGAACCCCAATTTCTTTAAGGCGAAAAGTCCCATCTCCATTCAGGCGCAACTACTGGCGGCGACCCACACCAGTCCGATTCACGCTCTCCTCTCGCACCTACTCGGGGCCGCCAAGCCCCTCGGCCTCGCCATTGCCTTCGGCGAAGTAGCCGTCGGCCTCGGCACGGTGCTCGGACTGTGGACTCGTCTCGCCGCGCTCGGGGGGTTAGTGCTCTCACTCAGTCTTTTCCTCACCGTGAGCTATCACTCGTCGCCCTACTTCACGGGCGCCGACATCGTCTTCTTTTTCGCCTGGCTGCCGCTTCTCGTCGCCGGCGGTGGCACTCGGCTCTCACTGGACGGGTGGATCGCCTCTCGTCTGGCGAAGAAGTCGGGCCGCTCGTCACCGGAGTTGGTCCCCATCCCCTTCGCAACCGTCCAAGCGATCTGCGGCAACTTCGTGGAGGGTGACTGTAGCGCTCGAGGTGGCGCGCCGTGTGACGCGGCGCTCTGTCCGGTCTTGCTCGGCGCTCGAGCCCCCCTGGTGATGCGCCGAGTGGTCGATGACGTGGACCGACGGACGTTGATCGTGGGTGGGCTGAGCGCCGCCGCCGCCGGTGTGGGCGTCCTACTTCTGGGAGGCGCGGTCGCCGACACGGGACAGCTCATCGGCGACGCCCCGAAGCCGAAGTCGCCTCGCGCTCTCTCGGTTCCGAGCACCACCACTACGACGACGCCCGTGACGATCGCAACCACCACCACCACGACCACGACCACGACGCCGAACGCACCCACCACCACGACGACGTCGACCACCACGACCCCGTCGACCACCACGACCCCGTCGACCACCACGACCACGTCCCCGACTCACCCGGGATCGCTGATCGGCACCGCCCGCGAAGTGCCCGAAAACTCGGCGGCGGTCTTCACCATTCCTTCGAACAATGACCCCGGCATCGTCATTCACACCGCTAGCGGGCCGTTTGTCGCCTTCAACGCGGTCTGTCCGCACATGGGCTGCACCGTCGGATACTCAACGGCCACCAAGATCATCGTCTGTCCCTGCCACGGATCGGAGTTTCAAGTGAGCAGTGGTGAGGTCATACAGGGACCGGCCACACGTGGTCTGACCAAGCTCACTATCGTCGAAGGGAGCAACGGTAACCTCTACTTGGAATGAGCGATGAATCCCGCAGGGTGCTCTTTGTAGAAGACGATCACGACCTCGCCGACGCGGTGGCCGGTCTCTTGGTCGACGAGGGCTTCGTGGTCGTCCAGCGCTACGACGGCGACAGCGGCCTGGACGAGGCGCTACACGGCAACTACGACGTCATCGTGCTCGACATCATGTTGCCCAAGCGCAGCGGCTTTCGCGTCTGTGAGGACCTGCGCGCGGCCGGCGTGCAGACGCCCTTGCTGATGCTGACGGCCAAGGAGGGGGAGTGGGACGAAGTCGAAGGGCTCGACGTCGGCGCCGACGACTTCTTGCGCAAGCCCTTCGAGCGATCGGTCTTGATGGCCCGAATTCACGCCCTGCTACGGCGCCAAGAGCGGGGCCGTCCCCAACAACTCACCGTCGGCCCCGTGACCCTCGACCCGGTGAGTCGTCACGTCTCCTCCCACGGTCGTGACGTGACCTTGACGCCCAGAGAGTTCTCGCTGCTCGAGTACCTCATGAGCCACTCGAACTCCACCCTTTCAAAGACCGAGATTCTGTCGGTGGTGTGGGGGAGCGACTTCGACGGGGATGAGAACATCGTCGAGGTCTACGTGGGCTACCTCCGCAAGAAAATTGACGTCGCTACTCAGCCGTCCGTGATTCGCACGGTGCGAGGTTTTGGATACAGCGCGCGCGAAAGCTAATGGCCGAGAAGCGCAAACTCTCGATTAGAGCTCGCCTCACCCTGATCTTCGTTCTGGCGATCGCCGTCATCTTGATCTTCACCGGCATCGCGTTGGTCAACCTGGTGCACCAGTCACTCTTGGGTCAGGCGTCCAACCAGATCGACGAGGTCATGGTGCAGACCCAAACACGCTTCGCCACCGCGACCAAGCCGATCTATCGCATGGTGGTTCTTTCCACGCAAGGCGACATCGTGGTCCAGGTCACCAACTCCCAGGGAACCAAAGTGTGGGCGGCCAGTTCGGCTATTGAAAATGCTCCGGTCTTGGCGCACCCCTACCCCGACGCCGCCGCCGGCAGCGGCCTTGGGGTCAGGTTTATTCGCAACACGAAGACCAATCCCACGTTGGCGGAGTTGAGCAACGGACAGGTGGCCTCGATCATAACCAAACGCGGTCCGGGACTCGTCTTCGGCTTCGTGTACGGCGGCCCCATTCAACACAGCGTGCGCGTGTTGTTGGCCAGCTTGTTGATCTCTTTCCCGTTGCTGCTCTTAATGTCCGGCGGGCTGATCTGGCTTGGTATTGGTCTGGCCCTGGCTCCGGTGGAGGCCATACGTCGACGAGTCGACGCCATTGCCGCTCAGGATCTGACCCAACGTGTCCCGGTGACCGGGGGGGACGACGAGATCGCCCGAATGGCGAGGACGGTGAATGAGATGCTTGATCGCTTGGAGGCGGCGTCGCGATTCCAACAGGAGTTCGTCTCCAACGCCAGTCACGAACTGAGAAGCCCCTTGACCACCTTGTTGGCCACGACCGAACGGGCCACGGGCGATCCCGAGGGAGCGAACTGGCCCGAGGCGGCTGAGGTCATCATGCGTGAGGGTCGCCGCCTCGATGGCATCATCGCTGACCTCTTCTGGCTCGCTCGACACGACGAAGACCACCTTGACTCTGAACGGGTGGAGGTGGACTTTGATGACCTTCTCTACGAAGAAGCTTCGCGAGTTCGTTCGATCAGCGAGCTGAGTGTGGACACCTCCGCGGTGCAACCCACGCGAGTCATGGGGGACCCCACCATGTTCAAGCGCATGATTCGCAACGTGGTCGACAACGCGATGCGATACGCCCAGAGTGAGCTGCGCTTCGACTCCCACTTCGATGGTGAGGACGCCGTGGTTGTGGTGAGCGACGACGGCGACGGGATTGACGTGTCCGACAGCGCTCGATTCTTCGAACGCTTCTCGCGGGCGGACTCGGCCCGCTCGCGCCGCTCGGGGGGAACGGGCCTGGGATTGGCCATCGTGAGCGAGATCGCGCTACGACACGGCGGCTCGGCCCGCTTCGTAGAAGTCGCCAACGGTTCGCGTATCGAGCTCCTCGTTCGCCGCGACGGCGAGCGCTTAGATACTCCGCCCGCTACCACGTAGAGTCATCGATATGAACACCGACGACCCGTCGAGTTTCATCACCGATCCCTTCAGGTGCCGGAGTGTTTCACTGTGGCGGCGGGCACGAAGGTGATAGTCGCCGAGCCGGCGCCGGTCGCACCACGTACGTGAGGCGTCCCCACGCCTTACGCAATACGCGCGAACTACTGTTCGTCCTTCTCACCGCCGTCGCGATCACGGAGCTTCTCTGGGTTATCTATCTCGGCTGGACGCTGCCGCGTCACTACGTCGCCAATCACTGGGAAGTGGCGTGGGTGGGACTCGACGTCGCCGAAATCGTCATGCTGTTGGCCACGGCCTGGGCCGCGTCACGCCAACGCGCCGTGGTCATTCTCTTTTCGATTGTGCTGGCGACACTGCTGGTTGTCGACGCGTGGTTTGACGTCACGACCGCGCGACGTGGCGCCTTTCTCCAGAGTGTCCTGCTGGCGGTCTTCGCGGAGATTCCTTTGGCCGTACTGTTGTTGTGGATCGCCTGGCGCGCGTCGCGCCGACTGATCGAGACACACCCCGAGCACTGCGATCTCATGGTGTCGCCCGTGCCACGCGTGCCTCTGTTGCCTCCCGAGGACGAGTAGCTGCTAGTAGTGCCCTCCTTCGAGATTGAGAAGGTATCGCTTCACCGCGTCGCCTCCGCCGTAGCCGCCCAGACCGGTCGCCGAGACGACCCGGTGGCACGGCACGACGATGGGCCACGGGTTGACGTGGTTGGCGTTACCCACCGCTCGTGAGGCCTGAGGGCGTCCGACGCTGTTGGCTATTTCGCCGTAGGTTCGCACGTGTCCGTAAGGAATGTCGACGAGAGCGTCCCACACCTGGCGTTGGAACGTAGTCGCGATCACGTCGGCCAAGGTCACGTCGAACTCTCGTCGTCGACCCACGAAGTACTCCTCGAGTTGTTGAACGCCGAGCGCCACGGCCCGCGGGGGAGCGCCCGGGGATGGCCGCTGGGGTCTTGTTGGCAGGTAAATCGCCGTCAGCGCGTTGGTCGTGCCGGCGACCGCCCACGGCCCGACGGGCGAAGAGACGTTCGCAATAAAGGTTTCCATGGTGCCGTTCTAGTGCGTCCCTGTACGGTGACGCCAAGGAGACTCTGGTCGTTCGAAGTACGCCCCTCGGACTCGCTCGCGCCACGGGAGAGTTCCGTTCACTGACCTCGCGTCATAGGGCGGACATCCCCGGTACTGCTAGAACATTAGGATGCAAATTGCGCTCTTTAAAGAGTCGCGCCCCGGTGAGACCCGAGTCGCGCTCACTCCCGACGCCGTGAAGACCCTCGTCGCTGACGGCTGGTCGGTTGTGGTGGAGAGCGGAGCAGGACAGTTAGCTCACTTTGACGATGAGAGTTATCGCTCGAGCGGAGCCTCTATCGTCGAGGCCGCCACGGGTGACGTGAATCTTCGCGTCAACGCTCCCACCCTCGAGGAAGTGGCGCGAGTGAAGGAGGGTTCTTTCCATCTCTCCTTCCTTTCGCCGCTCCTGTCGCTCGACGTGGTCAAGGCGCTGAACGACCGAAAAGTGACGATTGCCTCCTTCGACCTATTGCCGCGGATCTCGCGTGCGCAGTACATGGACGCGCTCTCCTCGCAGTCGACGGTATCGGGGTATCGCGCGGCCTTGGCTGGCGCGACGTATCTGGATCGATTTTTTCCGCTTCTCACCACGGCCGCCGGCACGATTCGCCCGGCCAAGGTGCTCGTCATGGGCGTGGGAGTGGCCGGTCTGCAAGCGATCGCTACGGCTAAGCGTCTCGGGGCTCGGGTGCGGGCCTACGACGTGCGAAGCGCCGCGAAGGAAGAGGCGGAGTCGGCCGGGGCGACCTTCGTCCAACTCGGGGTGACGGCCGACGCGGCGGGAGGATACGCGCGCGAACTGACCGATGAAGAACGCCAGCAACAACAGGCCGCGCTGTTGAGCGAAGTGGCCAACTCCGACGTGGTGATCACCACGGCCGCCGTGCCCGGGCGAAAGGCACCGATCTTGGTGACGACCACCATGGTGGAAGCGATGGCCGAAGGCTCTCTCATCATCGACATGGCGGCCGACGGCGGCGGCAACGTGGAACTGACCAAAGTGGGTGAGGTCGTGACCCACCAGGGCGTGCGCATCGTGGGCTTGGCAAATCCGCCCGCCGAGATGGGTACGCACGCGAGTTTTCTCTACGCCAACAACGTCTTAAAGCTGTTAGGTCTCTTCGGCACGAAGGGCGAACTGGCTCCGGACTGGAACGACGAGATCGTGCTCGGCGTCACCATTGCGCGCAATGGCGCGATTAGTCACGTGGCGAGCGCTGAAGCGCTGGGCGTGACGCCCACCCCTCTCGAGCCCGAAGTAGTTGTGAAGGAGAGCGCAACATGAACGCCCTACTGCAGTACGCGACAGTGTTGGTCCTCGCGGCCTTCGTCGGCACGGAGATCATTTCCAAAGTGCCGAGCATCCTGCACACGCCTCTCATGAGTGGTTCGAACGCCATCCACGGCGTCATCATCGTGGGCTCCATGCTCATCCTCGGCTCGGCCAACACGAACCTCGAAGAGGTACTGGGCTTTCTCGCGGTTATTTTGGCCACCCTCAACGTGGTGGGCGGGTTCGTGGTGACCGACCGCATGCTGGAGATGTTCAAAGCCCGCAAGCCCAAGGCGCCTGACACCAAGTCGAAGGACGCCGCGTGAGTCGCGAAACGCTGATTGACCTCCTCTACCTCTTTTCGGCGACGACGTTCCTGGTTGCCCTGAAAGGCCTGGGTAGTCCCAAGCACGCGCGACGCGGCAACATGGTGGCGGCCTTCGGCATGCTCGTCGCGATCGTGGCGACGTTCTTTAAGTATGTCGACGGTCACCCACTGCACCACGTCGACCTGATATTGCTCGCCATGTTGATCGGTGTTCTGGTGGCCGTTCCCACGGCGCGCTTTGTGCAGATGACGGCTATGCCCCAACTGGTCGCCATCTTCAACGGGGTGGGCGGTGGCGCGGCGTCGCTCGTTTCCATCACCGAGTTCGTCCACATCAAATCGTCGAACCCCGCAACCTACGTGACCTTGGAGGTCTTGCTCGGCGTTCTCATCGGAACGGTGTCCTTCTCTGGTTCGGCCATCGCCTTTGCCAAGTTGCAAGAACTAATGACGGGTCGACCCGTCACGTATCCCGGTCAACAGATCATCAACGCCGTCATCGGCCTGGCGGCTCTCGGGCTCATCGTGACCATTCTGGTGAGCGGATCGACGGCGTTGCTCTGGTTTCTCTTGGCGGTGGCGTTCGTTCTTGGTATCGCCTTCGTCCTGCCGATCGGCGGCGCCGACGTGCCGGTCTTGATATCACTGCTGAACTCCTTCACCGGACTCGCCGTGGCCGCCTCGGGCTTCACGCTCGGCTCGAACCTGTTGATCATTGCGGGCACCTTGGTCGGGGCCTCGGGTATTTTGCTCACTCGCCTCATGAGTAAAGCCATGGGCCGCAGCCTCTCCAACGTGCTGTTTTCGGCCTTTGGCTCGAACATTACGGCGACCGGCGCCAGTGGCGTCGAGGGGCGCAGCGTGCGCTCGGGATCCCCGGAGGACGCGGCGGTCTTATTGACCTTCGCGAGCAAAGTGGTCATCATCCCGGGCTACGGCTTGGCCGTGGCCCAGGCCCAGCACGTGTTGCGCGAGTTGGCCGACGAGCTCGAGAGCAAGGGCATCAAAGTTCTCTACGCCATTCACCCCGTCGCTGGTCGCATGCCCGGACACATGAACGTCCTGTTGGCCGAGGCCAACGTCCCCTACGACGAACTGGTGGAGATGGACGAAGCCAACTCCGAGTTGCAGACGGCCGACGTCGCGTTGGTGGTTGGTGCGAATGACACGGTCAACCCCGCGGCCGCCAGCGATCCCGCATCGCCGATCTACGGGATGCCGATCATCCACGCGGACTTGGCGGAGAACGTGCTCTTCCTCAAGCGTTCCATGCGCCCGGGCTTCGCGGGCATCGACAACGAACTCCTCTACAACCCCACGACGACGCTGATCTTCGGGGACGCGAAAGACACGCTGACGAAAATCGTCGCCGCGGTGAAGGCGTCCTAGTGATCTACGCGGTCAGTCGATTGAGCTCTTCAATCTGACCGGGCGTCAACCTCGTGACCGAGGCGACGTTGGCGTGGATCTGTTCTTTTGAACTCGCTCCGGCGATCACCGACGCCACCGCCGGGTGGCTCAAGAGCCACGAGAAAGCGATCGAGAGAATTGGCGTGTCGATGGTCTCGGCGTACTCGAGTAGCGAGCCGACGCGACGTTGGAGCTCGTCGCTCAGCCAGTGGACCCTCTGTTCGGGAGGCAGCTTCGACAGCCTCGTCCCTTCGGGCAGCGGTTCACCCGGACGGATCTTGCCGGTCAGCAGTCCGTTGGCCAGCGGGTAGAAGGGCAGAAACCCGATGCCGAGCTCCGCGCAGGCCTCGAGGACACCGTCACGCTCGGGGTAGCGGCCGAGCAGCGAGAACTGATTCTGCACCGAGACAAACGCCGACCCCTCGCCCGCAGCGATCTTCGCTTCGCGCAGTTGATCTGCGGTGAAGTTCGAGCAGCCGATCTCACGGACTTTGCCCTCGGCGACCAGTTGCTGCAGCGCGCCGAGCGTATCGGCGATGGGCACGGTGTCATCGGGGTGGTGGAGTTGATAGAGATCGATGTACTCGGTGTTGAGTCGCCGAAGGGAGTCCTCGCAGGCCGAACGTACGTACTGGGGACTCGCGCCGAAGTGCGTGTCGTCGAGGGGCATGCCGAACTTGGTGGCGATGATGACCTCACCACGTCGGGCGCCCAGCGCCCGACCCAAGAAGACCTCGGACAGGGTGGCGCCGTAGGTGTCGGACGTGTCAAAGAAGTTGACGCCCGCGTCCAGCGCGCCGTTCACCACCATCGTCGCCGCGTCCTGGTCGAGGCGTTTCGCGAAGTTGTTACAACCCAGACCCACCTCGGAGACCTCCAGAGATGCCAGTTTGCGTCGTTCCATACCCTCTCCTTATTAGTAGTGGGTCAACTTCGACCCTCCGCGGGCTAGAGCCCGCTCGCTAACTACCGGCCCGAAGAATGTTATGCGCTGCCCTCACGTCGGCGCGGGCCTCGTGAAGGCACGCGCCACATCGAAACTCCGCTGGACTAACCCCGGTCGAGTCAATTTTCCCCACAGGAGCAGGCAGAGCGTGCAGGACTCGCCGAGAACATGGCTCAACTACGATGAGTTTAAAAAGGAGCGCCAATGAAAGTGAACGTTGACTTTGACCTCTGTACGTCGAATGCCGTCTGCATGGGCATCGCCCCCGAGGTCTTCGAAGTACGCGACGACGGCTTCCTCTACGTCATCAACGAGAGCCCTGGTCCCGAGTTTGACGAGCGACTACGACTCGCGGTGACGAGCTGTCCCAATGGCGCCATCACTCTTGGGGAGTAACTCGTGAGCGGACCGAGAGTCCGTTTCGCGCCGTCGCCGACGGGCTACTTTCACGTGGGCTCCGCTCGAACTGCCCTATTTAACTGGCTGGTGGCGCGCCACGACGCGCGCGGGGTCTTCATCTTGCGCGTTGAAGACACCGACGAAAGCCGCAACCGAGAGGAGTGGGTCGAAGGCATCTACTCGGCGATGGCCTGGCTAGGTTTGGCGCCGGATGAGGGGCCGTTTCGACAGAGCGACTCCAAGGAGGCCCACCAATCGGCGGCGGGGTTCCTTCGTCAAAGGGGATACCTCTACTACTGCGACTGCACGCCGGCGATGGTGGAAGAACGCAAGGGCCCCGGCGCCCCCCCGGGTTATGACGGTTTCTGTCGCGAGCGTGGCGTAGAACGTGGTGAGGACACGGCCCTTCGATTCCGCACACCCCGTGAGGGCGTCACCATCGTGCACGACCTGATTCGAGGTGACGTCGAGTTCGAGAACCGACTGATCGACGACTTCGTGGTGGTCAAGTCGTCCGGTGTCGTGCTCTACGCTCTTGCCAACGTGACCGACGATCGCCACGACCGCATCACGCACGTCATACGCGGTGAGGAGCATCTGGCGAACGCCCCCAAGCAGATGATGCTGTGGTCGGCGTTGAGCGTGGCCACTGACGACGACGTGCCCCTTCCCCAGTACGCGCATCTGCCGCTACTAGTGAACGAACAGCGAAAGAAGCTCTCCAAGCGAAAGGACCCGGTGGCGACCGAGAGCTATCGCGATCAGGGATATCTGCCGGACGCTTTTGTGAACTACCTGGCCCTGCTCGGCTGGAGCCCCCGCGGGGCCGTAGAGATCGTGCCGCTCTCTACCTTGATCGAGGAGTTTCGATTAGAGGACGTGTCGCACTCGCCGGCGTTCTTTGACGTCAAGAAGCTGACCCACATGAACGGGGAGTACATTCGGGCGCTGTCTCGTGAGGAGTTCGTGCGGCTGAGCGCCCCGTGGCTGCGACCGTGGTCCACACCCTGGCAGCCGAGTGATCGCGAACCGCCCTGGCGCGAAGATCAGTTCAATGAGGCGACCTACGAGCGCATCGCGCCCTTCATCCAAGAGCGAGTCGCCACGTTCGCCGAGATACCGGCCATGGTGGAGTTCTTCTTTCTCGACGAGCCGAGGGTTGACGAGACCGGTTTCGCCAAAGTCGTCACGAACGACCCCCTCGGTCGCGCCGTATTGAAAGCCGCCGTGGAAGCGTTTGAGCGTCTCGACGCGTGGGACTCGAGCGTCCTGCACGAAACGGTCGCCGCGATCGGTGAAGCCAATGGCTTGGCCCTGCGCAAAGCCCAAGCACCCGTTCGCTGTGCGGTCACGGGAACACTGGTCGGGCCTCCGCTCTTTGAGTCGCTCGAAGTCTTGGGAAGAGAAAGTACAATTCAGCGGTTGCGCGACGCGCTCGCGAGAGCCGCGTGATCTTAGGGCCACTCAAGTGGACCCTTCGCGTTCTCGCCGCGCTGTTGTTGGTGATCGTTCTCTACTTTGGTGTCACCTTCGTTCAGATCTGGTGGCGCGGTCACGAACACGCCACCGAAGACGCCCAGGCCGTGTTGGTCTTTGGAACGACCGAAGATAACGGGACCGCGTCAGCGGAGTTGACTACTCGGCTCAACCAAGCCTTGACGCTCTACCGCGAAGGCCGAGCGCCGTGGGTGGCTGTCACCGGGGGTCGCCAACCCGGCGACGTGTACACCGAAGCCGGCGTCTCCGCCACGTACCTTGAGAATCGTGGCGTGCCCTCTGATCGAATATTGAAAGGGAGCGGGTCTGATACCTGGCAGAACGTCGAGACGGTACTGCCCAAGTTAAAAGAGCACCACCTCAAAACGGTGATCACGGTGACCGATCCCTTTCATGAGTATCGCGCGATGGCCATCACCTCAGCCCAAGGGCTGATCCCGTACCCCTCGCCCGTGCGGAACTCTCCGACCATCAAGTTCGAGCTGTGGCGTTACTACCTCAAAGAGACGCTCGAAGTGGGGTTGGCGCGCATCGTCGGTTACGGTCGGTTGAGTTCATGGACTACCGCACCGCTGCGGCACCACCTCTCGTCTGGCGGACGAGGAGAGCCCTCCGATAAGATTGCCCAGCCCTTCGGGGGTGGTGTAATTGGCAACACAACTGGTTCTGGTCCAGTTATTCAGGGTTCGAGTCCTTGCCCCCGAGCGAATGAGGTGACAGTGATGTCGTCTCTTTCATGGTCCCATCGTCTAGTGGCCTAGGACATCACCCTCTCAAGGTGGAGACACGGGTTCAAATCCCGTTGGGACTGCAAATTGAAATCTGTCGGGACATCGTGAACAACCGAACCTGTGCAGATTATCTGAAGCCTGGTCCTTTGGGCTGGTAGTCGCGCTCGGGATTGATTTTTGTCTCCCCGATGAACTCTCCGTCTTGGGTCGCGAAGGTGACTACGTCGTCAAGGACGTAGAGGCGGATCTCTTGACCGCGGTAGGATCACTTTGTTCAGCAACCTTGGATGACTTTGTATCTGCGTATGGGAGCAGATGATGCACGTTAAGAGCCATCTCAAACGATTCGCTATCGTCTTGCTAATTGCGTTGCCTTTGGCGTCCGTTACGACTCTCGCGTCTGCTTCAACGGCAGCGGCGGCGACCAGGGCACGGCCAGGTGAGCCTCGCGACGTACCTGCCATTGCAGGTAGCAATTCGGCGACTGTGCGTTTTTTGCCCCCTTCTTCCAGCGGTGGCTATAGGGTCGATCGCTATGACATCCTCAGCGAAACGGCTGTCACGAAGCGCGCTTACACCTGCACGGCGACGGACTGTCGCATAGGGGGATTGACAGCAGGAACTTTGTATTTCTTTCAAGTTGCCGCCGTAACCAAGGTTGGAAGAGGCGCATATTCACTCCCATCGAAGGTCGTCACAGCAACCGGATCGATTTCCATCACCTTCAACGCCAACGGCGGAATCGGCACGATGGCTCCCGAGACCGAGCCCTATGATGCGACCGCCGCCCTCACGCCTAACACTTTCACCTACGTGGGCTATACGTTCGCCGGTTGGAACAGCAAAGCCAACGGCAGCGGTACTGCGTTCAACGACGGTTCTCTTGTGAAATTCAATGGAAGCGCTACCTTCTACGCGCAATGGACCGTGGGCTCGGTAACGACGGCCGCCGTCACATTCAACGCCAATGGCGGGATCGGCACGATGGCTTCTGAGACTGAGAACTTGAACTTCTCGGCGGCACTGACGACTGATGTCTTTACCCGAGCCGGGTACAGCTTTAGCGGTTGGAACACAGCTGCATCTGGCAGTGGCACGAGTTACGCCAATGGCGCGACATACAACTTCGCTGCCAGCGTCACGCTTTACGCGCAATGGACCGTCGTATCGACTACGCAGTTCGTAAATGCGTCGACGAACTGGTCTGGCTATGTTGTCCCTTCGACTAGCGCGCTTCTTACTGATGCCGAGGGCGAGTGGACTGTTCCAACAATGAACTGCGCTGACACACCAAATGGCGAGGACTCTATTTGGATCGGCATAGGGGGCGTGCAATGGAACGCGACATCATGGTCAGGCGCCCTTCTCCAGACGGGAATTTCAGTGGGTTGCGCGAACGGCGTTCAGCAGAACTCGGCTTGGTGGGAGGTCGTTCCTGCGAACCCGAACCACGAGGAGGAGTTCACCCACTTTCCAATAACGGCGGGGAACGAGATAAAGGCGTCTGTTTTTCAATTGTCCAATGGTGAGTGGGAGACCCTCGTCAGCAATCTGAACACCGGACTGTCGGCGCTTATGGTGACGGGTGAGGCGTGGGGTGTTGGCCCGACGGAGGGTGGCACGATCACCTTTTCATCTCAAGGTAACGCCGCGGGGTACAGCTACTCTGGCGGATACACTGCTGAATGGATAGTTGAAGACCCCGAGGAAAGTACGGCGACGCCCGGAAACCCCCTTTACCCATTCGCGAATTTCGGCTCGGTTACATTCAGCGACTTGAGAGCCAGTTTCTCATCGTGGTCGCTGACGCCCGATGAAGAATGGGGAATCGTTCAAAACGGAGTGACACTGGCAACGCCGACAAATTCGACAACGGACGGCTTCACCGTTTCCTACGCTGGCTCGTGAGGTAGCAACTGGAAGACGGGACGACGCACACGTGGGCCGTCGGCTTCTTCGGCTTCGCCGTGGCTTTCGCCGTTCACACTTGGACTGCGAGGGCCGTGGCGGGACTGGCGGCTCCGTTCCTAGTACTTGCGGGACTGTTTGCAGTTGATTCTTACCGCAATAGGCCGCGCCTGTTCATCGGAGATGCTCTTGTCGAAAGACCTTCTTCGCCAGTTCTATTCGAGGAGCGTGGTACAGCACAGACGCTGGGATATTACGGAGACATTTTTGTTGACCTGAGCCCCAATTTCCGAGTCACGCTTAATTGGTCTCTGTTGTTTCACCCTCTGGACTTTGCAGCCAAGACATCCTCTCGTGACGATGTCGGATACCAGGCGCCATCCATCCGGCACACCTCATCCCAATGGGCGGAGAGTTCTTCGAGTGTTGGAGGGTTCACATCATCCTCGCTCCTCCAACCGGGAGCTTGAGCGATGGCTTCACGAGCGTAACGCCCGTAGGCCGCATTGAAAATGCATTTGCTCGTCTTGCACTGATTACTCGCGAGATACAGCACAAGAGGGGTCACGAAAGGCGGCATACCGCGCGGGGCTTCTTCCTCCGGAAAGAGTTCAGCAGGTTTGACATCTCCACGCGTGATCGACCTATCAAGAATTGTGGTTTTGGCTGATGGATTGACAACGTTGGTAAAGACGCCTCTCTCGGCGCCCTCAATTGAAAAGGAGTTCATGAGTCCTATTAATCCTGTTTTTGCGCTGGTGTAGCCAACGCCGAAGCGACGACCGTACATCCCACTCATTGACGCGGTCAATACAATTCGGCCGTACCCCCGCTGAACCATGTGTTCATATGCTCGCTTGGAAACTAAAAATGACCCAATGAGGTGCATTTCGATCAAACTACGATACAAATCCAAGTCCGTATCCTCAATCAAGCTGTAGTGGTTGAAGCCAGCGTTGTTTATGACTGCGTCAACCTGCCCAAATTCCTTTATGGCGGCGTCGATCACCAAAGCGGCAGCGTTGCTATCGCTGATTGAATGATGGTCAGCAGTTGCGGTTCCCCCAGCGGCCCGGATTTCTTCAACAACTTTCTCGGCGAATGTTCGTCCGTCTGCATCAGTAGATATCCCGTTGACGATGACTGCTGCTCCACGCCGGCCCAATTCGAGCGAATAATCGCGACCGAGCCCCCTGGCACCCCCAGTCACCACGACCACCTGGTCCTTGAAAGTAATAGGTTCGTTTGGTGAATTTATTGCCATTGTTCCCGCCCCCATGTTCGGCAAATTTTGTGAAATCGCGAACGCCACAAATCGAACACGACTCTAATTCATGTTTCGCTACCGGGGGAAAAGCCTTTCATTGACGGTTCAACGCTCTGGGGCAAGATCCATAGCCGGTTAGTCGATAATGGCGTCCCCGTGCTCGCTTTCGAGTGGCAAACCTTCGGCGAACCACGCGATCATGCCGCCCGCCAAATTGGCGACTTCGAAACCGTTTTCCTGGAGGAAAGATGCGGCGCGAGACGACCGGGCGCCCGAGCGGCAGGCGCAGATGATGAGGCGGTCCTTTGGAAGATCGTCGAGCCGATCGGGAACGTCGGCGAGAGGAATCAGGGTCGCCATGGGAGCGTGTCCCGCGTCCCACTCGGCCTCTTGGCGCACGTCGATGAGGATCGCGTCACCGCCTAGCAACTCCAACGCTTCGTTCGCACTGACTTCATTTACGGACATGGGTCGTCTGCCTCTATCGCATCTTGCCGCGGGGCCTGTCTGTGCCCCGATTCGAATCTACGCCCCGCGTAGCGGTCGTCGAGATCTCTCCGGACCGGACGGTGCGGTACGCGCCCTAAGTAATGGGTCCGGTTCTAGTCTGGAAACGTGACTTCGGCGGCGATTCCTCTTATTAGCGGCAGTGACCTGGCGACCCGATTGAATACCGCCAACCTCTATCTCATTGACGTACGCGAACCCGACGAAGTCGAGGCGTGGAGCATCTCGGGGGCTCATAACTACCCGCTGGAGTTGCTGGAGTCGCGTATCGACGAAATTCCTCGCGACCACGACCTCGTCGTGGTGTGCGCCAAAGGAACTCGCGCTCTCAAGGGTGCAGAAATCTTGGCCGAATACGGGCTCGCGAGCCGCGTACTCGACGGTGGCATGGGGGCGTGGTCCTCGACGTACGACCACGTGACTGGAGAGTTTGCTGGTGCCACCGTCGTTCAGGTGCGTCGACGGGGCAAAGGATGTCTGTCCTACGTCATCGGCGCGGGGAGGCGAGCCGTAGTTATTGACCCCTCTTTGGAGCTGTCGCAATACTTCGATGTGGCAGAGCAATACGGCTGGACTATTACCCACGTGTTCGACACTCACTTGCACGCGGACCACATCAGTGGGGCCCGGGGGCTGGCTGGCGCCGCTGGTGGGGAGCTCTGGTTGAATCCCGCCGAACCCTTCCGATTCGATTTTGAACCGTTGGTGGACGGAAAGTCCCTCGAGCTCACGCCCGGCGTGGACCTAAAGGTGTCCTCGGTCAGTGTGCCCGGTCACACCGAAGGCTCCACCATGTACCAGTTGGCCGAGGAGGCCATCTTCACCGGCGATACGCTGTTCTTAGAAAGCGTGGGACGGCCCGATTTGGCTGACGAAGCGGTGGACTACGCGCATCACCTGTATCACAGCCTCCACGAGAGGGTCCTTCCTCTTAATGACGAGATCACCGTGTTTCCGGCACACTTTGGCCAAGGAGTCGAGGTATATAGCGGGGAGTTCGTGGCTCGACGGCTCGGATCTTTGCGGAATGCCTTGCCCGCGCTTGCTCTCGACGAAAAGTCCTTTGTGAACTGGGCTGTTGCGAACGTCAAGGATCGCCCGGGTAACTATCAGCAGATCGTTCGTATCAACATGGGTCAGGACGTACCCGACGGTGACGAGTCTGCACTTGAGGTGGGGCCCAATCGCTGCGCAATTGCGTAAATATTTCCGATCATCCCCGCTGCTCGCCACATGGCGACCAGGCTTCGTGGATTTTCTCGAGGTCGCGTCTCACTGACTGGAGCCTCCAAGTGAGAACAAAGAGCGAAGTGTCCGAGGCGCAAAAAGCAATCTGTTTCGTTGAAATATCGACGAAAAATCGCGAGGTGACGGCAGAGTGAACGGCGTCGAAATCATGTTCGGTAGTGGCTTACAATATGGTTACGATTTCATTGTTTATGACAATCTTCCATTTTGCCCAACAATAGAAATAAAATTATCGTGCGTTTGATCAGGTAGTACAGGGCGCATTACGCACCGCGAAGTGTTGCGATGACGATGCAAAGTTTCGCGGCACCGTCTTCGCTTCGACCCTGGTCGTTACCTATACTTGCTCGTAAGGAAACGGCCGTGTTATGTCACGAGGCCCTACCTTGTGAGATTTAGCGCAGTGCCGCATGATCTGAAAATTAAAGGTCGACAGTGTTCGGCCCTTATGAATGGAGAGAATTGACCATGAATAATCCACGACGGATACAACGCCACTTGGTAAAGGCACTTGCTGCCGGTGCCTTGCTGGCAGCTGCGGCGCTGCCAATGGCCATCGCTACAGCGGCGGGAGCGGCTACACCGACCGTCACTAGCGTGTACTTCAGCACCACAGGTGACGGTGGAACCCAGACAATTGGTACCACCGCGTCATTTGGCGCGGGTGCTTCTGGAAGTTTCCAGGTCAACGGAACGTTCGCCGGTGACGGTGAAACGACCGCGACCGTAACGACCACGGCACCGGGAGTTACTTTCTCGAGCGTTGTTGACACGAATGGCACGACTTTGACCGGTAGCTACACGTCGTCAGCGACTACGACGACACCTGGCTCGTACCCCATCACCGTGAAGGACAACAACGGAACCGCGACTCTGGCTGGCGCCTTCACCGTGAACACTGACCCGACGGTCACTTCGCTGACGCCAAACACCGTGGCGGACACCACCACACCCACTCCAGTCTCGAGCACAATCACGGGCACTGGCTTTGTCGGTACCCCAACGGTGATTTTGACGAGCACGGTTGATGGCACCCAGTTGAAGGGCACCAGCGCGGTAGTTACTGCGACCGGCGGAACCACGGTTTCGCCTGCCACAAGTTTGGTTGTCTCTATCACGCCCACGAACACTGTCGATAGTGCGTCTGCGACGCCCGGTACCTACACCATTACGGTGATCAACCCCGACGGTGGCATCGTCACTTCTGGGGCGCTCTTCACGGTGACCGGTAACACAATCACTGAGATCAGCCCCTCGGCTGTGCCAAATGTTCCGGGCACCTACCCGATCACGGTGTGGGGAGGCGGGTTCACTTCGGGCGCGCATCTTTCGCTGGCCACCTGCACGGGTGCGACTCTGTCGGGTACCGGTACGGTTGTGAGTAGTACGCAGATGACGGACTCGGTGGTTGTCGCCGGTACGCCCACCGCGATTGCTACCTGTGTGCTGACCGTCACGAATACAACGGGCAACACTGACTCGTTCTCCACTAAAGCTGGGGCCCTCGGCCTCGGCGAAGAATCAACGGTTGCTCCGAGCATCACCGCTTCGAGCCTGTCCGCTGCTGCTGCTGTGTCGCCTGGCGCTCCTCAGCAGGCGATTACCTTCACAGGAGTCGGTTTTAGTCAGTACACGACACCCGTCGACACGACTGCGGGTACTTCAACCACCTCCGACGCTGCCGCGACCATTGGTAACGGGAATGCGGCTGCCTGCCTTGGTGGATCCAGCGGCACGACGCTCACCTGTGAGTTGACGGTTTCAACTGGTGCTCTAACGGGCCCCCACTCAGTGCAACTTGGTGGCGTTGTCGGCACGTACTTCCCCAACGCCTTTAGCGTTGCCGGTCCGGTTATTACCTCGGCTGCCCCTTCGGCTCTCGCTGTTGGTGCTCCGGTGGGAACAACCATCGTCTTGACGGGTACGGGCTTTGCCCCTGCTTCAACTGGGACTGTCGGCCAGGGAACACCGGCGAGCGGTCTTGCTGGTGTCTTCCAGTACGTGAATCCGACGACGGAGAACTTCGTTGTCACTGCGTCTCCGACGGCTGCGACCGCTGCTGCGACTCCTGCCACGTTGACGGTGACGGTGACTGATGGCTTTGGCGCGACGTCCTCGACAGCTCCGTTCAGCATCCCAGTCGGCGCTGCTCCCACGGTGACCTCTACCACGTATGTGACGGGCACCTCGGGCGTTGGCGTGGGTGCTGCTGGCCAGACGGTCACGATCAACGGATCGGGTTTTGCCACCGGTGCGACCGTCACGGGCTTCGTTAACGGGTCTGGAGTTGCTGACCCCAACGTCACAGCCACCGTTACCGGCGTGAACACTGCTGGGACCGCCATCACGGCGACAATCAAGATCGCTGCTGGTGACTCGAACACGGTTGACGGCTTCACGGTGACGAACACCAATGGTGGCGTGGTCAAGGCCACCGCAGTTGCTCCAGCCGGTTTGGTCATTGACGCTGCTCCCACCATCACCTCAGTAACGCCTGCTACTGGCGCTGCTGGAGCGACAACGTCGTTCGCGGTCGTTGGTACCGGCTTTAAGGCCGGTGCCGTGACAACATTGAAGCCGGCGAATGGTACCTGTGGCACCACCACGGTTTCTTCGTCGACTGCGATTGCGGTGACCTGCACCTTGGGTACTCCTGGTGTGACGCCGACGTACTTGGTCGTCACCAACGCTGACGGTGGTTCGGTTACCTCCACGACTGCTGTACTCGGCACTGGTGTTGCTGTGGTGACGTTTACCGTGGTTGGTGTGCACGGTTCTGCGGTCGCTGGCAGGACGGTCAGGATCACCATCTCAGGAACTGGCTTCTACGGCCAGCCGAAGATCACCGGTATTGCTGGCACGAAGTTCGGTGTTCTCAAGGACACCGGCACGTTGTTGACTATCCACGTTACGACCAAGAAAACCGTCACGAGGGGTGAGCACCCGCTCACCGTGAAGTTGGCTAACGGTATGACTGCCAAGGCTTTCTATAACACCCTGCGCTAGTTAGTCTCACCCTTCAAGAAGTACATAAGGAAGGCCCCCTCGAAAGAGGGGGCCTTCCTTATTGACTCGACTCACATTGACTCGACTTACCAGTCTCTCATTGAGGGCACCGCGGGTGAACTGCCAGATCAATTGTTCAGTCGGTGGCCAAGGACCACGTCGTACCACCGGGGCTGTCTTTGACTTCGACGCCAGCGGTGATAAGGGCGTCTCGGAGCTGGTCGGCGATGTCGTATTGGCCGCTGGCCCTGGCCGCTACCCGGGCGTCTAACACGCCTTTCACGAGAACCGTCGGATCTATGAACCCTTCGCCACCGGTGTTGGCGAGGAGAACCAGTTGCGCGAGGGCTTCTAGTCCTACATCTCCCCCTTTCGCGGCTTGATTGGCGAGATCAACGAGAGAGGCGTTGGCGGACGACGGAGTCGTCGAAGGTGGCAATTGCGACTCGACGGGGGAAGTTGTACGTAAGTCCTCAAGGTTGGTGGTCGATCCCTTTTCCAATAGCCGAGATTCGCCGTTGAGCCGCCAATAAGCATTCGCTCGCCCCATAACGGTCAGGGTGTCCTGCGTGAAGTCCAGAACGGCGGCGGTGTGTTCGTCGACGCCGAGCGTGGCAACGCCCTCGGGGAGTTGGCGCTCAAGCTCAAGAAGTCGCGGCTCTCCGAGGTAGCAAAACCGAGTGTCATAGTTGCCGCCCTCATTGTTATCAAAGTGAGGAATAACGACGCAATTGAGACCGTGGTGGCCTAGTACGTTGAGTCCTTCTTGCCATCGGGGTCTTTCGACCCCCACCTTGTAGACCTCATAGATGGGCGCGGTGAAGGCGCCGAGCGTAAGAGCCGCCGCGGAGGCGAAGCATAAGGTGCCGTTGGCACCCAGCACGTTGAGCAGGTCGTCATCGAAATGGAGCGGGAACCACTGGTTCAGCGCGTAGGTGGGACTGCCGGGACCGGCAAAAACATAGTTGGCCTGACGCACCTGCCGCTTGAATAGCGCACGCTCGACATCGCTCGCGCTCTCGTACGACGGAAAGTGCAACGTCGTGACATGTACGTGCAGCGAAGTGTCGAAATATGCTTCAAGTTTCTCACTCATCTGGGGCACGTTCAGCTGAAAGCCGTACGCGGTGTCGAGATTGACCGGGGCTATGGCGGGGAGTCGCGAAAAGAGTTGGCGGTGCACCTTGGTCATTCCTGGGGCTGTCTCACCGGAACCGAGAAGTGCGAGGACGCCGCTGGCCATGGACTCAGCGTACTGTTCCCAATGATTGGCAGACCAAACTCACTGGTTAAGTTGAGTCCGTGAATGTGGTGCACTTCTCCCGCGAACGCGCGAAGGGCAATGTGTCGTTACCCATGGTGGTGTGGGCTCTCGCGATGACCGTGATCCTGTTCATGGCGATCGTGGCCCCTTCTGCGACCGTCACAATCATCGGTTTTGCGTTCACCGCGGTGTTGGGCATCGTCTTGGGCTGGCGACGTCGCTTCGGAGCGGTCGTAGCGGCGCCTTTCGTTAGTTGGCTCTTTGCCTGGTTCCCCATGGAGATCGCTTCCATGATTCACTTTGGAGTCTTGAAGGGTTTCCTTCTCGGACTTCTCATCATCACCTTCGGATGGATAGGCATTGGCTTTATTGAGTTCGCCTCGCTGGCTTTGGTGTCGTTGGTGGTGCGCTCACTTCGCGGCGCCCCACGAGACGAGCCCGTCGTCATCATTGATCCCGAACGTCGTTGAGGGCGCTCTCGCTTTGGGGGTGACGCTCGTTACGAGGCGACCTCGTCCTGCGGTGCGCTGAGTATTCGATACGTGGTCCGGTTCCAGTCGGCCTGGTTGTCCCAGTTCGATGAGAGGTCGTGGAAAGCTCGACTGAGCATCTGGCCCTCAAAGCAGAGCGCCCACTGGTGGCCCGTGAGCTCTGAACCCAGAAGTCCGCGCCCTACCAGATTGTCGTAGATCGCATCAATACGGTCCATAAATCGGTGGTAGAGATCGAGAAAGCCCGGTCGAATGCTCGGTCGAGAGAGCGCCGTGGCGGAGATGCGAAAAAACATCTGTCGAGGTAGGGCCACCGTCTCTTCGCGCTCAGGGTTAGTGAGAAGCGCGTACAACGCGTCGACATACGAGCGGGTATCGCCGGAGTTCTCAGCGGCGGTCGATATGTTGTCCGCGATTTGATCGGTGACGATGGCGAACAGGTGCAGAAGCGAGGCGTCGATCAGACCTTGACGGGAGCGAAAATGTCCGTAGATGACACTCGTGCTCAGATTCGTCTCTTGGCATATGTCGAGTATGCGCAGTTCACTCTCGTCCACACTCCAGAGTTTTCGAGAGGTGGCCTCAATCAGAGCGTCGCGCGTGGAGGGTCCTGGTTGAGATGGGGCCATTCTGTGAAATTACTCGTTACGCCGAGGCAAAGTGGTCTTGACAAAATGTTTTTTAGGTAGATCAGAAAGATTGTGACGAAGTGACGCGGGAGAGTTGCAAAACGTCTACGCAGTAGTGAGGCCCGCGAGCTGGCGCCACTCATGGAGGGGGGGAGTTGCCATATCGGGGCCGAGGACTTGCAAGCAGACGTGATCGGCTCCGGCCTCACGGTGAGCGTTGACGCGCTCGAGAATATCGTTCTCATCTCCATGTACGACGAGGGCCTCGCAGAGCCGCTCGCTGCCGCCCCGCACGAAGTCGTCCTCGCTGAATCCCAGGCGGCGCCAGTTGGCGCGATAATTATCGAGGCCGGTGTATATCTCCAGGTGCTCGTGCGCACGGCGCAGATACTCATCTCGATCGTGGCCGAGGACCACCGCCTGCTCGACGCCGAGGAATCGATCGTCCAGCAATCTGCGGGCTAGGGCCGTGTGTTCGGGGGTCACGAGGTAGGACAACGCGCCGTCGGCGAGGGTGGCTGAGAGTTCGAGCATCTGGGGTCCGAGCGCGGCTAGCACGCGCGCGACGCGAGTCGGGCCCTCGTCGGCAAGCATCGGTGCTGCATCCATGGCGAGGAGGAACTCCCGCATGGCGCTGAGGGGCGTCGCGTACCGATGTCCCCGCAGTCGTTCCACCAGTGGCTCGTGGCTGACGCCGAGCCCGAGAACGAACCGATGGCCGTAGGCGGCACTCAACGTCTTGGCGCCGTTGCTCGCGGCGACCGCGTCGCGACCCCAGATGTTGGCGATGCCGCTCGCGACAACCAGGGTCGAGGTGGTTGACAACAACAGGCCTGCGTTAGTCAGGGCCTCGCGGCCCCAGGCTTCTGGGAACCAGAGAGCGGCGTAACCGAGCGCTTCGATCTCTCGTGCCGTCTCAGCGCTGCGCTGAGGCGGCACCGCGTCGAGGGTCATGGTCCAGAGTCCGAGGGTGCCGCGTAGTTTTTCGAGTTCGCTCGGCCAAGGGGGCACGAGAGCGAGCCTACCGGTGTCGATTCTGGCGCCGAGGTGACGTGGCGAGCGGCAGAATGAACGGATGGCTTATTTCGTCGCGCTCATCAGCGCCTTTTTGGCGTTGTCGGCGGCCACCGCGCTTCGCCCGGGCCGCGCTGGACTCTTCGCGGCCCTCGCGTATCCCGTCGGGTGGGCGGCCGGCGAACTGGCGGGGCAGGGCATCGCTCTCGAGGGGCTGTTGTTGGGCCTGCTGTGGTGGTGGGGCTGGCCGACCACGCACTGGCTGAGCGCGCTGGTGTTCTCTCTCGCGGGCGTCGTGGTGGTTGAGAACCTGTCCTTGATGCTGATCACCTTCTGGTCGCGCACGATCGTTCGACGCGCGATGGAGAAGTCGCCCGATCGGCCGCTGCGATTACCCACACCACGTGAGGACCGCTTCGGTAGTTGGTGGCGCACCGCTCTGCAGATTCCCTTTCATCCTCGCGACATGCAACTTCATCGCAACGTGCCCTACGGCCCCCAGCTGCGTCATCGCCTCGACGTCTGGCGGCTCTCGACGACGCCCACCAATGCTCCAGTCATCTACTACGTCCACGGTGGCGCCTGGACCTTCGGCGACAAACGCGAGCAAGGTCGCCCGATGCTCCACGAGTTCGTACGCCGGGGATGGATCGTCGTCACCATTAACTACCGTCTCGCGCCACGCCACCCGTGGCCCGCCCAGATCGAAGACGTCACTCGGGCACTCGGGTGGATTAAGAAGAACGTCGCCACCTACGGTGGGGACCCCGACCGCGTGGTCGTGGCCGGTGCGTCGGCCGGGGGGCATCTGGCGTCGTTGGTAGCTCTCAGTTCTGACGATTCGCGGTGGCGGCCTCCCGAGATGAGCGAGGTGAAGGACTGGTCGTTACGGGGTGCGCTGTCGTTCTACGGCGTTCTCGAGATGACGGGCGACGAGACGCACTGGCGCGGTCTGGGCAAGGGTCTTCTTCGACTCCTAGAACGCCACGTGGTGCAACTGCCGTTCCTCGAGAACGAGGGCCTCTATCGAGCGCTCTCCCCCTACGATCGCATTCGACCCGACTCACCGCCGTTCTTCGTGGTGCAGGGGATCAACGACACCTTGGTCGATGTGAACGTGGCCCGCGCCTTCGTGACAAGATTTCGTCAGGTGGCCTTCGCGCCGCTGTACTACATCGAACTGCCTTTCACGCAGCACGCCTACGACTTAACGGCCAGTCCGCGCACGTCGGCCACCACGAGAGCGGCGGTGGCCTTCGCCGAATCGGTCACCCTGGCGCGGCCGAAACTGACGCCCGCACTGGTGGCTAGCTATCAGGTCCCGCCGACCCGACTGAGCATCCAAGTCGCCCGCGACACGTGGCTTGACGCGCAGGACGTCGCCGGCGACACCGGTCCCTTCTTCGTCGTGACCTCGGACAATCCCTTCTCCCAGCGCTACGAGGAAGGGGTGAACGAAGAGCGGCGCTTGGCGTTTCGCGCGTCCTTGACCCGACGGGGTCTCGAGTTTTTGGAGTCGATTGGTCGAGATATCTACGACACGTGGCCCGACGAGAAGGGCGTGGCGCTTCACGCGGTGGGCCGCGACGTCGCGAGGGGTGTGGCGCGCGGCTGGGATCAGTTCGCGTATTACGAAGTTGACGCCGATGGCGTCACTGTGCGCGCCGTCGCGTCGGACGAGGTCCTCGTCTAACTCTCGTCGAGAGTAACGTCGATCAGAAGTTCGGTGGCGTCCACGGCGACGAGTTCGTGCACGTTGCCGGCGGCGATGAGGTCGGCGCCGCCGGCTCGTATCGCGCTGGCGAACTCCTCCGGTCCACTCACCACGAGACGCGCGACGCCCGCACGCTGGGAGAGCTTGGCGGTGCTCTTCTCTCGCCGAAGGGCTTCGAGGACGTCGCAGACCGGTTGGTAGATCGAGCCGGGGTTCACACTGAGCGGTCCCAGCTCGTCGAGAGAGGGCCACGAGGCCAGGTGGACGCTGTCGTCGTGCCACCAGTGCCACACCTCTTCGGTCACGAACGGCAAGAAGGGAGCTAGCAGGCGCTGAAGGACAGAGAGCGCGAGGTTGAGGGTGGCGCGCGCTGAGGTCACCGTGGCGTCGTCCCCTTCGCCGTAGGCACGGGCTTTCACGAGTTCGACGTAGTTGTCACAAAAGGTCCAAAAGAACGCTTCGGTACGCTCTAACGCGCGCGCGTAGTCATAGTTCTCGAAGGACGAGGTTGCTTCGCCGACTAGAGCGCCCAACAAAGCTAGGACGTCTCGGTCCAGCGGGGTCGTCACGTCATTGGGGCCGAGGGAAGTCGTCTGGTCCAATCGTCCCAGCACAAACTTCGACGCGTTCAGCACCTTGATAGCGAGGCGTCGACCAATTTTCATCTGGGCTTCGTCAACCGCGGTGTCGGTGCCTGGTCGCCCCGAGGCCGCCCAGTAGCGAAGGGCGTCCGCGCCGTACTGCTCCAGCAGCGGCATCGGCGTCGAGGCGTTGCCCGAGGACTTGCTGAGCTTCTTGCGGTTGGGATCGAGCACCCAGCCCGAGATGAGGACATTCGAAAAGGGCAGACTGCGCGACTGGAGGTGACTACGCACCACCGTCGAGAAGAGCCAGGTGCGAATGATCTCATGCGCCTGAAGTCGGACGTCCATGGGAAAGACGTGGTCGTAGAGATCGCTGCCCCACTGCCCGGCGATCTGGGGCGAGAGCGAGCTGGTGGCCCAGGTATCCATAACGTCCGGGTCGCCCAGGAATCCCTTGGGCGCACCACGCTGGCTCTCCACGTACCCCGTGGGCACGTCGCTGGAGGGATCAACGGGAAGGCGATCGAGCTCGGCCAGCAGTGGGCGATCGAAGTCGACCTCACCCTTCTCGTCAATGGGGTACCACACGGGAAACGGGACCCCGAAGAATCGCTGTCGAGAAATATTCCAGTCGAGGTTGAGGCCCTCCACCCAGGAGCGGTAGCGGTGTTTCATGTAGCCGGGGTGCCAACGCAACTCGTCGCCGCGAGCGAGCAACTCGTCGCGGTGTTCCAAAGTCTTGACGAACCACTGACGAGAGGTCACGATCTCGAGGGGGCGTTCACCCTTCTCGTAGAACTTGACCTGGTGAGTGATGTCGCGCGGTTCGCCAATAAGCGCGTCAGCCGCTCGCAGGGCGTCCACCACGGCGGCGCGCGCCTGACTCACCGTCGCGCCTTCGATCGACTCGTACTGGTCGTTGGCTTCGTCGGGCTCGGTAGAGGGGAACTCGGCCGACGAGAAATCGGCCGGCAGGAATCGGCCGTCGCGACCAATCAGTGCCCGAGTGGGTAGTTGCAGTTCGCGCCACCAGGTGACGTCGGTGGTGTCGCCGAACGTACAGATCATGGCAATGCCCGATCCCTTGTCAGGGTCGGCCAGTTCGTGGGCGACGATCGGAACTTCGACGCGAAAGAGAGGCGTGAGGACGCTCGAACCGACGAGGTCGCGGTAGCGCTCGTCGTCGGGATGAGCCACCAGCGCGACGCAGCTCGCGAGCATCTCGGGACGCGTGGTCTCGATCTCGACGAAGCCCTGAGCGTCGGAACGTTCAAAGGCCACGCGGTGATAGGTACCGGGCCGTTCGCGATCTTCGAGTTCGGCCTGAGAGACCGCGGTACGAAAGTCGACGTCCCACAAGGTCGGGGCCACGCTCGAGTAGACCTCGTCGCGCGCCAGGTTCTCCAAGAATCCTCGCTGGGACACGGCGCGGGCCAGGGGAGAGATGGTGGTGTACTCCAGGTCCCAATCGACGCTGATCCCCAGGTGGCGCCACAGGTTCTTAAAGGCCACCTCGTCGACGGCGGTTAAGAGTTGGCACAGCTCCACAAAGTTCTGCCGCGAGATCGAGATCTTCTTGTCGGCCGGCTTCTCGGGCGCGGTGAAGTCGGGGTCGTAGGGCAGCGTGGGGTCACAGCGCACCCCGTAGAAGTTCTCGACGCGTCGCTCGGTCGGCAGTCCGTTGTCGTCCCAGCCCATCGGATAGAAGACGTCGCGCCCCCGCATGCGCCAAAAGCGCGCCACCACGTCACCCTGGGTGTAGCTAAAGACGTGTCCGATGTGTAGCTCGCCTGACACGGTGGGCGGCGGGGTGTCGATGCTGTAGACGCTCTCTCGCGTGGCGCTGGGGTTAAAGCGGTAGGTCGCCTCTTCATCCCAGCGCCGCGTCCAGAGCGCTTCGAGTCCGTCAACGGTGGGCTTTTCGGGGACGTGGTAGCGACGAGGCGTCGAATCGACAGACATGGTTGGCGTAGTTTAGAACAGTGATTCGCCTCTTCGACACGGCGCGCGGCGAGGTACGAGACCTCTCCTTGCGCACACCGGGCCAGGTGTCGATGTACGTCTGTGGCCCGACGGTCGACAATCTTCCCCACCTCGGTCACGGTCGTTTCACCCTCGTCTGGGATGTGGCGCGACGGTGGTTCACCTTTCAAGGACTGAACGTCCACTACGTCTCAAATATCACCGACATTGACGACAAGATCATCGCGCGAGCGAATAACGAAGGCCGCAGCGACATCGACGTCGTCACACAGTACGAAGCGGAGTGGTGGGACGCGATGGCGCTCCTGGGCGTCAAAGAACCGGACGACACGCCTCACGCCACCGACTACGTGGCCGACATGGTGGAGTTGATCTCGGCCTTTTTGGAACGCGATGTCGCCTACGTGACCAGTGACGGCGTCTACTTTGACGTCTCGACGGTGCCGGACTACGGCCTCTTGGCCGGACAGGCACTGGACACCTTGCGAGCCGGCGAGCGGGTCGAGGTCAATGACGAAAAACGCTCACCCCTCGATTTCGCCCTGTGGAAGAACGCCAAGCCCGGCGAGCCACGCTGGCCCGCGCCCTTCGGCGAAGGTCGTCCCGGCTGGCACACCGAGTGCGTGGTGATGTCGCTCGATCTCTTGGGCGAAGGCTTCGACCTGCACTGCGGAGGTCTCGACCTTAAGTTTCCTCACCACGAGAACGAGCGCGCCCAGGCCGAGGCGGCGCAGTTGCCGTTCGCTCGTCACTGGGGGCATAACGGATGGGTCATGGTGAACGGCGTGAAGATGAGCACCTCGCTCAACAACTTCACCTCGCTGACCGACTTACTTGCCCGCACCGACCCTCGCGCGTACCGGCTCCTCGTTCTTCGCTCGCACTACCGTTCACCCATCGAAGTCACGCCGTCCACCATCGCCGACGCCGAACGCGCCTTGGAACGTATTGATACGTTCGCGCGACGCTTCTCACTTCCGGTGTTGGGCGGAGAGGCCTTCGAGATCGCGAGCGTACGCGCCTGGGAAGGCGAAGGGCTTGAGCTCTACGAACGCGTCGTCACCGCGATGAACGACGACCTCAACACTCCGCTGGCGATGGCTCAACTGTTTGAGGCTGTAAGCGTCGCCAACGCGGCCGCAGACGAGGGTCGTGAGGCGCCGGCTCGACGCCTCGCTCAGTGCGTCAACTCACTCTTCGGAGGGATGGGTCTTTCGTTACATGGTCGTAATGATGTGGCGGACGAAGTGAGCGAGGCCCTCGTGGCCGAGCGCGACGCCGCGCGAAGCGCAAGGAACTGGAGCGAGGCCGACCGCTTGCGTGAGGAACTAGTGAAGCGAGGCTGGATCGTCGAGGATGGACCCTCAGGAACACTCATTCGCAAGCCATAATTCCCCTTGTGAGCGCCGCCTCTCACCAAGTAGCGTTGAGACTGAGGTTGCCGTTGTGGTTCCCTCCCAAAACCGGAGTTCCGGAAGTAAAAGTAATCAAGGAGGCCCACAGTGGCTGCAGGAACCGTCAAGTGGTTCAACGACGAAAAGGGCTGGGGATTCATCGCTGTTGATGGGCAACCTGACGTCTTTGTTCACTACTCGGAGATTCAAGGTGATGGGCGAAAGACGCTCGTTGAAGGTCAGGCGGTCGAGTTCGACATCGAGCCCGGCGACCGCGGTCCTTTGGCCAAGCGCGTCGTTCTCAACTAACCAACACTCTTCAGAGAAGAACCGCCGCCTCTAGGCGGCGGTTCTTCCTTTTGTGACGCGAACGTGTTCTACGGTACGTTTAGTTACTGGTCAGTAACCCCTCGACGCAAGGTGTAGGCATGAGCGACTTTTCGATGGACCTCAACGACGACCAGATCACGCTGCGCGACTGGGTGCACGGTTTCGCCGAGAAGGAGATGCGTCCGATCGCGGCGGAGTGGGACGAGAGAGAAGAGACTCCCTGGCCCTTCATTCAAGAGGCCGCCAAGTTAGGCGTGTACGGTCTCGACTTCATTATGAACGCCATTCGCGACCCGACCGGCCTGTCGATGATGATTGTCCTAGAAGAGCTGGCCTGGGGCGACGCGGGACTCTGCATGTCGCTCATGGGGACGACCCTGGGCGTCGCGGCCATTGTCTCTAACGGCACGCCCGAGCAGCAGATGGAGTGGGTGCCTCGATGCTACGGCACACCCGACGACATCAAACTGGCCGCTTTTGCCGTCACGGAGCCCGACGCCGGCAGCGACGTCTCGTCGCTTCGCACGAGGGCCCTCTACGACGAAGCAAAAGACGAGTGGATCTTGAATGGGACCAAGACCTGGATCACCAATGGAGGCATCGCCAACGTCCACGTCATCGTGGCGTCGGTCGATCCCAAACTCGGTAGTCGAGGCCAGGCCTCGTTCATCGTGCCGGAAGGAACTTCCGGTCTCAGCATGGGGCAGAAGTTCAAGAAGATGGGCATTCGTGCGAGTCACACGGCCGAAGTGGTTCTGGAGGACTGTCGAGTGCCCGGGTCATGTCTGCTCGGAGGAAAGGAAAAGCTGGACGAAAAGTTGGCGCGGGTTCGCGAAGGAAGGCGAGCCTCCAGCCAAGCGGCCATGGCCACGTTCGAAGCCACCCGACCGGCCGTCGGCGCGCAGGCCCTGGGCATCGCGCGTGCGGCGTACGAGTACGCGCTGGACTACGCCAAAGAGCGCAAACAGTTCGGTCGCCTCATCATTGAGAATCAGGCCATCGCTTTTAAGTTGGCCAATATGAAGACGAGTGTGGACGCCTCACGCCTGCTGATCTGGCGAGCCAGTTGGATGGCCGCGACGCGAAAGCCCTTTACTAGTGGCGAGGGTTCCATGTCCAAACTCT
Organism: Acidimicrobiaceae bacterium; assembly: GCA_025463285.1. Lineage (GTDB taxonomy): Bacteria > Actinomycetota > Acidimicrobiia > Acidimicrobiales > RAAP-2 > RAAP-2. The sequence goes on along the minus strand of JAOBWI010000043.1, from coordinate 10,092 downwards.
TCGCGGGCGAGACCGCGGTCAGGGTCACGGAAGAGGCGATCCAAATTCTGGGTGGGTACGGCTACGTGCGCGACTACCCCGTAGAGCGCTGGCACCGAGACTCAAAGATCTACACGATCTTCGAGGGGACTTCTGAGATCCAACGTCTCATCATTGCGCGTGCCATCTCCGGCGTGCACATTAGGTAATCCCCGCCTCAAAATATCAAGTTCCGAGTCCAACGACGACGGCCAATAATTGCCATTGGATACTCCACATTCAGGATTCCATAGACCCACCAACGATTTGTTGGGTCGATTGTTGGCACCTCAGTTGGTTGACGAACCTATTGCCTGAGATGGGTGACGCGACCACCATTCGATAGTGCGACCAGGGTGAGTTTGAAGTGTGCCAAGTGAGCGCGAAATTTGTGGTCCTTCCATATCCCACGAGAAGTCCTCGCCCGCATTGCCACAATAGCTATTCGTTCGTCATTGCGTTGAGATGCTTGACATCTGCTCACTCCATCATCTATGGTTCATTCCAATAACCTATAATTACGAGTGAAATAGTAATGTATTGCTCGAGTGCCAACGTGGCGACTCGCAGTGGATGATCGACGAGGAGTCGGATTCGTGTCCAGAGTTGAAGTACACCACAGTGACGTCATCGGCTCCAAGGAGGTCCATGACACGTCTTCATTGATTGAACTGGTCACGCCTAAGGTTCTTCGCTCGCGTTCTCGTACGCGCTCGCATTCGCTGGGCCTACGAGTTCTTTCGCCGCTACTCCTCTTACTCCTCTGGTGGGCGCTAGCGAGAGCCAATTGGCTGCCGACCGGCTCACTGCCCACGCCTTACGCGGTCGTGAAGACCTTCGGCACGCTGTTCTCTCATGATCTCTGGGGTCAGATTGGTGACTCGCTATTGCTGGCTGGCTTTGGACTGTCGATTGGTGTCACACTAGGGTTTGCACTCGGTCTCATGTCGGGGCTTTCCAGGATCGGCGAGGAACTCTTTGACGCGCCGCTGCAGATGCTTCGCACGATTCCGTTTCTCGCTCTCATTCCTCTGTTTGTCGTGTGGATGGGCATCGGGGAGCTACCGAAGGTCGCGCTGATCTCGTTGGCGACGACCTTCCCGATGTACATCAACACCGCTGCGGCGATGCGCAACGTCGATCGCAAGGTCGTCGAGGCCGCTCGCTCCTACGGCCTTCGCGGCATTCCGCTAGTACGTGAAGTGATCTTTCCGCTGTCGCTGCCAGGACTCCTCACTGGTCTTCGTTTTTCACTCGGTATCTCCGTGCTCGCACTCGTCGGAGCGGAGACGATAGCGTCGACCGGCGGTATTGGCTATCTCATCAACCAGGCTCAGCAGTTCCAACAGACGAACATCGTGTTCTGCGGCGTCATTATCTACGCCGCCCTAGGTCTGAGCGCCGATCTGCTCGTGCGCGTGATTGAGAAGCTCGCGTTGCCGTGGCGAGCCGGAGTGTCGGTTCGATGAGTGCCACACTGGAAATGCGTAACGAGTCTCTGGCCGTTGACACGCAACAGCTGATTCGTCGATTCGGCGAACACCCGGCGCTCAATGGACTCGACCTGATGATCCGTCGCGGCGAATTCGTCGCCTTGTTGGGAAAGAGCGGGAGTGGTAAGACCACCTTGCTGCGCTTGCTCGCCGGCCTCGATACACCAGACTCGGGGGAGCTGCTCGTTCCTCGGTCACGCACCGTTGTATTTCAAGAGCCTCGACTCGTGAACTCCAAGCGCGTCTGGCAGAACGTCTCGTTAGGCCTCGAGCGTTCCAAGGCGACACGCGCGGCGGCAATTGGCGCACTCGAAGAGGTTGGTCTGGCGTCGCACGCGAACGAATGGCCTGCGACCCTTTCCGGGGGAGAGGCACAACGAGTCGCGCTCGCGCGCGCACTGGTACGCGAACCACAGCTGTTGTTGCTCGATGAACCCTTCGCCGCTCTCGACGCGTTGACACGTCTCAAGATGCAGCAATTGATAGCGGACCTGTGTGCGCGACACGGACCGGCCGTCTTGCTCGTGACGCACGACGTGGAGGAAGCACTGCTCCTGGCCGACCGTGTCGTTCTATTACGAGAGGGCTACCTTGGATTTGAAGTCGACGTGCCAATGGTGCGACCGCGCGAGATCGGTGCGGAGTTCACATCGCTTCGTCGGCGACTTCTGAGCGAGTTGGGCGTCAACCAGTGAGCACCGCACTCGACGGAGGCGACCTCGTAATAGCGAACGCAGGGTTTGCTGCGGAGTTCTTAAGTCGTATTCTCTAGTATTTCCATTGATAAAGTAGAAAATAGCGAAAGCACCAGACGATGTGCACAACGCCATCGCACCAGAAGGGAAAACCGTGAGACAAAGCAGGAAGAATCTAAGAAGCAGCGGAGCGGCCTTCGTGCTGGTGAGCGTTGCCATTGCTGTAGCAATTGGCGGAGCGTCAGCGTCGGGGGCTTCGAGCAGGCACAAGACCACGCCGAAGAAGATCAACCTCAGTGGCGTGACGCTCAACGTCGGCGACCTGGCGGGACAGACGCAGATTCTGCTCAACGACTCCGGTGCCTTGAAGGGCGCGCAGTACAAAGTCAACTTCGCCACGTTTCCCGCCGGTCCGCCGGCCGTCGCGGCCATTCAAGGCGACTCAATTGACCTCACGGTGACCGCGGACACTCCGGCGATCTTCGCCCAGGCCAGTGGCGTGCCGCTCAAGGTGGTCGCCGTCACCCAGCCGGTCGCTCCGGGCGCGTCGTTAGGGCTCGTTGTTCCCAAGGGCTCGACGATCACGTCAATCGGAGGACTGAAGGGGACGAAGATCGCAGCGGCCAGCGGCACGATTCTTGAGTACGTCGCGATTCAGGCGCTCAACGGCGCCGACGGCGGTTGGAAGAACGCCACCATCGTCAACCTCAACCCGGCGCTGGCCCTCTCGGCGCTGACGTCCAATTCGGTCCAAGCGGCCGTCTTGATTCAGCCCTACCTGGCTGAAGCGGTGCAGGCGGGCGCGGACGTGTTAGCCCTCAGCACGAGCTACACCAAGGGTTACTCGTACTTTCTCGCTGCCGATTCGGCACTCGCCAACACGAAGAAGAGTGCCGCGATCGCGGACTATCTTCACCGCTACGCCGTAGCCGAACACTGGGCCGCGACGCACACCGCCACGTGGGCGCAGGACTACGCCACAGCGAACAGCATCTCGCTGCCACTGGCGACGGCGGCGGTAAACGCGGCACTGGCGTCGTTCGTGAAGATCGGTCCCAATCAGTACAACAGCATTACGAACGAAGCGGCCGCCTTCATACAGGCCGGCCTTCTCACGACGCCCGTGGACACGAAGACGCTCTATACGACGAAGTTCAATGCACTCGTCGCGACGTTACCCAAGGGCTAGGGAGACGGACATGACTATCGAAGAAGGCCCCACCCGTCACTATGACGGGTGGGGCGGTCAAGTCGGCAAGACCGTCGAGGAGTCGACGTCGTGGTGGCCCCCCACGCCCATGCCACCCGTCGAGGCACCAAACGTCATCGTCGTATTGCTCGACGATATGGGTTTCAGCGACATCGGTCCCTTTGGCGCGGAAGTATCGACGCCGACCTTGGACCGTCTCGCCCGCGAAGGCCTTCGCTACACCAACTACCACACGACGCCCGTGTGTTCCCCGGCGCGCGGGGCGTTCCTGACTGGTCTCAACCCTCACCGCGCGGGCTTCGCTTCCGTTGCCAACATGGATCCGGGGTTCCCCGGGTACACGATGGAGATCGCCGAGAACGTACCGACGCTTGCCGTGACGCTGCGCGACGCGGGCTACGCCACGTTCTGCGTCGGCAAGTGGCACTTGACGCGTGACGCGGTGATGAATGACGCCGGTGCGCGGCGCAGTTGGCCCTGCCAGCAGGGATTCGACCGCTACTACGGCGTCCTCGAAGGGCTCACCAACCTTCATCATCCTCACCGGTTGATCAGTGACAACTCGCCGGTTGACGTTGATGAGTACCCGCCGGGTTACTACTTACCGGACGACATCACCGATCACGCGATTGCAATGATCAAAGGTCTGCGCGCGAGCGACGCTCACAAACCGTTCTTTTGCTACGTGGCGCACAACGCGGTGCACGGTCCTCTCCAGGCCAAGCCCGAGGACATCGCGAAGTATCGCGGACGATATGACGCCGGCTGGGACGACTTGCGCGAGAAGCGTTTTGCCCGACAGAAAGAGACCGGCCTCTTCGACGACGACACGCAGATGGCGGATCGCAACGCCGAAGCGTTCCTCGACGTGGCATCGTGGGATGAACTCGATGAAGACACGAGGGCGGTGTTCGCGCGCTACATGGAGGTGTACGCCGCGTCCATAGAGAGTGTCGATGAGAACTTAGGGCGCCTGCTCGACGTAGTCGAGAATCTCGGTGAACTCGAGAACACGATTGTCATCTTCATGTCCGACAATGGCGGCACTGCCGAGGGTGGCGAGCACGGCACTCGCAGTTATTTCAAACAGTTCATCCATGGCCTGCGATTGCCCGCAGATTGGCAGAGTGACGTCGCGAGGGACATCGACTTGATCGGCGGACCTCGAGCGATGGTGCACTACCCGCGGGGTTGGGGCATGGCGTCCAACACGCCGTTTCGTCTCTACAAGGGATTTACGCACGCTGGCGGGGTGCGCGTCCCGTTTCTGTTCAGTTGGCCCAAGGGTATCGATGAGCAGTCCCGAGGTCAAGTGCGACGTGAATACCAGTACGTGACCGACCTTCTCCCGACGTTGCTGGAACTGACCGGCGTCGAGCGGCCGAAGCAGTTTCGCGGCGTTGAGGTCGTGGCGCTCGATGGCGTGAGTTTCGCCGCGTCCTTGAACGACAGCGACTATCTCAGTGCGCACCACGAGCAGTACTCGGAGTTCATGGGTAATCGAAGTTTCTACAAGGACGGGTGGAAACTTGTCACGTTGCATCGCCCGCGTAGTCCCTACGACGACCAGGAGTGGGAGCTCTACGACATCCGTGCAGATCCCACTGAGCGTCACAATGTCGCACACGAACGACCGGGACTCGTTCGCGAACTATCTGCGGCGTGGGAGCGTAGCGCGTGGGACAACAAGGTCTTCCCCCTGAATGACTTCACCGGCTACATGGGAACCGTTCGTCGACCGTTTGAGGATCGACTTACGGAACCTGTCCGGATTCTGGCCGGCACGCCGACACTGGAGCGCTATCGCTCGTCGAAGCTCGTGACGCTGAGATCCTTTCGGGCAACGGCGTCGCTGGTGCATGGAAGAGACGACGAGGGCGTGCTTTTCGCCCACGGAGACCAGGGCGGCGGTTACATGGTCTACGTGGAAGGTCGAAACTTGCGACTCGCGTACAACGAGTACGGCGACCTGCACGAAGTCGACGCCGGAACACTCGACTCAGGTCGACACGACGTCACCCTCGACGTCCAAGGTGTCGAGGACTACCAGTGGAACCTCACGGTGCTCGTCGATGGCGAAGAGCGGGTGCGACTTGATGGTGTCTTGATGCTGCTCGGCATGGCGCCATTCCAAGGTATCGACGTGGGCATTAATCGGCGTTCCCCGGTGTCGTGGCCGGTTTTCGAACGCAACGGTTCATTCCCCTACACCGGCGACCTCGATGCGGTCACCTACGTGCCGGGTGCTTACGCGCCCTACAGTCCCGAAGCCGTGCTTGCGGCGACGATTGATGCGGCCCACGCGTATGAGTGAGTCATTGGTAGCGCTGCATGGTCGAACGGTGAGCGTTACGTCGAGTGAACGGGGACTTTTTGAGTTCACGAACGGCGCGGTTCGAGTGCGGTCGCGGCGTGAGGGCGACCAAGGAGTTCGTGCGGTCGATTTACTCCTCGCGTCACTCGCGATGTGCGTTGCGGGTACGGTACGCGCCTACGCCGAGCACCATGGGGTGGACGGCCTTTTCGAAGTGACCGCAGTCGCCACTGGGGAAGAGGTCGGACCGCCCGCACGTTTGGCGAAAGCGACCATCGCGCTCCGACTCGATGGAACGTTGAGTGAAAATGATCGCGCGCGCCTGCTGCGTGCCGGCGAGCATTGCAAAATCCATACGACACTGGGTCGTGGAGTGGACGTGCGGTTCCTCTAGATGCACGGTGGGGGAGCACCTACCGCAAACTTCACGCGGTTACACGCGGAGACCAAGAGGAGGGACTTCGCGACGAGCCCCATTCAAATCTCGACCACGCCGATGGTCGCAGCCTTTTCGTCCTAAACCCGGGGCTTGGATTCATCTCAAAGGCTGCGATGAGATGTACGACCGAAAATTGCGCTCGTGAGAGACCCACTTATGGGCTCTGTAACTGGGACCCAAATGGCTCCAAACTGGGTCTATTCCAATCGTTAGTGGGTCTGCCATGTCACAAAGGTCCGTTGATGAGGAGTTTTCATGATCCGCTCCAGTATCTACACCATTTTCGAGGGGACTTCTGAGATTCAACGGCTCATCATTGCTCGCGGGATCTCTGACGTGCACATTAGGTAGTCCGTCGTCTCGTCGTGTTAACCATTGCGGCGATGTGACGTGTGAATTTCGAAGGGAACTCCAACGCGTCGATCATCTAGAAAGGCGTGAAATCGCACTGTTCGCGACGACGCTTTGTAGCAAGGGGCATGGTACAATGCATCCATGTCAACACCCGTCAGTCAAGCCCGTGTGTCGCAACGTGGTCAAACTAATCTTCCCGCAGAGCTCAGGCATCGTTGGGGCATCGAGAACGGTGGCGAAATCGCCTTCATTGACTTGGGCGACGCCGCATTGGTTCTGCCCGGGGGGATGGCTCGTGCCAAGGCGGTACTGAAAGGTGTCCTCACCGAGCGCTACAGCGCTGGGTTAGCAGCGATCGGCGATCCCGACCTCGCAGAGCAGTAGTGAACGTCGTCCTTGACGACCGCCTCTTGATCGAGGAGCTTCTCGTTGGCGTGCCTAGATCGGGGGTGCAATTGCACACCACCGTCTACTGGTACTACCGCGCGTGCCGTGCTGCCGTTCTTAGTGCTGGCGGATATCTTTCGGGACCATTCCGCGAGTTACAGCTTCTCGATCAGCAGCGCGCAATCGGCGCAATGCTTCAGTTACCCGAGCGCATTGGCCTTCCCCCAACACGGCAGCTTGTACCGCTAATGGTTGAGATTGCCGAGCGCCACCCTAAATTGAACCTTCTCAACCTTGAGGCGGCAGCGGCAGCCCGCGCCCTCGCCGCCACGATCTGGCTGTCTCCAGAGGTAGCCAAGGGAGTGTTGCCGGCTGTTCTTGACGGCGAACGTCTCGCGTGGGAAATCGTCACCCCGAAATGACGCCGCCGACGACGGGTCGGCCGGGCATTCTGAATGTTTCCGGCCGCCCTCGGAGGGGGCTAAGCAGGGCGCTGGTGCAGTCCGAAAAGAACATCGACAATTCTTCTTTGAACCATCGCCGATGCCCGTCCCCATACAAGCATGCCCTAGATTTTTAATGTTCTTCGTTTCGTTCTGCGAGGTAACGTCAGCGGTAGCTCGCCGCAGCCAGCCTCTCTCGGTGCCACGTTCGAGTGTGAACGCGCTTGATAATTTCGCGCCATCTCTGGAGTGCACGTCAAACAGGCCGCTCACTAGTTCTGTTGGTTCGCCCTCGAGCGGCGACTCGGTGGCTTCCTTGCGATGATGTCGATCGTCACAGTCCTTCTCACTACCGCTCGCTATCAGCTGCTGTCGCTGAAAGGGTTTTGAGACGGCTCCACATTTCAACGGCGCAAACGCGAGTGCGCTGCATCCTTCGTTACCTGTCTACAGATGAGTTTTCTCGTGCCCTTCGTCGAGCCAGAGATCGCGTCATGGCGTAAAAAAACTTAGGGAGCTGCTTGACATGGTGGCTGTCGTGAAAGACACTATGGGCGTCATTCGTTCCGACGAGTGGCAACGATGCAAAAGGCCTCTCGTTTGTGACATTAGGAAGTCCGCTGTGACCCAGGGGGAAGGAGAGGTATGACGTTGGACGCCGAACCGAATCGGGAACTCGATGAGGAGATTCCGCCCGTGCTGATTCTTCCTGCAACGCTCGAACGAGAACTTGACGAGTCCGACGAATCACTGGGACTACTTGGTCGTCCGTTTGATCGCCGGGCACCGTTTTTCGTGGGGCTCAATGCTGCTTTTGGTGTGGCGGTGGCCTATCTCATCGTAAGAGGCATTGCCGATATCACCACGGTGCTTGTCATCATTGGACTGGCACTGTTTGTCGCTATCGGCCTCAATCCCATCATTGAGTTCTTAGTGAACCGAGGCCTTCGTCGGGGATTCGCTGTCGGCCTCGTAACGCTGGGGTTTGTGGTGGTCATCGCGCTGTTCACCATTTTAGCGGCCTCTCCCATTACGCACGAGGTTCAAATATTGGTGAAGAACTATCCCCGTTATAAGGCGAACTTGGCGGCGGGTAAGGGTTGGGCGGGAAGGCTGGTGCGCAAACTTCATTTGACGAGCTATCTCAAAGGCAGCTCGAAGCTCAAGCTCCCCGCAGGCGGAGTATTAGGGGCTGGAAAGTTCCTCCTCTCTCTGGGCGTCGCCACCATCAGCGTGATGGTTCTCACGATTTACTTTCTCTTCGCGCTGCCGGGAGTGAAGAGGCTCTGGCTCTCGCTGATCCCCAGAAGTCGACGCGGTCGAGTTGACTTGTTGACCACCGAGGTGTTTACCCGGGTCGGAGGATTCATGTTGGGCAATCTCCTCACGTCACTTATTTCTGGCGCGGGGACCTACTTGTGGCTGCTTGCGTTTGGCGTCCCCTACGCCCTCGTCCTCGCGCTCTTCGTGGCCCTTTTTGATCTGATTCCTATGGTTGGTTCAACAATCGCGGGCGTCGTGGTGACCCTGGTGGCGTTCACCCGGGGCGTGCCCATTGGGATAGCGACGGGCGCGTTCTATATTGCCTATCGATATCTCGAGGACTACTTACTTAACCCTCGGGTCATGAAGCGTACCGTGAAGGTTCCTCCGGGACTTACGATTGTGGCCACACTGATCGGCGCCGCGCTGCTTGGCCTGGTCGGCGCCCTCGTGGCCATTCCCGCGGCGGCAACCGTACAACTTATTCTCGAAGAGGTGGCGATTCCGCGGCAAAATCAGCGATAGCTGGTTACTCGACACTGGCCTTTCATAGCGCAGACCCCGTTGACGACTGTTGGTCTTATGAGCTACCAGGAGAGTGTTCGTCAATACCGAGTGAGTCCTTGTCAATCGTGAAACCGCGTTCGCGATATTGGTCTTGGGTCATTGGTTCGCCGTGAAATCGAGTGCTGACCTCTTGTTCGCGACGCTGTTGGGTTTGAAGGACCTGGAAGGCGAGCGAGCGCTGGTCGGCCTCGGTCAGGGGAGGATGGACTAGTCCGCGCGGCCACAGTCGATGATGAACGACCGTGTTCACCTCGGCAGAATAGATCGTAAATTTGGCTCCGAGATAGATCCACGCGACCAGTCCGAGTACCAGCCCGAAGAGGCCGTAGAGTGCGCTAGCCCCTTTCAGGTCGTGGCCCACAACATAACCCCCGACCGCTTGAAGGACTGTCCACGCGATTCCTCCCACAATGACGCCGGGTAGCAGAGATCGGGTGGCCACTTGGCGCGGTGTAAGAGTTCGAAACGCAGCGAGATAGAGAAGCACATTGACCGCCGCAGCGAGTACTTCTCCTACCAGGCCGAGCCAGAGATTGTGCCTTCCGAAGGTGCCGAATCCCGCGAGAGCGGTGGTGACAATCAGGCCGACAGCGAGCACGACGAGAAACACCACCGCACGAATCATCCGGATCAAGTAACTCGGTCGTGCGACGGCAGGGATGTTCCAGACCTGTTCCATAGCGAACAGTCCGGCCTGCGCCAGCCCCGTCGAACCGTAGACCAAGCCGAGAAGTCCGAAGATGAGGCCGAGTACCGAGCTCCGTTTTATGGCGTGAATATTGTGGGCGAGTTGTTGACCAATGATGGGAAACTGACCAACAGCTGTGTGCAACACGCGCGCCCGGTCCGCTGGGTTATTAGCGAGCACGATGCCCAAAACGGTAATGAGGAGTAACAGGAGAGGAAACA
>JAOBWI010000077.1 GCA_025463285.1 Acidimicrobiaceae bacterium | reverse complement strand
CTGGGCGTCACCACGCTGAACATGCTGAAGATGGAGCAGCAGATCGACTCGCTGAGCCCCATCACCAAGAAGCGCTACATGCACCACTACAACTTCCCGCCCTACTCCACCGGCGAGACCGGTCGCGTGGGCGCGCCCAAGCGTCGCGAGGTCGGGCACGGCATGTTGGCCGAGCGTGCGCTCGTGCCGGTACTGCCCAGCGAAGAGGACTTCGCGTACACCATTCGTGTGGTCTCTGACATCATGCAGTCGAATGGTTCGACGTCCATGGGTTCGGTGTGTGGCTCGACGCTGTCCTTGATGGCGGCGGGCGTGCCGATCAAAGCGCCCGTGGCGGGCATCGCCATGGGCCTCGTCTACGACGAAGGCACCTACGTGACCTTGACCGACATCCTGGGCGCCGAAGACGCCTTCGGCGACATGGACTTCAAGGTCGCCGGCACCGCCGACGCCGTGACGGCCCTCCAGCTCGACACCAAGATCGACGGACTGCCCGCCGATGTCTTGAAGAAGGCCCTGCACCAAGCTAAGGACGCTCGCCTCGCCATCTTGAAGGTTCTTACCGACACGATCGCCGAGCCGCGCAGCGAAGTGGCTGACGTGGCACCCAAGATCGTCACGCTCGAGATTCCGATCGACAAGATTGGCGAAGTCATTGGGCCGAAGGGCAAAGTCATCAACACCCTCCAGCAAGAGACCGGCGCCGACATCGCCGTCGACGACGACGGGGTCGTGGGCACGGTCACTATCGGAGCGAAAGATGGCCGGGCCGTCGAAGAGGCGCGCCGGCGTATCTCGCTTATCTTGGACCCGCCCTCGGCTGACGTGGGCGCGGTCTACCAGGGCCGCGTGGTGTCGATCGCCAAGTTCGGTGCGTTCATCAACATCCTCCCGGGTCGCGACGGACTGCTGCACATCTCGAAGCTGGCACCCCTCAATGACAACAAGCGCATCGGCCAAGTCGAAGACGTGCTCGAGTTGGGACAGGCGCTCGAAGTCAAAGTCGACGACATCGACCCTCAGGGCAAGGTCTCGCTCTCTTTGGTGGGTGACTTTCCCGACGTGGTTGCTGAACCGCGCAGCCGCGAACGTCGACCCGAACGAGAGGGACGCAACGACCGCGACGGCCGCAGTGGCGGCGATCGTAGCGATCGTCCCACTAGTGCTGCACCTAAGTCCTCGACCTTCGAGGCCTCCTTCGAGGCCGAGTTGGCCGGCGAGATCGGTGACCTCGGTCCCGGCGGTCCGTCCTTTAGTGACGGTGACGGTGGTGGACGTCGAAGCCCGCGCCCCCGTCGTCGCTAAGTAACGATCGGCCGTGACGCGCAGTGATGAACTGCGCGTCACGGCCTGTAAGTTTTTCGTAGCGTAGGGCTATGAGCGCCTTCGTTATCCCGGCGCCGACGCCCTGGTGGCGACCGTTCGCCCGGCCGGATCGCTGGGCGCTCGCGTGGTTCGTCTTTATTCCCCTGGTGTTGTTCGTCGTGCCCGCGCTCGTTGGTCACCCCGCCATCGACGCGGACAACCTCATACAGAACTTTCCCCTGCGGGTCTTGGCGGGACAGCAGATCGCCTCGGGCCACCTTCCCTTACTGGATCCCCTGACCAACGCCGGCACGCCGTTACTCGGTGGCATGAACGCCGGCGCGCTCTATCCCCTCACGGTGATCTTCGCCTTCATCCCGGCCATCGTCGCCTGGGTCTTCAACATGATTGTCGTGTACGTGACGAGTGCCGTGGGCGTCTTTGTCTTGTTGCGCTGGCACGGCATTCGCACTTTGCCCGCCGGCGCCGCGGCGCTGAGTTACACCTACACCGGCGCCATGATCGGCCAGATGGTCCACATCGGCGCGGTGCAAGGCTTCTCCTTCATTCCCTGGGCCATGGTGGTGATGCTGGCCCTGTCTCGACGACTGCGCCAGATCAGTCCGGACGCGTCCTGGCTCTCCTTAGCGCGCACGGCGCTACCGTGGATCTGCCCCGTGGCGCTGTTGTGGGGACTGACATTCCTCACGGGCGAGCCACGGGCCATTGCCACCATTGAGCTCCTCACCCTCGTCGTGGTGCCCTGCGTTCTGCTCCTTCGCACCTCGTACTGGCTGTCCACCTGGCGTCTTCGCGTGGCCTACCTCGCGACGCTGGCGGTGGGATTCGCCTGGGGGGTGGGCATTGGACTGATTCAACTTCTGCCCGGGTGGTCCTTCATTAACTTTTCGCAGCGTTCGAAAGTGAACTACTCCTTCTTTGGGGCGGGATCGTTGCCCGTGCACTGGACGGCGCTGCTGTTAGCCCCCGACCTCTTCGGCGGCAACGGCGCGTTCGGGCAGACGGGTTTCTTCGCCAACTACAACCTGGCCGAGGTGACCGGGTACGCCGGGGTGCTGGCCCTCGTCGCCGCAGCGGCCTTTCTCACTCGCGTGACGTGGAAGGGTTGGCGGGGACGCGAACGCGACTACGTCATCTACGTGGTGATCGGCGTGGTCGGTCTCTTCGCCACCTGGGGGAGTTTCACGCCGCTGGGTCACGTCTTTCGCGCGATTCCCCTGTTTGGCTCGACCCGCCTGCAGAGTCGCAGCATCATCCTGGTGGACTTCCCCCTGGCCATCATTCTGGGATGGTGGTTTCACCAGGTGCAAGACCGCGTCTCGCTCGAGTGGGGTCGGCGACGACCTCAATCGGGATTGGAAAAGGGCGTTCGTTGGCTGAGCGCGCTGCCCGCGATTCTCGTGATCGCCCTGTCGGTGGCCCTCTTGAAGTGGGGTCCGTCCATCGTCAATCAAGTGGGGATCACCGACGGAATGGCCAAGATGGCGACGGGCATGAACCTCATCAACTGGCTGCACATCGCCATTGCGTTGGCCGCGGCCGTAGCGGTTCTGCTGCTGCGCAACTCGAGGTATCTCTTCAAAGTGCTGCTCGGCGTACTGGTGGCCGACATCGTGGTCTTCGTGGTCTTCACCTCGGGTGGGCTGATCGGCGGACCGGGCCCGCGCGAGGCGTCGCGCACGGCGGCTCTCCAGCTGCTCGGTAACCACGGTCGTTTCGCCCTGGTGGACACGGGGGGCCAGCACACCGGGGACTACCGCTTCATCGGGGAACCCAACATGAACGTCTTCACGGGAATCTCCAGCGTCCAGGGCTACGGCGCCCTGATCTCTACGATCTACGACGACGTCACCGGGACGCACCCCCAAGCCATGGTGAACGCCTGCCATCTGGCCGACGGTACGTTCAACCAGTTGCGCCTGGGCTCGATCGCCATCGCCAGCTCCGAGCTCATGGTCAACCCCGAACTCAGTCCCGTTGTGCCAGGTCTCTGCGTGAACGTGAAGCGAGAAAAGCTCACTCGTCGTTACTTCGGACGCGTCGTACGCGTTCACCAGATCATCGTGAGCGGCGAGCGGGACAGCGCCCTCTCTACCGGGGTGCTGCGGCTACAGCTGTTAAACGCCGCGGGCCATCTCGTCGGTCGCGACTACGCAGCCACCGAGGAGAGCAACGACCAGGCGGTCTTTACCTTCTCTCACTCGGCGCTGGGCGCGGGATTCGTCGTCACCTCGCCCACAGGCGTTGAGATAAAGAGCGCGGTCCTCACTCCTTACGGGTCGCTGTCGGGCTATCAGTTGAATACCAACTTTCAACTAGCCATCTCCTCGTCGGCCTGGCGTCTTAGCTCCACGCAAGAGCAGTTCTCGGTTTTTAAGGCCACCACGGTCCTACCGGAGGCGTGGCTCACCTCGCCCACATCGAACGGCCGGGTCACCGGCATCAAAAACGCGTCGTGGGGTGACACCTGGGTCAGCGTCACACTCATCCGGTCGAGCACAGTAGAGCGCAGTGAGGCCTACCTTCCGGGGTGGCGGGCGACGGCGCTCAACAAGGTCACCGGCGCGAGCGTTCAACTCCCCGTGCACCGCGTGGGGCTCATCCAAGAGGTGCGGGTTCCGGGGGGGAGTTGGGTCATTCACTTCCACTACCACGCGCCCTACATCGAAGTGAGTTCGGTTATCTCGTTGATCTCGGACCTGTTGTTCCTGGGCGTGGTTCTCGGGCTCGGCTTCGCGGTTCGACGACGACGAAAGAGTAAGGTTCTCGCGTGAAAGTACTGGCCATCGTCGGCGGCGCGGGTCGCATGGGCCAAGCGCTCGGCGAAGGACTGAGCGCCCTCGCTGAGTTTTCGCTCGCCGCCCTCGTCGATGAACACGAGCCTCGCGAGCTCTTCGGCGGGCGCTACGCGCGCACGTTGAGTGAACTGGACGCCGCCACGATTGACGTGGTGATCGACTTCTCCTCCCCCCAAGGAGTGGTGGACTCGGCCGCGTGGTGCGCGCAGAACGGAGTCGCCCTGGTCGTTGGAACGACGGGACTCTCGCACGAACAGCGTCAGGCCCTCGACGAGGCCGCCCAGAGAGTCGGCGTGGTGGTGGCGTCGAACTTCGCCATCGGCGCCGTGCTGGCCGAACGATTCGCCGCCCAGGCGGCCCCCTACTTCGAGCGCGTCGAGATCATCGAACTACACCACGATCGCAAGGCCGACGCCCCGTCGGGAACCTCGATCGCGACGGCCAAGACCATCGCGGCGGCGCGCCAACGAGCGGGACGAGGTCCGATGGTCGATCCGACCGTGCGTCACACGTTGAGCGGTGCGCGCGGAGCGACCACCGACCAGGGCGTCACGATTCACTCGGTGCGCCTGCCCGGACTGGTGGCGCACGAAGAGATTCTCTTTGGTTCTCCCGGCGAAGGACTGCTCATTCGCCACGACTCCTTCGATCGACAGAGTTTCGTTCACGGCGTGGCGCTGGCCGCGTCCGCCGTCGACGCCACGCCGCGTCTGATCGAGGGAATCGGCGCGCTGATCGTCTAGAAGCCACCGCCCCCGTCTGGAGTAACTTCGGTACATGAGTGAGCCCCGTTTCGGCCGAGTAGTAACGGCCATGGTGACGCCCTTTGGCGCCGACGGTTCAGTCGACTACGACGTGGCGGCGCGCGTGGCCGCGTACTTGGTGCAAGAAGGCAGTGAGGGATTGGTGGTGGGTGGCTCGACGGGCGAGGGGTCCTCTCTCAGTGACGACGAGAAGCTCAACCTCTTCGCCTGCGTGGCCGAAGCCGTCACCGTGCCGGTGCTGGCGGGCTCCACCTTCGCCAACACGCAGTCCTCGATAGCCCTGACGGCCCAAGTCAAAGCGACCGGCGCGGCTGGGGTATTGGCCACCACGCCGGCCTACGCGCGTCCCAATCAAGTCGGGATCGCGGCTCACCTGGGCGCCATCGCCGAGAGCACGCCGTTGCCCGTCATGCTCTACGACATTCCCTCGCGCACGGGTAGGAAGATTGCCTCCGCCACCACCGTGGCGCTGGTGCGCGCTCATCAGAACATCGTCGCGCTGAAAGACGCCTCCGGCGATCTCGCCGCGGCGGCCCACACCAAGTCGGTGCTCGGCGACGACCTCGATCTCTACAGCGGCGATGACGCTATGTTGTTGCCCTTCCTCGGCGTGGGGGCCATCGGCGTCGTCTCGGTCGCCGCGCACTGGGCCGGCCCCGAGGTGGCGGGCATGGTGGCGGCCGCGCGCGCGGGACAGTGGGCTCGGGCCCAGGAACTTAATGAACGCGCAGCGCGCAGCTTCGTCTTTTTGAGCACCGAGGCCTATCCCAATCCGATGCCGGCTAAGGCCGTCTTGCGCGGGCTGGGCTTCAACGTAGGGGAGTGTCGACTGCCGCACGGCCCCAGTGACCCCGCACTCAACGCCGAAGCAGCCGACGTTGTGGCGTCACTGAAGTTGGCTCGTGGCTGAGAGTATTCGCGTCACCTTCCTAGGCGGGCTCGGCGAGATCGGTCGAAACTGTCTGGCCTTAGAGCAGGACGGTCGCATCGTGGTGGTCGACGCGGGACTGATGTTCCCCGAGCCCACCATGTACGGCGTGGACATCATCTTGCCCGACTTTCGCTGGCTCATCGAGCGAAAGGACCGCGTGGACGCCATCATCTTGACCCACGGTCACGAAGACCACACGGGATCGCTGCGCTACCTGGTGAAGGACGTCAACGTCCCCATCTACGGGGCTCCTCTCACCTTGGGCTTCGCCCGTCATCGCCTCAGCGAAGCCAAAGTGGCGGGCGACTTAACATTCATCGAGGTGGCGGACGGCGAACGTCGCAAGATCGGTCCCTTTGACGTCGAGTTCATTGCCGTCACGCACTCGGTTCCGAGCGCGCACGCGTTGGCCTTCCACACCAAGGTGGGGATCGTCGTACACTCGGGCGACTTCAAACTGGATCTCACGCCGATCGACGGACGAAGAACCGACGTCAATCGTCTGGCCGCGCTCGGTGACGAAGGGGTGGCCTTGCTGCTGTCCGATTCGACCAACGCCGAAGAGCCCGGCTTCACGCTCTCGGAGGCCTCCGTTGGCGCAGTGCTTCGCCGTCTCTTCCTCGAACGGCCGCAGCGCAGAATGGTAGTGGCCTGTTTCGCCAGTCACATCCACCGCATTCAACAGATCGCCAACGCGGCCCACGAGACCGGTCGAAAGATCGCCTTCATGGGTCGTTCGATGGAAGCCAACGTGAAGCTGGCGAGAAAGTTGCATCAACTGCGCCTCGACAGCGCCGACATCATCGACGTGGAGAACATCGATCGCTTCAAGCCCGGAGAGGTGTGCGTCATCTGTACCGGGTCCCAGGGCGAACCTCTGGCCGTGCTGTCGCGACTGTCGCGCGGTGACGCGCGCAACTTCAAAGTGGGAGCCGACGACACGGTGATACTGAGTTCGCATCCGATCCCGGGCAACGAGTGGTCGGTCGGACGGGTGATCGACGATCTACACCGTGAAGCGACCGAGGTCATCGACTCCAGCCAAGAGCCGGTCCACGCCTCGGGTCACGCCCGACAAGGGGAGTTGCGCACGTTTCAACAGTTGGTGCGTCCGTCTAATTTTGTTCCTATCCACGGCGAGTACCGCCACATGGTCCACCACGCGGAGTTGGCGGTCTCCATGGGTCTCAGTCCGAAGCACGTCTTGATCTGCGAGGACGGCGACCAGATCGAAGTGTCGCCGAAGGGCCTTCGTCGCACCGGGAAAGTGCCGGCCGGCTTTCACTACATCGACGGCTCCTCCAGTGACTTCGACGAGCGCCCCTTAGAAGAGCGTCGCATGCTGGCCGAGTACGGGGTGCTGATGATCTCGGCGGGCGTCGACCAGGAGGGGGCCAAGCTGGCCTCGCCGGTGTCGGTCACGGCGCGCGGCTGGTTCGAGGGTTCCAGCGACACTGAAGTTCTGGTTAATCTCACCAGCGCGGTGCGCAACGCCCTGCACGAAGCGATCGCCGAGGGAAATTTTAACGCGGACTCGCTGTCCAAAGTAGCCCAGCGTGCGGCCGGGCGACTTCTCGGTCAGAAGTATCGACGACAGCCCGTCATCATGACGGCCGTCGTGGTGGTCTAGTCTTCGCTTTTGACGGGCTCGCCGTGGTCCGCGTTACTAAGACCGTGTCGCCAAAAGGCCTTGTGGCTGATCTGCTCGGGAGCGAGCCCCCGATCGAATAGCGCGCTTTGGATGACGCGCATCACGTGAAACTCGCCGAACAGATAGGCGTGCCCGAGGCCCGACGGCAACGCGAAGGCCGAGAGGCCTTTCAGTAGTCCAGCCGGGTCGCTCGTCGAACGACCTTCTCGATCAATAAAGATGCCCGTGACGTCGAGCCCCTCGTCGAAGCTGGCGCTGAGGGCGTCGTCGGGGGCGTCGATCTCCACGATGAAGATAGCTCGACCCGGGACCTCGATACTCTCGGCCATTCGATAGAACGCGGCGTAGCCACTGACGTCGCCCACGAAGAGGTGCCAGTCGGCCAGGGCATCCAACGTGATCTTGCCCCGGGGGCCGATCACGTCCACCACGTCGCCACTCTTTGCACTTCGCACCCAGGTGGTGCCGGGTCCCACGTGGTCGACGGTGAGCCACAGGGTGAAGGTGTCGCTCTCGGGGTTAACGGAGCGCACGCTGTAGCGGCGCCGTACGGGCCGACCACTCTCGTCCTCAAAGCGAATCATCACGTCACTGCCCGCTCTCCCACCGAGGAGGGTGGCGTTGCCTGAGAGCACCACTTCGTGCAGCGAGGTACTGAGGGGCGTGGTGGTGACCACCTCGCACAGAGCGGCGGTGGCGTGCAGGCGTTCGGCTAGTTGTACTGACGAGTCGTCGGGTTCGAGGTTCACTCGGCCAGCCTAGAGGGGGCCTCGCGTGCTCGCCGGTTCGCGACGTTTACGTCGAAGAGGGCGACCGTGCGAAAGTCGATGGCTGCTAACACAGTGTTGAGTTCGGCCAGAGTCGTCGGATCGTGCTGGTGAAGAAAAGGCGGATCCAGAACCCCGCTACAGCCAGCCCAAAAGGCGACTCACGGTACCCCCCAGAATGGACGCCTTTTCCTCATCTGAAAGATCGGGGGAGTCGAGAACGAAGTGGAGTGATTGGGCGTAGGTGTGTTTCCCTTTGTACGGCTCCTGCACCTCGGAGGATTGCGGACGCCCGAGCCCGCTTCTCCTATTGAATCGGGTGATGTCACTAGCCCACATCAGGCGATCGGCGCCGAAGGCGTCAACGATCTCTCTCAGGTACGGGACGACGTCGCGGTACGGGTAGGACTCATCCGAAAGAGCCGGCAGACCGCACATCTTCACCGCAACGTTTGGAAACTTTGCCAGTGCCAACAGATCCGGCAAGGACCGGAAGGGCGGTTCCTCGCGAACCTCCATAGGGGGTTGCTGTAGACCAAGAT
The DNA here is from genome assembly GCA_025463285.1 of Acidimicrobiaceae bacterium. Classification (GTDB taxonomy): domain Bacteria; phylum Actinomycetota; class Acidimicrobiia; order Acidimicrobiales; family RAAP-2; genus RAAP-2. Next base: position 32,132 of record JAOBWI010000077.1, on the reverse strand, counting down.
GGTCAACTATGAGTGTGAGCTCGGGAAAGCGCTCAGCCACACCCGCCACCAAGGGCAACCACCCACTTATGAACATAAAAACCGGGACGTGATATTTTTCGCAGGCCTTGAACACGGGCTCCCATTTCCCATCTTGGAAACGCTGCACCTCCCCGTCCGGTGGCCAGCCAATTACCGCGCGCACAGCGAGTTGTCCGTTCTCCCGGTTCTCCTTGGCTCGCGCCACTGAGGCCTCGACGTCATCCACGTCCGGCGAGATGCGGGGAACGAACGCCAGACGCTCCGGGAAGGCTCGGGCCGCCGCCGCTCCCCAATCCTCCGGGGTGAAAAGAACAACACCGGACACACCCAGCGCGTCCAGGTAGGCCAGCGCGACTTCATTCAAAATGTCGTACTGGGTCTGACGGTCATAGCCACTCCAATCCAGCCAGGGAGCCGGATCGTGTTGTTGGGCGTCAATGATCTTCATGTCTATCTCCCCCAGTGAAGTGCGCGGCCGGACTTCCGACCGGGACTCCATTTCTTGGACTTCTTTAGAACTATTCAACTAACTCCGAGTTAAGTAATGACCTGCTCGGTTTTGAGATCGATGATGTCATCCCAGGTCAAACCGAGCTTCAAAAGGAGCTCTTCGGTGTTGCCAGCGCTTTCGGGGGCGCGCACCTGGGGAACCGTGGTCTCGTTGTATTGGATGGGGGATCGCACCAGACGCAGCGGATTGGCGCCTCCGAAGTCGAAGGTTTCGATGTAGCCGTTCTCGACCGCTTGAGCGTCCACGGCGGCTTCTCCGACGGTGGCGACGGTCGACCACTGTCCGGGCTCTTCGGAGAGAACCGTCACCCACTCGGCTAAGGGGCGCTGCTTAAAGGCCGCGCTGATCTCCTGGGTGCACTCAAAGGTGTTGGTGGCGCGCGCCTCGAGGTCGATAAAGCGCGGGTCGCTCGCTAACTCGGGTCGACCGATGCGCCCACAGAAGTCGGCCCAGTACCGGTCGCTCTCTAACATGGCCAAGGCGATGAAGCGTCCGTCCGACGTGACGTATTGGTGATTGAGGGGATTACGGGGCCGCTCGGGATCGGGGCGAGCCAGTTGGTCCGCTCCGGTGACGCTGGCTCCGGCCACGCTGGCCTGCATGGCCCAGAGCCCCTGGGCTAGTAGCGAGGTGTCAACCACCAGGGCTTCACCGGTGCGCTCGCGGTGATAGAGGGCCCCTAGGATCCCGCCGGCCAAACTCATTCCGGCCTGCACGTCGCCAAAGCCCGGACCGGGCATACCGACCGGACGGTCTCCCGCTTCCAGTCCCAGCGCGCTGCCGATGCCCGAGCGCTGCCAGTAGGTGACGCCGTCAAAGCCGCCCTTGTCCGCTTCGGGGCCGCGCGGTCCGTGCGCGCTGCCGCGCGCGTAGATGATGCGGGGGTTCTCTCCTTGGATGTCCTCTACGTCAATACGAAGTCGGCGCCGGGCGTCGGGCAAGAAATTGGTGACAAAGACGTCGGCTTCGCGCACGAAGCGACTCAGCAGCTCTCGTCCCTTGGGGTTAGCTAAGTCGATGCCGATCGACTGCTTGCCCCGGTTAAAGCTCTCCCACAAGTACATGACGCCCCCGGTGCCCGGAGGAATTCCCCACGAGGCGATACCCATCACCGGGTCGCCCAGCACGGGATGCACCACCTTCACCACCTCGGCCCCCTGGTCGGCCAGCACGGCCGCCGCCGAGGGCACGAAGCCGTAGAGGGCGACTTCGACCACCTTGACCCCGGACAATATGCTCATGAGTTCCTACCTCGCCCGAAGGCGCTTACCTAGAGGGCGGTTCACGCTGAGCGCCAGTTGGGCAGCGATACACCGTCGAGTGATTCGAAAAAGACGTTCATGGCCACGCCCGCTACGAGGTCGGGCGCGCCGGGGAGATACCCGGTGTAGCGAACCTCGGGGTACTCCTCCAGCGAGACCAGCACCACCGTGTAGGGCACGGGAAACGCCGGATGGATCTGGTGGTACACGACCGTATGCGAGTACAGGTGGCCCCGGCCGGAGACCACCGTCCACTCCATCTCCTCGCTGCCGCACTGGGTGCAGCGAGGACGGGGCAGGTGAACGACCGAGCGACACTGACGACATGTCAGCACCACAAGTTGCTCCTGTTGGGCGGCAGCCCAGAAGCCCGCGGTATCGGGATCGGTGGTGCAGGGCGTGGGTCGAGGCGGGGTCTGCGCCATCAGCGGTCCACCGTGAGGATCATGGCGCTAGTGGCTGGCGGTGCGCCTGAGCTCACGAGGCACACTTCGGCCCCCGGGACCGGCCGGGTGGACTCCCCGCGCAACTGGCGTACGCCTTCGACGACATGGTTCATGCCGTGCATGTAGGCCTCCGACAGGTGGCCTCCGCTGGTATTAATCGGCAACGTGGTGTCGAGCGCTCCGCTGGCCGCGAAGGGGCCGCCCTCGCCCTTGACGCAGAATCCGTAGTCCTCTAGCTGCACCAGCACCGTTATGGTGAAGCAGTCGTAGAGCTGGGCCACGTCGATGTCGGAGGGACCCAGGTTCGCGCGCCGATACAGGTTCTCGGCTACGAGATGGCTCGGAAAGGTCAACAAGTCTTTCCGCATCAGCGAGGACAGGGTCCGCCCGGCCTGCACCCCGGCGCTACCGCCCTGCGCGACTGCCGCTATCGCTATTGGGGCGGTCTTTGAGTCACGTCCCTGCTCGGTCGAGGTCACCACTACGGCGCACGCCCCGTCCGTCTCCAGGGAGTAGTCGAATAGTCCTAAAGGGGACGAGATCATCCGGGCGTTGAAGTAGTCGTCCATCGTCATGGGCCGGCCGTACATTTGCGCGGCGGGATTGGACTGAGCGTTGCGCCGGCACGTCATGGCGATGTGTCCCAGCTGCTCGCGTGTTGTTCCGAACTCCGTCATGTGGCGCTGGGCGATCAGGGCGTACATTTGCCCGGCGGTGGTCAGGCCGTAGGGAAGGAAGTACTCGTCGTAGCGGCCTCCCTCCTCGCCCCCAGCCACAACGGCCTGTTGGCTGCCGTAACCCGCGCCCACGCGCCGGCCGGACCTCCCATTGAGGGATCGATAGGCCAGTACGACCTTGGCTGATCCGCTTCGGATGGCGTTGACGGCGTACCCGATCATGGCCGAAGGGGCAGTGCCCCCTAAGCCTCCGTGCGCCCAAAACTCGACGTTCGGCAACGCCAGGGTCTCTATCAGATCGTTGTGGAGGACAACATCGTCGGTACAGCGCACGATTCCGTCCACCTCGGCGGCCTTGATGCCAGCGTCGTCAAGAGCGCGAAGAGAGGCCTCCGTGGCGAGCGCCAGCGCAGTCCGCCCGGAAGCACGACTGTACTCCGTGGTCCCGACGCCGACGATGGAGCAGCCGGTACCCGAGGCACGCTCGCCTGGTACGGGCGTCACGGCGCTGACCGCACCAGGGACGACTGGTTCTGTCGGGCGATGAAGTCGACCACCTGGCGAGCACACTCACCCGGGTAGATGGCGGCCACGTGAAATCCGTCGCTCGGCAACACCAGCAACTGAGAGTGGGGGAGCAGGCGTTGCCACTCCATGACCGACTCCAGGCGGGCGATGGCGTTGCCGTCGGTGGTGACTACCAGCGTGGGTGCCGTGATTCGAGGCAGTAACTCTCTCATGTCGAGGTCGAACTCAGAAGAGAGCACCCGAGGGGCGATGAGTTCGTGCGAGGACATTAACTCACTCCACCAACGCACCTGTTCCTCGGAGGCCTGGGATCCCAGGCGCAGTCGTTCGCTCTCGGCCACGAAGGCCGTGTGACCAATCGTCTCTACGCGACTGGACATCGAACTGGGCTCTAAGCGACTGCCGGTCTCAGCCACCGGGATCAAGGCCGTCATCAAGCTGAGGGTGCTAACACGCTGCGGATACGTAGCGGCCACATAGGCGGCCACCGTCCCGCCGAATTTGGCGCCCACTAAGTGCACCGAGTCGATCTCTAACGCGTCGAGCAGGTGCACTAGGTCGAGGGCCAACCCCTCGGTGGAGTACTCATAGTCCGCACTCGGGGCGCTGGAGCGGCCCAGTCCGCGCAGGTCCGGTCGCAGGACCCGGAATCGAGCGGTCAACTCCGTCATCCAGCCGTACCACGCGACACTGGACTCGGCGTTGCCGTGAACCAGCATCACCGTATCGGGGGTCAGCCAGGGCTCTACGAAGCAGTCGTCTTCGTAGTACAGGCTTAACGTGGGGTCGAGGTCAGCGAAGGGCATTAGTTGCTCACCCCACCGAGCTGGCTTTGTCTCCGAGAGACTGGGGGAAAGGGAATGATCTCTAAGTCCGGGTCGCTCTCGACTTCGAAGCTGTTAAGCGCCCAAGAGACCAGGTTGTACGCTCCGGCGCTAAAGACCAGATCCATCAGTTGGCGCTCGTCGTAGAAGGCCGAGAGGGCCCGCCAGGTCGAGTCACTCACGCTGGAGGTGTCAAAGAGTTCATCAACCGCGCGCACCAAGAGCTTCCACTCCAGCGAGAGCGAGGTGGTCTCGGGGTCTTGTAGCAGTTGGGCGACGTCCTCTCGGCTCATACCGTAGGACTGGGCTACTCGAGCGTGCTGGGCGAACTCGTACTCACAGCCGTTGCGAAAGCCCACCCGCAGGATGATCACCTCGCGCTCTAGGGGCGCTAACTCGGATTTAAAGAGCACGTGGGCCGCGAAGACGCGGAAGCGCCGTAGCAGGTCCGGGTGGCGAGCGAAGGTGGTAAAGACGTTATCGACGTAGGGCCGCTCGACCAGTCGGCCGAGACTCTCTAGCACCGCGTCGTCCCAGTCCTCGCGAGCCACCGGAGCAATACGGGGCACGGGGGTTACTTGACTTTATAGAGCGCGGCGGCGTTGTCGTGGAGAATCTTGTTCAGCGTCTCTGCGGGCAAGTCGGAGAAGTTAGCGCGCAAGAAGTCGAGCGGGGCCTCGGCGTACGAGGCCGGGCCGGGCGACATGCCGGTCGGATGTGGGAAGTCGGTCTCGAAGAGAATGCAGTCCGCCCCCAAGGAGTCCAGGGCGTAGCGCAAGGTCGTCGTCTCGTGCCAGAAGCAGCCGTACATCTGGCGCTTGAAGTACTCACTGGGCAACAGATCGTACTCGGGGTGCTCTTCCATGACCCCACAGTTGCGCCAGTTCCAGTCCATGGCTTCTAGGGCGTAGGGGATCCAACCGACTCCACTCTCCACCGAGACGAACTTCAAGTTGGGGAAGCGGTGACAGATCCCCCCGTGGATGACGTCGGCCACGCCCTTCACGTTGCCCATGAAGAACTTTACGGTGGAGGAGGCGAACTTGGCACTGAGACCCATCGAGTCGACGGGATCGTCCTTGCCACTGCGGTCTCCCGAGCCGATGTGGAAGTTGACCGAGAGATCTAAGGCCTGGGCCTCGGACCAGACGGGGTCCCAGTAGGGGTCGGTCAGGTGGGGGCTGCCGTAGAACTCGGGGCCCGTGGAGAAGGTCAAGCCCCGGTGCCCGATCTCGGCGGCGCGGTTCATCTCTTTCAGCGTCTCGTCGAGGTCCCAGAAGGGTAGGGCCGCGATGGGGATGTAGCGGTTGGGGTCGGCCGAACTCCAGTCGACCAAGAAGTCGTTATAAGCCCTCACGCAGGCCAACATCAACTCGGGGTCATCCAGGGCCAAGAAGCGTCCGGTGCCAAAGCCCTGGACGTTGGGGTAGAGCACCTGGGCGTAGATGCCGTCAGCGTCCATGCGCTTGAGACGTAGGGCCGGGTCGTAGGTCTCGGGGGCGGCGTCCTCTAGGTGCGGCGGATGCTTGGGGGGAAACTCGCGCCAGCCGGCCATGACCGAACCACCGACCGAGACGAGCGGGGTCTTGCCGAAGAACCAGACGTCGGAGTTCTCCTCTTCGACCCACTCCACGTGGGGCACCATGTTCCCCCACTTCTTCACCGATAAGCGGCTGGTCCACAGGTCGTAGGGCTCAGCGACGTGCGTGTCGGTGTCGATGATTCGAACGGTGTCGAAAAGGTCGGTTCCCATGTGGTCCCCCAATGGTAGGCAGATGTGCCACCCAGCCTAGCGTGCGCCCTTTGCCTTTAAGCAACGCCACCGGGCTCCCAGGGAACTTAGAGTTTCTATGCAATGGTCCGGGGATTCAAATAACTACCATCAACTTCGAACCATGACGCCCTGTCCTTACGCGTCCTCCATGGACATCGACCCGCTCGTACGAGCGAGGGGCTCGCGGGAAATAGAACGCGTACGACGACCAATCGCGTAGCGCCGATACCGGAATAGTTGGTCGAATTGTGTTGCCATGCTTGTCGGCAACGCCAACTCCGACGCCGTCGAAAACCCTCGATTGGTCCCTATTTTGGGGGTGTCGTTAGTAAGTTAGAGGGTTGTGGCAACCGCTCGACACCGAAAAAAGCCGGTGAAGAAGACAGCCGCGCGCCCGCGGGCTTCCAAAGCCGCGGCCGAGCCCAATATCTGGCAGCGTCATCAACGCGACCTGTGGATTGTGGCCCTGGTGGTGGTGGGGCTCTTCGTGCTCCTGGCCGAGGCCGGAGCGCTCGGCCCCGGGGGTCGAGGTATTTCTCGGGCTCTCTCGGATGTCTTTGGGGTGGGTCGTTTCGCCCTCACGGCCATTCTCTTGGCGCTGGCGGCGACGCTCGTCTGGGGCAAGGTGGAGTTTGAACGAAGCCGCGCGGCGTGGGGAGTCATCTTGGGACTCGTCGCTATCAGCGGCATTGCCGACCTTGCGGGCGGGCGACCCGGCGAACACGCGACGACCAAGGCTCTGGGTCACGCCGGCGGATGGCTCGGCGTGGCCCTCGGGGGCGGTCTCGCTAAGGGCGTGGGCGTGGCTGGAGCCCTGGTGATCTTCCTGGCACTTTTGGTGATTGCGCTCATCATCGCCACCGGTGTCGGTCTTCGCGCCCTCGTGAGCGCCAGTGCGCGTTTCTTTCGGGCGACCGGGCGACTCCTCTCTCGTTGGTGGTTGGTTCGAACGAGCCCCGAGCCAGACGATGAGGTCCGCACCGGCGCGGTCATTGTGCCGATGAAAAGGTCTGCGGCAACGTCGCGCGCCGTAATCGAAGAAGAAGACGACGAGGAGCAAGACGACTACGAGGACGACGTGTACGAAGAGGAGGTTGAGGACGAGTACGAAGAAGAACAGGCCGAAGTCCTTCAGGTGCGTGAACGTCCGGCCTACGTCGCCTCGTCGAGCGACTGGGAGTTACCGTCTCTCTCCCTCTTGCAAAGGACGAGAGATCAGAAGTTAGATCGCGCGCTGACCGACGCGGCAGGCGACGAACTCGTCGATGCACTGGCCGCGCACGGAGTGGAAACGACCCTCATTGGCTACACCGTGGGGCCCACCGTCACGCGCTTTGAGTTGGAACTCGGGGCCGGAGTGAAAGTCTCGCGTGTCACCTCACTCAACAAAGACATCGCCTACGCCATGGCCTCGCCCGACGTACGAATTCTGGCGCCCATCCCGGGCCGCTCGGCGATCGGCGTGGAGGTGCCGAACCGTCAACGCTCACTCGTGGCCCTGGGCGACGTGCTGGCCGCGGATGAATCGATCGCCGCCACGCACCCCCTTGATGTGCCGATCGGACGAGACATCTCCGGCAAAACCGTGGTGGCCAATCTGGGAGAGATGCCCCATATCCTCATCTCGGGCGCCACCGGTGCGGGCAAGAGCTCGGCCATTAACTCGCTCATTACCGCTCTGGTCATGCGCGCCACGCCAGACCAGTTGCGCCTTCTTCTCATTGACCCCAAGCGTGTGGAGATGGGTCAGTATGGCGACCTGCCGCACCTTTTGGCCCCGGTGGTGATTGATCCGAAGAAGGCCGCCGGCGCCTTGTCCTGGGCCGTTCGCGAGATGGAGCGGCGCTATGACCTCTTGGCCGAGAGTGGCGCCCGTGACATCACCAGCTACCACCTCATGATCGCCAACGGGGAGTTAACGCCGGCGCCGACGACCAGCGAACTAGTGGGCGAGGCGATAGAGCGCGCGACCGGTCTTCCTTCGGACGCCATATCCGCACCGGGACCCGAAGAGTTACCGTACGTCGTGATCGTGGTCGATGAGTTGAACGACTTGATGATGGTGGCGGCCCGCGACGTCGAAGAGTCGGTGGTGCGCATTGCCCAGATGGCGCGCGCCGTCGGTATTCATCTCGTGCTCGCCACGCAGCGCCCCAGTGTCGACGTAATTACCGGTGTCATCAAAGCCAATATTCCAAGCCGCATGGCCTTCGCCGTCTCCTCGCTGGCCGATAGCCGCGTCATTTTGGACCAGGCGGGGGCCGAGCGACTCATTGGTAAGGGCGACATGTTGATCGTCACCGCGTCGAGCAGCATCGCTCGTCGACTTCAGTCGCCGTGGGTGTCGGAGGGCGAAGTTCGACGAGTCGTTCAGGCGTGGCGAGCCCAGGGTGGGCGCGCTGAGACGGTGGTCGCCCTCGACATCCCGAGCCATCGTGGTTCGTCGTCGGGCGGGGGCGGAGACGATGACGAGATCCTTCGTCAAGCCCGTGACCTCGTCATTCGAACACAGTCGGGGTCGACGTCGATGCTGCAGCGCAAGTTGCGCGTGGGCTTCGCGCGAGCGGGGCGTATCATGGACCAACTCGAAGAAGAAGGAGTGGTCGCCCCGGGCGACGGCTCGAAGGCTCGAAAAGTTCTGACGACGCCCGAAGAGTACGACCAACAGACCTCGCTGTAACTACTTGTCACGCTCCGCCTCCTCACGCCGACCAGCCCTGCGCGGCCTCTTTGGCCGTCTCGTTGGCCTCGTGGTTGGTCTCGTTCTCGCCTCGGCGATCATCGTGGGTCTACAGATCCCTTTGCTACACCCGCGTTCGGTTACCCACGTCACGTTGAGGGCCGTCGCTTCGACCTCGCCCGACGCGACGTTGCAGTGGCCGAGCGTGGGATCGGCGGCCCTCGACGTTCCGGCCCTGGGGGTCCTGGTGAGCCATCACAACCACGTGGTGCCGATCGCCAGCCTGACCAAAATGATGACCGCCTACGTCGCGCTGAAACTACTGCCGCTCAGTATGGGCGAGACGGGGCCCTGTCACATCGTGACAGAGGGTGACGTCGAGACCTATCAGCAACTGGTGGGCATCGACGAGTCCAGCGTGCCGGTGGAGGTGGGTGAACAACTCTGCGAGAGCGATCTGTTGAACGGGCTTCTCGTTCACTCGGCGGGCAACTACGCCGTGGTGCTGGCCTCCATGGTGGCCGGCTCCAACGAAACGTTCATCGCCGACATGAATGAAGAGGCGACCGCGCTGGGGTTGACGAGCACGTACTACGCCGACGTCACGGGCTACTCACCCCAGTCGGTCTCTACGGCGCTCGATCAGGCTCGTCTGGCCACGTTGTTAATGGAGTCACCTCTCGTTCGCTCCATCGTGGTGCAGCCGAGCGTGACGCTGCCCTTCGCCGGCACCGTGACCTCGTACACCCCCTTCGTCGGCTACGACAACGTCATCGGCGTGAAATCGGGTCGTACCAGTGCGGCCGGAGGCTGCGATGTGATGGCCATGACCTTCCAGGACGGGACGTCCACCCGCGTGGCCTACGCCGTGGTCCTCGGACAAGAGGGCGGTAATTTACTCACCCCCGCCGGCGAGGCGGCGCTGGCCCTCGACAACTCGGCGGTGGGCGCTCGAGTGAGTTACGTCTTCCAAAAAGATCAGGTCATCGGCTCGATCTCCTGGGGCTCTCGCCGGGTGGCCTTCGGACTCACCTCGCCGCACGCGCTCTGGTGGTGGCCGGCCCAAGGCGCGCCCACGATTCACGTCCAGGTGCGAACCTTCACCTCACGCGTACGTCGTGGTGAAGCGGTGGGCGAACTGCACGTGATCGGACTCACCACGCGGACATTTACCTTGCGCGCGCTCGGTACTCTCGCTCCGCCGACGTTGCTCCAGCGCCTACGCTAAACCTGATGTTCGCGCGAGCGCCCGCCAGTTCGGCCAACCTGGGGCCCGGTTTTGACACGCTGGCCGTGGCCCTGTCGCTCTACGTGGACGTGTCCTTAGAGCCCGCCGACAGTCTCAGCATCGCGAGCGACGGTTGCGGCGCTGGTCGCTACGACGACGAGCGCCACTTGGGCGTGCGCGTCGCGGCGAGCGTTCTTGGACACACCAATTTCTCGATGCGCGTCACCTCTTCTATTCCCGTGTCGCGCGGTCTTGGTTCGTCAGCCGCCCTGGCGGTGGCCGCCGCGGCCGCGGCCGGTGCCAAGAGTCCGCTCGAAGTCGCCACGGGAGTCGACGGCCACGCGGAGAACGCGGCCGCGTCGGTGCTCGGAGGTCTGGTGGTGGCCGGGCTGGGAGACCCCGACGGCGTCATCGCTCGCCAACTGCCCCTCGATGACACCTGGCGTTTCGTGGTGGTGGTACCCGACGAAGAACTCTCTACCGCAGACGCCCGCCAAGTTCTGCCGGCCGTCGTGCCCTTCAGCGACGCCGTAAAGAATTTGAACGCCCTGGGTCTCCTGATCGCGGGCTTGGCGAATCATCGCGAGTTCGTGGCGTCATCGATGGACGACTATCTACACCAGCCCCACCGAAGCAGCTTGTTGAACTTCGCTGGACCGCTGTTGGCGTTACTGCGAGAGAGCGGCGCCGCGGCGTCGTGTTGGTCGGGCGCGGGTCCTTCCATGTTGGGTCTCGTGACGAACGAAACGGCGAACGACGTGGCGACGGCGGCCAAGGAGTTCTTGCACGCCCAGTCACTTCCCGGAGAGGTCTTCCTGCTCGACGCTGACCGCGTCGGGCTGGTCACGCGTTGAACTCGAGAGAGTTCGAGGTCACCGGCACGACGCTGCGCGGCGCGGGCTTTTTGATGCTCGGGGCCACCTTGATTCAGTGGAGCGCGGCCATCGTGACGCGGGCCTTTCCCGTGCTCGGTCCCTCCGCCACCAGCGCGTGGCGTTTTCTGCTCGGGGCTCTCGTGTTACTGGCCCTCACGAGGCCGAAGGTTCGTCACTGGACGACGTACCAGTGGCTCGGCGCTCTGGCACTGGGGGCGACCACCGCGGTCATGAATCAATGTTTCTATCAAGCGATCGCGCGCATTCCTTTGGGTGGCGCGGTCGCCATTGAGTACCTCGGGCCGTTCTGCGTGGCCGCAGTCGCCAAGCGCACCCCGCGCCACCTCGCCTTGGTGGTGCTCGCGGGACTGGGCGTGGTGGCTCTCACTCGCCCCGGGAACGGTCTCACCCTCGAAGGTGTCCTTTTCGCCGCGGGATCGGGCGTGGGCTGGGCCACCTACGTCTACGCCTCGAAACAAGTTGGCGCCACCACGAAAGGATTCGAGGGACTGGCTGTCTCTATGTCCGTGGCGGCCCTCCTCACGCTGCCCTTTTCACTGGGAACCTCCGCGCAGTTGAGCGAACATCCGAGCACCCTCGCTCGACTCGCTCTGGTGGCGGTGATGGCCATCGTGCTGGGCTTTGGCGCGGAACTGCAAGGTCTGCGTCGGCTGAAGCCCTCCGTCGCCGGAGTACTGATGGCCGCGGATCCCGCGGTGGCCTTTATCGTCGGCTGGATTCTCCTGAGTCAAAAGATCAGTGCGTGGGACGTGGTGGGCCTGGTCTGCGTGGTGACGGCGGGGGCCGGTGTCATGTACCACGCGACCGTGAGTGAGAGCGAACTGGCTCAGTAGGCTTGGAGGGTGTCGTCGCCCAAAACGTTTGCCATACGCACGTTTGGCTGCCAAATGAACGAACACGACTCCGAGCGATTGGCCGGTCTCTTCGTGGCCGACGGCATGGTGCGCGCGACCAGTGAGGCCGAAGCCGACGTGATCGTGCTCAATACTTGCACCATTCGTGAGAACGCCGACCTGAAGCTCTACAGCGCGCTTGGCCAGCTAAAGGCCCTCAAAGAAGAACGTCCCGAGCTGCAAATCGCCGTCGGGGGCTGCATGGCCCAAAAAGATCGAGGCGCGGTTCTGCAACGGGCCAACTGGGTGGACGTGGTCTTTGGCACCCACAACCTGGCCTCGGCGCCCTCGCTGCTTCGTCGCAGCGTCAGCGAAGGTCCTCTAGTCGAAGTGCTCGACGCGCCCGACCCTCTCGCCAGTCGCGACATGGCGCCCGCCCTCTATGCGGTGCGCGAACTTCCCTTCGCCGCGTGGATGACCATTCAAACGGGCTGTGACAATACGTGCGCCTACTGCATCGTGCCCAGCGTGCGCGGGGGAGAGATCTCGCGTCCTCTGGGCGATCTCATTGAGGAGGCCACCATGCTGGCCTCGTCGGGAGTGAGTGAGATCACCGTGCTCGGCCAGAACGTGAACTCCTACGGCCGGGACCTCACGCGACGCCGTCCCCTCTTCGCGGAACTGTTGCGCGCGCTCGGCCAGGTGCCCGGCATCGAACGCATTCGCTTTACCAGTCCGCACCCCAAGGACCTCAGTTCAGAGACCATCGCCGCCATGGCCGAAACGCCCACGGTCTGTACTCAACTGCACCTCCCCTTGCAGTCGGGCTCCAACCGCGTGCTGTCGGCCATGCGTCGCGGCTACAAAGTCGAACGCTACGTCGCCACCTTGGCGGCGGCGCGCGCGGCCGTTGCGGACCTGGCGGTGACGACCGATCTCATCGTCGGCTTTCCCGGTGAAACCGACGAGGAGTTCGATGAGACGCTGGCCGTTGTGGCGGCCTGTGAGTTCGATCTCGCCTACACCTTTATCTTCTCGCCCCGCGAAGGAACAAGAGCGGCCGATATGCGGGACGCCTTCGTGAGCGACGACGTCATCAAGGAACGTTTCGAACGATTAAAGGACGTCACTGATCGCTCGGCCTTACGACGACACCAAGCCCGGGTCGGTCGACGAGAAGAAGTGCTGGTCGAAGGTCCCTCGCGGCGCAACGAGCAGATGCTCTCTGGTCGCACTCGCCAAGGCAAGTTGATTCACTTTCCCCTCAGTGAAGGGGCCGCTCGGGCCGGATCGTTGGTGAGCGTGGATGTGACCTACGGGGCGCCGTATCACTTGCTCGGCGAGATGGTCGAGGTGCTGAGGGCCCCGCGACACAAGATCCGCGTGCCGCTCCTCTCTTCTAGGTGAGCCCCACCGGACGCTCCGTCGCCCTGGTCGGGCCCACCGCCTCGGGCAAGTCAGCTTTCGCCCACCAGTTGGCGCGGGACCTAGGAGGCGTGGAGATCGTGAGCGTGGACGCCATGAGCGTCTATCGGGGAATGGATATCGGCACCGCCAAACCCACGAAGTCCGACCGAAACGAGGTCCCCTATCACCTGCTGGATCTGGTCGAGGCGAGTGAGGAGTTCACCGTCGCTCAGTTCCAGCGCGCCGCGCGCCAGGCCACCCGCGAGGCGTGGGCCCGGGGCTCTGACGTGCTCTACGTGGGCGGGACGGGGCTTTACGGTCGAGCGGTGATTGATGACCTCGACATACCGGGTCGATACCCCGACGTTCGACGGGGGCTTGACGAGCGCGCTCGATTCGACCTCGCGGGGCTCTACCGTGAACTCACCGAGCGCGACCCGCTGGCGGCCAGTCGGATCGACGCGTTGAACGAACGAAGAGTAGTGCGGGCCCTCGAAGTCACCCTGGGCTCGGGACGAGCGTTCTCCTCGTACGGCCAGGGTCTCTTAACCTACGGACCCGTGCGGGTGGTGCAGATTGGACTCGACGTTCCGAGCGAGGTGCTGGACGAACGCCTGGCCGCTCGTTTTCGCGCCTGGATGGACCAGGGTCTGTTAGAAGAAGTGGCGGACCTGGCCGCCGCGCCGGGCGGGCTGAGTCGCACCGCGCGCCAGGCCGTGGGGTACCGCGAACTACTGCGCCACCTCGAAGAGGGCGCCGATCTTACGACCTGCGTCAATGACGCCATCACCCAGAGCCGCCGACTCGCTCGTCGTCAGCGCTCCTGGTTTCGACGCGACCCGCGCGTGGAGTGGTTCGACGACCTGGGCGCAGCGCGTCAACGCGTGGAGGACCTGTTGAGCCGCTCAGAGACCTTCGTGCGAGACTAGGCCAGTGACGTTTCGCAGTCTTCAAAAGTGGCACGGGGCGGGAAACGACTTCCTCATTGACGTCCAGCAGCCGGGGTACGCCGAGTGGTGGACGCCGTCGCGGGTTCGCGCGATCTGTCACCGTACGACCGGCGTCGGGGCCGACGGCGTGTTGGTGGCGGCGTTGGAGTCGCCCGTGTCGATGACCCTCTTTAACGCCGACGGGTCGATCGCTGAGATGTCGGGCAACGGTATTCGCTGTCTGGCCGCCGCCGTTCGACGCTTTACCAGCGCCAGTTTTGACCACCTCGACGTGGCCACCCTGGCCGGGCGACGCACCGTGTCTCTCCAGATGCACGGTACCTCGGGGTACGCCAGCGTGGCCATGGGAGAAGTCACTATGGGTGAGCCCCTCGAAGGGACGCTGGGCGTGGCCAACGTCGGTAATCCCCACGTGGTGGTCCTCGACCGAGTCGAGTGGAATCGCAGCGCGCGCGAAGAGGTGGCCGAGAAACTGAGGGCGCAGGTAGGGGGTGCCAACGTGGAGTTTCTCACCGTGCTGGGAGAGGATCATTTGAGCATTCGAGTGATCGAACGCGGCGTGGGCTGGACCCAGGCCTGTGGAACGGGAACCTGCGCGGTGGCGATGATCGCGCGCGAAGCTGGCCTCAGCTCAAGTGAGGTGATGGTGGAGAATCCGGGTGGCCCCTTGCGCGTGGTACTGAGTGGATCCCACGCGACCTTGAGCGGTCCGGTCGAGTTCATAGCCGACGTGGAGTGGCTCGCGGCTTGACGTATATTCCCAGCACCCTCATCGATCGTTCCTTTCGAGAGAAGATCGTGCTGGTGGGCGTGCTCTTTCCCGGCGTGAGCCAGGAGGCGCTGGATCAACAACTGGACGAGTTAGCTTTGCTCGTCGATACGGCGGGCGCCGACGTGGTGGCGCGTATCGTTCAACGCCGCGAGAGTCCCGATCCCGCGACGTTCCTCGGTTCGGGCAAGGTCCACGAACTGCGACAGATCTGCCTGGCGCTGGACGCCGACACGGTGGTCTTTGAACACAACCTCTCGCCGGCCCAGCAGAGAAACCTCGAAAAGATTTTGGGTCGGACGGCGATCGACCGCACCGCCGTCATCTTGGACATCTTCGCCCAGAACGCCCGCACCCCCGAGGGCAAGGCCCAGGTCGAACTGGCCCTGCTCGAGTACCGACTACCACGACTCCGCCGCGCCGGCGGATCACTCTCGCAACAAGCTGGCGGCATCGGTACTCGCGGACCGGGTGAGACGCAGCTCGAGGTGGACCGTCGTCGACTGGTTCAGCGCATTCATCACATCCGCAAAGAGCTCAAACAGATCGATCGCACCCGCCAAGTGCAGCGCCAGGGCCGGGACCGTGGGCGACACCGCGAGGTCACCCTGGTCGGCTACACCAACGCCGGAAAGTCGTCGATGCTCAACGCACTCACCGACGCGCACGTCGTGGTCGAAGACCGCCTCTTTGTCACGCTGGACCCGCGGACGAGACAACGCCAGTTGCCCGGTGGCGAGACCGTCCTGTTCACCGACACCGTGGGCTTCATCTCCAACCTGCCCCACGAACTGGTCGAAGCCTTCATGAGCACGCTCAAGTCGGTTCAGTTGGCCGACTTGCTCGTTCACGTGGTCGACGGAGCCAGCGACTACGCCGAAGAACAGATCGCCGCGGTGCGCGACGTGTTGGTGGAGATAGAGGCCGATCAGGTGCCCGAGCTACTGGTCTTTAATAAAGCCGATCTCCCGGGATCGCGGGCGAAGGACTTAGCGAAGCTCTACGAGGGCAGCGTCTGGGTCTCGGCGGCGACGGGCGAGAACCTAGAAGAAGTGGTCAGCGCCATTGGCGAGCGACTGCGCTCGCGCGACCGCGTCCTGACCTTGCAACTTCCTCTGGACCGGGGCGACCTGTTGGCGGCGGCGCACCGCGAAGGCGACGTGCTGGACACGTCGGTGAGCAATGAGGGAGTGTTGATTCACGTGGTGCTCGACGCGGTCGGCGCGGCGCGCTTTCGTGAGTGGCGGGTCTCGGCGTGAGCTTTGAGCCGCCGCCCTATCCTTACGAGCGACTCGACGGACTCAAGCGCTCGGCCTCGGTTTTTGACGGCGGACCCATCGACTGCTCGATAGGAACGCCGATCGATCCGCCACCGGAATTTGTCATCGAGGAACTGGCTCGTGGGGTCGGGGCGAGGGGGTACCCGCCCTCCGCTGGAACCAGTGACTTTCGCGACTCGGCCGTGGGGTGGATGAAGCGACGTTTCGAAGTCGATCTTCCCGCGGACGCTCTCGCCGCGTGCGTGGGGACCAAAGAGTTCGTGGCCTCCTTGGCGGGCTACCTGCACCTACGAACTCCGACACGCGACACGGTGCTCTACCCCTCGATGAGCTATCCCACCTACGCCATGGGGGCGACGTTGGCGGGACTGCGCTCGGTGCCGGTGCGGATGGTGAAAGGGAAACTCGACCTGTCCTCCATTGACCCGAGCGATATCGATCGCGCCCTGGTGTTATGGAGCAACTCTCCGTCGAATCCGACCGGCTACCTCGATGACCTCGAGGGACTAGCCCGCTGGGGGCGAACGCACGGGGTCCTCATCGCCAGTGACGAGTGCTATGCGGAGTTCACCTGGATCTCACCGGCGCGATCGATACTCGAACACGGTCCAGACGGCGTGCTGGCGTTGCACTCCATCTCGAAGCGCTCCAACCTGGCCGGGGTGCGAGCGGGCTTCTACGCCGGCGACGCCTCGATCGTGACGTATTTACGAAGCGTTCGCCAGCACGCGGGGCTGATGGTGCCCGGCCCGGTGCAGGCGGCCGTCGCTTTGGCCTACGGCGACGACGCGCACGTCGAAGTCCAGCGCACCCGCTATTGGCGTCGTCTCGAACTTTTGAGTCGAGCGCTGCAGCGCATCGGCGTCGACGCCCCGACGCCGGAAGGCTCCTTCTATCTCTGGTGCACCAAGGAGGGTCTGGACGGTTGGGAATTGGCGACTCTGCTCGCCGAAACGTCCGGACTAGTCGGTAGCCCCGGTGAACTCTACGGCGAGGCGGGAAAGAACTTCGTTCGACTGGCGATGGTCCAACCCGATGAACGACTCGAGTTGGTCGCCTCACGTCTAGGAGCCACCTAAGGCCACCGGTACGATGAATAGATGAGTGATCTAGAAACACGCATCGGTAAGTGGTTTGGCGAGATCTCCCAGATCACCCCCGACAACCTCGAGGCGCGTCGCGACGTGGAGCTGGTGATCACCAAACTGGACGACGGCCAACTGCGCGTGGCCGACATTGACGATCACGGTGACGTGGTGGTGAATGAGTGGGTGAAACAGGCCATCCTCTTGCTGTTTCGCTTGCGGGTCATGGAGAAAATTGACGTCGGACCCTTTGAGTACCTCGACAAGCTGGAGCTAAAGAACGACTACGAGCGTCGCGGGGTGCGCGCGGTGCCCGGCGCGATCGCGCGGCGGGGAAGTTTTATCGGCCCCGGGGTGATCCTGATGCCCAGTTTTGTCAACGTGGGCGCGTGGGTGGGACCGGGGACCATGGTCGACACCTGGGCCACGGTCGGCAGTTGCGCTCAGATCGGCGCGAACGTTCATCTGGCCGGGGGCGTTGGCATTGGCGGGGTGCTCGAACCTCCCAACGCGGTTCCGGTCGTGGTGGAAGACGACGCTTTCATTGGTAGTCGTTGCATGATCACCGAGGGCGCGCGAGTCGGACGCGGGGCGGTGATCGGATCGGGCACCATCTTGAATCCCTCCATTCCGGTGATCGATGCCGAGAGCGGCGAGGAGGTGTCGCGAGGCCACGTGCCCGACTTCTGCGTGGCCGTATCGGCCAGTCGCCGGCGAGAGTACAGCGGCGGAGAGTTTTTTCTGCCCTGTGTCTTGATTATCAAACGCTTAAGTGAGGGCGAACGACACAACAAGGTGGCGCTCAACGACATCCTGCGCGATCACGGCGTCTCAACGTGACGCGACTCGACGACACCTACGCCTTGGTGTCGATCTCGTCAGTCAGTCGCCACGAAGCGGCGCTGGCTGCGCACGTGGAGGCTCAGCTTCGCCGTGCTTCTTTTTTGGAGGTAGAGCGCGTGGGCGACAACGTCGTGGCGCGCACCACGGGACACCACGCGACGCGCGTGGTGGTGGCCGGTCACCTGGACACCGTGCCGGGTGACGCGGCGAGCTCGGTGATCGCGGGCGACGAGCTGCGAGGGGTGGGGGCGTGTGACATGAAGGGCTCACTGGCCGTCATGATGGCCCTGGCCGTTGACCCCACGCCTCGATCCCTCGAAGTGACCTGGGTCTTTTACGCCCGAGAAGAGATCTCGAGAAAGCAGTCGGGGTTGTTAGAGATCGCCGAACTCCGTCCCGATCTCTTAGAGGGGGACGTGGCGATTCTCTGCGAGCCGACCAACGCCGTGGTGGAAGCGGGATGTCAGGGCACCTTGAAAGTCGGCGTCACGCTCAAGGGCCGAAGAGCGCACACGGCCCGGCCCTACACGGGGCTGAACGCCATTCATCGTTTGGGAGGACTGATCGATCACGTGTCGGCCTATCGTCCGAGAACGGTGTCGCTCGAGGGAGTGGACTACGTCGAGCAGTTACAGGCCGTGGCCGTGGAAGGGGGAGTAGCCCCCAACGTGGTGCCCGACTCGGCCGTGATCACCTTGAACCATCGAGTGGCGCCGGATAGAACGAAAGATGAAGCGGTCAGTTGGTTGCGCGAGTACCTGGGAGACGTCCTCGAAGAGGGCGACACGTTCGAGGTGCTCGATTGGGCGCCGAACGCTCCGCCGTCACTGGACAACGAACGCCTGGCGGACCTGGTTCGTCGCAGCGGCAAGGCGCCCACGGGCAAGGTTGGTTGGACCGACGTGGCGACATTTCAAGAACGAAATATTCCGGCGGCGAACTTCGGAGCTGGAGACCCCCTCCTCGCTCATCGCAGTGACGAACATATTTCTCTGGGTCAACTCGAGGAGTTCGAGAGCGTGCTGCGGTCCTGGCTCGCCTGAGCCGCTGTCTTAGTAGTGCCGCAGGACCGAGATGACGCGTCCGTAAATCACCACATCGTGTGAGTCGAAGTCCATGGGCTGCATGGATGAGTTTTCTGGTTGCAAGATGATCCGTGAGCCTTGGGGGAAGAAGCGCTTCACGGTCGCCTCGTCGCCGGGAATACCGGCGACCACGATCTCGCCAGAGCGGGCCGTGCTCTCTCGCTGCACCACAATGAAGTCGCCCGACAAGATGCCCGCGTCAATCATGGAGTCGCCGCGCACTTGGAGAACGAAACTGTCGCCTCGTCCCGCGAACTGTTCGGGCATGGACATCATCTCGTGAGTGGTCTCGCTGGCCAATACATCGGTACCTGCGGCGATGTCCCCGACGAAGGGGATGTGGCGGATGTGCTGTTCGGGAGCGGGGTTGGCCGTGTCGAGACGTACGGTGAGGGTTCGGGGCTGCTGGGGATTCTTTTCGATGTATCCCGCGTCCTTCAAGACGGTGATGTGGTTGGCCACGGTGGCTGAGGAGGAGAGACCCACCTCTTCGCCGATCTCTCGGATGGTGGGGGGAAAGCCCCGTTCACGCTGACACGAAGCAATGAACTCCAGGATCTGGCGACGCATTGGGGTAAGGACTTCGGCCATGGGATCCTCCGTTAGACGAACAGTTGTTCGTAGGTTACACGGTATTAATCCTGAACTCAAACACCTGTTCGCTTTGTTTTGAGGCTCCGACCGTTGGGACGATTTCAAAGGAGGCGTGATGCAAGCAAATGAGACGGTGGGGCAGTGTTGGCGAGACTTCGAGGACGTCGTGGCGAGTGGTCTGTCGAGGATTCTTCTCTATGGCCCTCCCGGAACGGGAAAGACGTTTGGGGCCCTTCACTTCGCGGTGGGCGAAGCCAGTGCCGAACGGATCATCTGTACCGAAGATCTGACGTCGGGCGAGGTGACCGGAACATGGATTCCTTCGCGCGAAGGTCACTTCGAGTGGCGCGAAGGTCCGGCCATTCGCGCCTGGCGCGGCGTGGACGGTCGCGGAGGGCGACTAGTGCTCGACGAAGTTGATCACGCGTGCGGTGACGCGCTCTCGACACTCCTCGCCATGACCGATTCGCCCGCTTCAGCCACCTGGAGGAATCCCGACACCTTGGAGTGGGTCCGACCTGGCCCCGAGTTCTCGGTGGTCATGACGTCGAACATCGAGGATCTCGAGGAGATCCCCCGGGCTCTACGCGACCGCTTTCCGGTCAGCATTCGCATTGATCGTCCGCACCCCGCGGCGCTCGCGAGTCTGAGCGGCGATCTTCGCCAACCGGCCTTGGCCGGATCTCTCGGTCCGGAACACCGACGAATATCGCTTCGGAGTTTCTACGCCTTTGACGACCTGCGTCGACACCACGGCGCGCCCAGGGCCGCGCAGTTGGTCTTCGGTGACAGCGCGGCCCAAAGTGTGCTGGACGCCCTGGCCATCGGCGCGGTGTCGTCGTGAACGGGGTGATCTTTCCGGAACTTCTCAGCCGACGCGACGACAACAACGTAGAGGGCGCGTGGCAGGTTCACGAATGTTCCACCATGCGCGGGGCGGCTAGTTGCAATCTCGGCGAGCAGGTACTCGAGGTGCCGCTGGAGTCGAGCGAACTGGCCCGCGTCATTCGCGCGCACGAACTGATGCACGCGCAGGTGAGTCCCCACGCCCAGCACCTACGTCGAGCCCTCGATGAAGTGTCACCACGAGCACTGGAGTGCGCGGAAGAGCTTCGCGTCAACACGCTTCTCGCTCGACTCGGCTTCGACCTTTCGCTGATGAAAGACGGGACGGAAAAACCGGGAGGGCGTCGAGTTGCCGAAGCGCAGTCCTGGCCCGAGGCGATCTGCTTCTTGGTGGCCGTAGCCGGCACGGGAGCGGAAAAGGAGTACGTGGCCGGTATTCGACAGGGCCGCGCCGAGTGGTTGCCAGCGATGCGTGCGATTAAAAAGCGAGCCGTGGCCGTCATGAGTCAGAGCACGAAGGTCTTGGCCGCGACGCGATTGGACGAAGCGGGCTTGCCGAGCGGCTACGCCAGCTCGACACTGGTGTTGGCACGAACGCTTACTCAAACCATGGAAGCGCGCGTTCCCACTAACCCCGAAGAGCTGCGATCGTTTCGACGCTCTCTCGAGGTGGGTGGCCGACGTCCCCCGAGCGGCCGATTTGCGTCGCTCGTGTTCGACGAGTCGTTAGAACGCCACGATCATCGCGCGAAGGGGAGTATTCAACGACATCGATCGTCCTGTACGGGACGAGTCCTAAGGTACCCCGGTCGACTCATCACCGACAGCCAGCGTCGTGGATTTTCTACTCGCGTGGCCCGTCGTGGGGGAGTGGTCGTGATCGATCAGTCGGGATCCATGGAGCTCGACACCACGGCGTTGGAGTCGTTGCTTCGTCGTGCACCTCACGCGCTGGTGGTGGGCTACAGCCATCGCCCCGGTGACTGCGGATCGTTGCCGAACGCCTGGATCCTTAGTGATCGAGGTCGCGCCGCTACGACGCTTCCCACTGGCCATCTGGGCAACGGGGTCGACGGCCCCGTGCTCCAATGGGCCCTTGCCCGACGACAGGCGAACGAACCGGTCGTGTGGGTGACTGACGGACAGGTGACTGATTCGCACGACCACCCCGATGAGGAACTCACGCGCGAGTGCGCGGAGCTCGTGCGGCTAGGGCGAATTCGCCTGGCCCGCGACCTTGTCGACGCCGAGGCGGCCCTGCGAGGGAACCGTCTGGCACCCTCGGCGAGGTATTTACGATTCGGGCGTGTGGGGCGAAAGCTAGCCGAAACCCTTGAGATTGAAGGAGATGTCACAAGGGAAAAATAATTTGCAACCGAACACCTGTTCGTCCTATGCTAGCGAACAGGTGTTCGTAGACAAAGGAGCGACATATGGCCGCAGTGGAGATTCTAGAAGCCCCCGCTTTTCCAGAAATATCTCGCGGTCCCGCGTTGCGACTCGTGTCCTACGCCCCCGCCACCCCGGTTATTCGCCGTGGCCCCTCCCTTCGCCAACGCCGACTCGAGCGAGCTCGAGTCCTTCAGCGACGACGCCGCGTGGCGGCGGCGCTGGTGTTAGTGGGCGCGCTGGCCATCCTCGCCCTGCCGGGGCACACCTTTGGGGCCACCACCGGCGCAGGCCTCTCGACAGATCTTGCAAACTCCTCGACCTTGGCTTCGGGCATGGACTACGTGGTCCAGCCCGGCAACACGCTGAACTCGCTCGCGCGTGAGATGAATCCCACGAACCCTTCTGTGGCCCGTTCGCTACTCGTACACGAACTCGGTTCGACCGTCGTGGTGCCTGGTGAACACGTCCTTATCCCCTGAAAAATCAAGGTTTCAGGTGTATCGTGAGTTTGTGCGTTGTCCCTTTTGTTCGGCCGATGACGACCGCGTGGTTGATTCGCGCCTGGCGGAAGACGGCGTGGCCATCCGGCGGCGACGCGAGTGCGCCAACTGCGCCCAACGCTTCACGACCTTTGAGCGAATCGAAGAGATCGTCCTCTACGTGGTGAAGCGCTCCGGGGAGCGAGAGCCCTTTGTCCGAGAAAAGATTTTGAGTGGAGTGCGCTCCGCCTCGAAGAACCGTCCGGTGGACGACGACGTACTCGACGGGGTAGCGCTGAGCGTCGAAGAGTCGATGAGGCTCCTGAATCGCGACGTCACCAGTGAAGAGGTCGGGATGGCCACGCTGGAGGCCCTGCGCGACGTCGATGACGTGGCCTACGTGCGCTTCGCGTCCGTGTATAAGGGTTTCGAGGGCACCGACGATTTTGCTCGTGAGATTGGCATGCTGGTCAAAACCACGGCCCCCAAACTGCGCGGTTAGACGTGCGCGCACTTCGACTGCGCCCGAGTTCGGCGCTGGCCATCTACGCGCACCCTGACGACGCCGACGTCGCGGCTGGCGGACTGATGGCGCAGTGGGCGAGCGAAGGGATCGACGTCCACCTGATCGTCATCTGTGACGGCGCCAAGGGATCACACTCCCCACACCTAGAAGCGTCAGTTATCAGGGAAACGCGCAAAGAAGAATTGGAGAGCGCCGCCCATGTGTTGGGCGCGCGCACGGTCACTTCGCTCGATTGGCCCGACGGGACCGTCACCAACTCCCTCGAACTGCGTGAAAGGTTGGTCGGTCTCGTTCGATCGTTCAAGCCGGAGGTGGTCCTCGGGCCCGATCCCACGGCGACGTTTTTTGGCGAGGTGTACGTCAATCATCGAGATCACCGCGAAACCGGCTGGGCCTTGCTGGACGCCGTTGCGCCGGCGGCGGCCATGCCGCTCTACTTCCCGGATCAGGGTCCGCCGCACCAGGTCAGCGTCTTGTTGCTGAGTGGCACCCACGAACCCGACGTCGTGGCCGACGTCTCAAAGACCATTGACACCAAGGTGAAGGCCATTTTGGCGCACGCCTCGCAGTTGGCCGGCGACGCAGAGGCCATACGCGACGTGGTGTACGAACGAGCGGAGCAGGCCGGCCGGCCGGTGGGCGTCGCCTTCGGTGAGTCCTTTCGCTGCGTTGAACTCGCTTTCTAAGAACCCGACGGTCGACGAGGCCCCACTCCTGCACGTGGACCTGGACGCGTTCTTCGCCTCGGTCGAGATCCTCGACGACCCGTCGCTGCGCGGAAAGCCGGTGGCCGTAGGGGGAGGGGGTGCGCGCGGGGTTATCGCCAGCGCCAGCTACGAAGCCCGTCGCTACGGCGTGCGAAGCGCCATGCCGAGTGTGACGGCGAAGCGGGCCTGTCCCGGGCTGATCATTCTGCCCGGCCGCTTCGATCGCTACGAGACCTACTCTCGGGCGTTCCACGACATCGTGCGTGATCTTACGCCCGACTTTGAACCGCTCGGCCTCGACGAAGTCTTCGCGGACCTGCGCAGTCTTCGACGCCTCGAGGTGCGACCCCTCGAGGCGGCCGCCACGCTTCGCCATCGCATCAATCACGAGCTCGGACTGCGCTGCGGCGTGGGGCTCGGTCGGAACAAACTCTTCGCCAAGCTCGCCTCCAAAGAGTCCAAACCTCGAGTGGAACTCGGTGGACTGGTCGAGGGTCCGGGAGTGTTGTGGGTGAGCCCCGAACAAGAGGCCCTCTGGCTTGACACCTTGCCAGTGCGCGCGCTGTGGGGAGTAGGACCGGCCACCGCAGCGAAATTGGCGCAGTTGGGTCTCACCTGGGTGCGCGATCTCGCTCGGGTCGACGAAGCGACCCTGGCGGCCCACGTAGGCCCGTCCATGGCTGCGGCCTTGGCGGCGTACGCCAAAGGCGAAGACGTTCGCGACGTCGTCGTCGATCGAGAACTCAAATCCCTCGGCCACGATCAGACCTTCGCCCGCTCACTCTGGGGCCTCGACGAAGTGCGCGAAGCCCTCAAAACTCACGCGGCCGTGGTGGCGAGATCGTTGCGCGAGAAGGGTCGCGTCGCGCGCACCATCACTGTGGTGGTGCGATTCGACGATCGCACCAGCGTCTCGAGGTCGCAGACTCTCTCCTTCGGCCTCGACGACGAGTACGCCATCGAGGCGATTGCCGAGGCGCTGGTGCAGTCGGTTGACCTCTCCCTGGCCGTGCGTCTTCTCGGACTGCACGCCTCCGGTTTTCTTGAACGCCACGACAATCACCTGCAGTTGAGCTTTGGTATAGAGGACATCACCAACGACCCCAAAGCGAAGTCCCTCGCCGTCTCGCGTCAGCGACAAGTGGAGAACGAGTCGCTGCGCGACGCCGTGGACGAAGTACGTCGACGCTTCGGCCGTACGGCCGTCGGGACGGCGAGTGAACTTCGTGACGAGGGGCTGGACGTGGCGACCCAGCGCGGTCGTCACGCCTTTGGACCGGACGAGCGTTCGTAACCTACGCGCGAACTGTGACCAGGGTGCCGATGGGGGTGTAGGGAAAGACGGTCTTCGCTGAGGCGAAGGGCATCTCGACACAGCCGAGGCTCTGCGGGTAGCCGTAGGATGAGCGAATGAATCCGTGCAGCGCGTCGCCGCCGTTGAAGTACGAGACCCAGGGAATATTGGGGTCGGCGTACTTGGTGCCGTCGGGGTTGGTGCCCGACATGGTGGTCGAGAAGAATCGCTCGTACACGGGGTAGGTACCGAGCTCCGTGGGGACCGGCTCAATGCCGGTGTTAACCAGCGTGGTGAAGATCACCTTGCCCGAGTGGTACAGGGTCAGTGTCTCGGGCACGGTCTCGGTGACGTCGACGTAGTTGTAGGTGGCGGGATCAACGCGATCGCTGTCGGCGGCCTTCACCAGATCGGCCCAGGTCGTGGCGTCGGCCTCTCCGGTAACGGGAAGATTGTTCTGACTCTGAAAGGTGTCAAGAGCACCGCGGAGAATGACGTTGTCACTACCGAGGGTCCACTGCGAACTCAGGGTGAGCGGCAGATGGGGGTAGGCCCAGGTAAAGGTTCCGTTCACTTCTTGTGACGGCGCGATCTGTGTCGTGCCGGGCGTGAAGGTAAGAGGCAGGTAGTTCAACTGCGCAAGCAGCTGCGCCTCCCAGGTGAGATTCGTCGCCACGCTAGCCACTGCTGGTCGCAGGGTAGTGAAGGCGCAGTAACGACGGCAACTCATTCGCGTGGGTGCGCTAATTGTGTAGTTCGTGGAAGGAGAAAGGGCGACTGTTGGCACAGCCTGCACGTCGTTGGGCGAGACCTGCTCCCACCGGGTGGCGATGACGGGCTTAGTCACCAGGGGTGGCAAGCGGCGGGCGGTAGTCGGGGAGGAGAAGTGCAGGCGAAGGAGGGGCAAGTTATTCGACAGGGTCGAGGGCAACATCACCGCGATGTGAAAGGTGGTGAGCGCGCCCGCGCTTAGTGTCGGGAGGAGCGTGCCAGCGAGAACGGTGATGGAGAGTGCGCCCGTTAGCACGAATCGTCGTATCACCATCACAGGATACAGAGGCGTTTTGAGTTACTGGCTTACAATTGGCTTACGAAGTGGGGCACGCCATGGCGGTTCTTAAGACCTCGGAGTGATCGTGCTGGTGTTGATCGTCCTGTGGGTGATCTTTGCCATCATCGGCCTCCTCACCGCCGTCATCAAGTCCGTCTTGGTCGTGCTCATCGTGGCCGCCATCTGTTACGGCCACTTCCATCATTTTTCGCGTCGCCCGCAGTCCCACTAGCCCGGCAAAGTAGGCTGAGCAGTTCTGGCGGCGTGGCCGAGTGGTTAGGCAGGGGCCTGCAAAGCCCCGTACTCCGGTTCGAATCCGGACGCCGCCTCCAGGGACTGGAATCTGTGCGCCTTCTTTCGGGCGCTGGAACTTCGCGAGGCCAGAGGTCAGAGATTGGATGCTCCATCTCCATGAGAGTGAAATCCAGTGCCAATGCCAGTGCCAACTTGCGACAAACCTGAGATTGGCGTCGAGAGCGCCAGCGCCCAGAAACCCATTGATTCGACTCGTGACACGCGTTTAACCTGAACCGACCTATTTGGCCCAGAAGTAGCGGGCTTGCGAGCCCCGTACTCATGTGCCGCCGTAAACCCTGATCGCAAACGTCAACTCGATTTAGTGATGTAAGTCAAAGTGGAGCTTTAAACCCACCGTTCGAAAAGGCTTGGTACGAAGATTGGCTTTGCCACCGCCGGCGAGCCACTATCCCCCGGGCAGCCGGGGAACGCCCGGCGGAGTGCCGCCGAGCACATTGCGCGCTCCCGAGGCGAGTGTTTGCCCATCAATAGTGAAGGCGAATGGCACACTTTTGGTGATTGGCGCCTCGAGGGTGGTCAACGTCCACGCCGCGCGAAGAAGTGCGGCTTTGCTTCGCGCGGTGCGATTGGCCTCAAGTTGCAGCACCTTGTTGGCAAGCACTCGAATGGCTGTCAGGTACTCGGTGGCGCTTGACGAAGATGTCTCTAACCAGACGTCGCTCGATCCACCCCGGACCGGAGCTGCCACGTCGGGAGGCAGCAAGTCCAATGGGTCGTTGGTCTTCACTGGCGGAGAGTCGCTCTTGCCCGTCGACGCCGCAGGATCGTATTGCCAGGTCGATTTCTCCGGTCCACCAACATCTCCCAAGTGGTGCACCATGCCGCTAACTCTCCACGCCCCGCCTGGCGAGAACTGCCGGCCACCACGCTGCACCATCTCCCTGCTTAGCGTCATGAGCACGGCTCGAGTGGCGTCGCCCCACCACGCCTCGCCGGACTGATAGTGGGTGCCGTCGGGTCGACGCCGTACCCCGAGTTCTTCGCAGCTCGCGCACAGCTGCGACACTCCGATGATGCCCATAGCGCGTAGCTGAGAACGGACCGCCTCAGGGACTATCTCGAAGCCCACCGCAGCCGCAGGCGTGTAACCGATCGATGACGGTCCTCGGTGACTGATGCCGCCGCCGCGTACCTCTTCGAGGTTGCCGCCTCCAGGTGCCGGACTCACGGTGACGTCTACCGCCTTCGCCTGGGCTTCCGCCGAGGCTTCGAGGCGGCGGCTGAGGCGGACAGCAACGTCGCCAAGACCACGAGCCCGCCACGGAGCGCGGTGGGCGCGCCGGCTCGCAGTTCATCACCGAGGAGGGCCGCGCCCTTGCGGGGTGGGCCTAGGTCCTGAGCGGCGAGGAATTCGATGAGCTGAGATCGGTCCCACAGCTCAACGTTGTTGGACCGCGCAAGTTCAATGGCGGCCTTCGTGAAACTACTGGTCGTCACCACGATCGCGTATTGGGCGTCGTAGTAGCTGCGGCTCCCGACAACTTCTTGGACTGCGCCGGGTCCCACCACGTTGGTCCACCGCTTCGCCTGCACGACCGTTCGGGTGCCGGGCAGTTCCAGTACTAGGTCGGCACCGAAATCACCGCGTCCGCCAACGTGTGTCACGCTGTACCCGACGTGGACGAAAGCGGCCTCAAGCCGCTTTTCAAACTCTGTCCCGGTCATGGAGTCGATGCGCACGATGTCGGCGCGCTCATTGGCCGCGCGGTGCGCGGCCTTTCGGCGGCCCAAGACGCCTACGAAGCCGATGACGGTCGCAAGGAAGCCGAAGAACAGGAAGGTCGACCTCGCTCCTCCGGACCCAGAAGCGAACATCAGCAGAAGCACGCCCACGACCAGCAACGCCCTGGACGGATTCGCCGCAGCGCGCGCGCGTAGCGCACTGCTGTTTGCCCCAGCTCCAGCGTTGGGAGTCACCGAACCAGGCGGGGGTGTCGTGGTGGGCCCGCCCTTCGGTGGAACTTTGCCTGATGAATTTTGGTCATCGTTTGAGCCCGGTGGACTAGCTGTGCGCTGTCCCGTGGGCGGCTGGTTGTCGGTGCGGCGCCATCCGGGGGCGGGAGCGTCTGCCTGAGGATCGCGCTGGTCGACGTAGCCGTTCCGGTCGTACGCTTCGCGCCTTGACGAATCGATGAGGACCTCGTACGCACGGTTCACCTGGCGAAAAAGGGCGTCATTGCCACCGGAGTCAGGATGTACTCGTACGACGAGCGCGCGATAGGCCGCACGAATCTCCTCGGGAGTCGCTGTGGGCTGGAGCCCCAACAATTCGTAGAAGTTGGTGTCAGCCACCGAGAACAGCCTTGCAGTCTTCTGCCCCTGCGTAAAGAGGCGCCCGGACTGAGGCGCTTGAGCACCATGATTTGAACTTTTCGAACGTCACGATCCGGCAGCCTCCGGCATTGCGATTGAACAACCCCGAAGCAACCTCTGGGTGGTTGCCCGCTTCCGCGAAGCTGTCGCCCAAGCCAATGCGAGCGGGGCGATCCCGAAGCTGTGGTTGTCCCTGCCCAGCCAGGCGGGCAGGTTATCAGGGTTGTCGAATGTCTCGACGAGCGTGGCGAACAGCAGTTCGACTCCTTCACTCTCGCCACCCTCTACATCGAATGTCTGCAGCGGCCAGCGCTCGAGGAAGACAAGGTACTCAGTGACGCCGTAGTGGGTACATGCCCTGCCAGCAACGTAGTGCGCGATGCGCTCTTCGACGACTCTCTCGTTCTTCCCTACTGGCGTCGACCCGGGCGGATGAAGCACCGCATGGACCATCTCGTGGACACCGGCGAGTGTTCGCTCATCGGCACCAAGGCGGGCATCCCAGAGGAATCGTGGGGGTTGTGTTGGCTGGTAAATGGACAGAGCGCCGTCGAGATTGATCACGAACTGCGACGCATTCATGTTTCGACGCACGAGTTTCAGCCGACGCTCGAGCACTTCAAGCGGCGTGCCTGACGGTGTGGTCACCTTCGAGTTCTCCGCGGCCTTTGCGCAGCGGCAGCAGCGAGCAGTGGCGACTGGAGTTGCTCGTAGCGCTCGAAGAGAACTCCGAGCCGGTCAGCCTCCAGGGCGAGTTGGCGTCGACCGGCGAAGATTGACACGACGAGCCGGTCAAGTTCATCATGGGCGCGCACCAGTAGCTCGGGCATGGCGAGCGGGCTGTAGAGGTCAGCGAGCGTAGCGTCGGGGAATTCGCCCCGCACGTCAAGGATGCGCTGGCCGACTCTGTAGAGCGCGCCGCGCTGGTCGTCGTTGAGCTCAGGGAATGGGAAGGTGTTGTATACGACCGCGGCGCTGATGCGAAGTCGACTTTCGAGTTTCCCCGAAACTGCCCGCACCCAGGCCATGAACATCGAAGACTGCAGAATGGCGAACAGCCAGCGTGGGGCGTCCTCGACTGTGAGTGTCGAGTCGTGAGCGATGGAGCCGTCCTCGACGAAGGCCATCGGCACCAATCGCCGTTTCTCGGAGCTGTGACGTGGGATGCATAGGTACGGACCATCGGGTTGGCGGATCTCCCCAAACAATGACGGCGTCTCGGCCAGGAACCTGGTTTGGGCCCTGGCGCTATGCAGGCGGTACTCGCGTACCGCCGCGACGCGCTCGCGAAGGAAGGCCGACGCTGTGATGTCACCGGGCCGCGCGTCCTTCAGCCAGAGGCACCAGCGCACGACGCCGCTGAGCAGATCATCCGCACCCACGAGCTTGCGAAGGTAGTTAGCTGCAACGGGGTCTGCGCCCGAACGCAACTGGTCAGCTTCCTCTGTCGAGAGGATGAGGCACCCGCCGTCGTTAGGCATCGAACCAAAGGCAACTGTCGGCAGTTCCGGGTCGAACGGCGCGCTCCGGCGCTCGACGATGGTTGCGGGACCAGGTGCCAGGTAGCAATTGATCTCGCGGGCCATCTCCTTGACCGGTTCTCCAGCAATGTCGGGGTAGTCGAAAAGGGCGCGTGTTCCTGGGCGAGCGCCCGTATAGGCAAAGCCGACGATGACGCAGTGAACATGTGCTCTGCCTCGGGCCTCGCTCGACCACGCGAAGGTTCGGTGCGCAAAGGTGATCTCGAAGCCACGGTGGTAGAAGGACCGCCACAGAGCCGGGACCTGTTCGCCTTGGGTGATGGAGTTTGTGGAAACGTACGCGAACTGGATCGGGCGGGTTCCGGCGTAGTCCATCGAGTGCTTGTACCAAGCGGCGACATAGTCGAGTACTCCTGTTCCTTGCTCACCGGCGAAGACGATGCTCATGTCCTCTTGTTGCTCGTCGTTGCGCTGTTGCTTGCCAAGGAATGGTGGGTTACCGAAGACGTAGTTGGCGCGCTCGGCGGTGAGCACGTCGTTCCAGTCGATGCGCAACGCGTTGTCGATGCGGATGTGCGGCGACGTTGGGATGGGAAAGCGCGCGAAGTACTCGCCGAACTCGATCGAGAACTCCCGGTTCGCCTTGTGGTCCATCAGGTAGAGCGCCGTGCGAGCGATGCGCGCGGGGAACTCCTCAATCTCGATGCCATAGAACTGGCCAACTGTGACCTTGAGGAAGTGGGCGACGTCCATGGCCGGTGTCACTGAGGAGACCCCTTGCGTTCGCATGGAGCGCAGCACTTCGGTCTCGAGCCGGCGGATCTCGCGGTAGGCAATGACGAGGAAGTTGCCACAGCCGCAGGCTGGGTCCAGGAAAGTCAGGCCGGCCAGTTTGTCGTGAAAGGCAGTGAGTGCCGCGTGGCTCTGGGCGCTCGAGGTCACCCGTATCGCCGCTAGCTCCTCATCGAGAGCATCCACGAACATCGGGCGGATCGTCTTGAGTATGTTCTCCTCAGTGGTGTAGTGGGCGCCGAGGTGGCGCCGCTCCGCCGGTGTCATCACGTTCTGGAACATCGAGCCGAAGATGGCGGGGCTGATGGCCGACCAGTCGAACTTACACGCAGCCAACAGCGCGTCGCGCGTCGCTTCGTCGCAGCTCGGAATCGGCAGGGTCGTCGCGAACAGGTCGCCATTGATGTAGGTGAAGGCGGCTAGGTCCTCATCCAGATTGGCAGGCAGGTCCTCGGGACGAGTGTTCAGAACTTGGAAGAGGTACGCAAGGGTTGGTCCGAGATCAGCGCCGTCGGCTCGCGTATTGAGAAAGATGTGGTTCTTGAAGGCGTCCTTGTCCCAGACGGCGGTGTCATCGGCGAAGAGACAGAAGAGGATCCGAGTCAGCCACTCGCGAAGAGCGTGAGGATCGTAGCCACTGGCCAGTACTGAGTCGTGCAGGGTGGCCATATACCCGGTGGCGACCAGGTTGGCCTCCTCCTCGTCCTCGAAGACCGAGGACGCCCCGTGCCCGGCTAGCCACCAGAAGAGCTCGATGTGATCAGGTAGCTCGGCCAGGGTGAAGCGCCCCTCGGTTCCAGCTCGCAGGTCCTGCCAGAAGAAGGTTTGGAAGTCGCAGGCCACCACCAACCACGGCGCGGCCGCCGGCTGGAGGTCGTCGAGATAGTCAAAGAGCTGGGTCATGGCGTCGTCAAGGTTCTCTCCCAGGCTCTTGTGCTCGACTGCCATGTCGCCAGGTACCAGCAGATCGATCCAACCATGGCGTCCGGTGGAAAGGCGGCGCACCGCACGCTCAAAGCGTCCAACCTCCTTGACCTCGCGACCGAAGATGGAGAAGAGGTCGTTCCAGAAGATCTGGCGCTCGGCCATTTCGCTGGAGTCGTCGGCGTGCTTGGCGGCGAACGCAGCTGCCCGGTCGCGAAGGGTGCGCTTGGAAAGCTCAACGTGGTCGATGCGGGCCGGCATTGTGCTCAACGTTAACTTGACGAATTCAATGTCGCCCGGACTCTGGTGTCACATC
>JAOBWI010000062.1 GCA_025463285.1 Acidimicrobiaceae bacterium | reverse complement strand
CGGCGATGAGCCGATCGGCGTCGCCGTCAAAGGCTAGGCCCACGTCCGCGCCGCTCTCGCGCACGGCCTCCACCAGGCTCTCGACGTGCGTTGATCCGGAGTCCACGTTGATGTTGCGACCGTCGGGCTGGTCGTGCATCATCGTGATCGTGGCCCGGGTCGTGGCGAAGAGCTCGCGCGCGACGTGCGAGGCGGCGCCGTTCGCGCAGTCCACGACGAGGCGCAGCGACGACAGGTCGACCGGCGCTAAGTAGCGCAGGTGATTGACGTAGTCGCGTTCCGCGGTCTCGTCAATGGCCACCGTGTCGAACTCGGTGGTCGCGGGACTTTCGGCCACGTTGAGCGCCGACTCGACGGCCGCTTCGGTCGCGTGGTCCAGCTTCGATCCCCCGATGCCGAGGACCTTGAGGCCGTTGTCGTAGTAGGGGTTGTGCGACGCCGACACGACAATTCCGGCGCCACCACGTTGCAAGGCAATGACCGCGACTCCGGGTGTCGTGAAGTAGCCAAGGTTGACCCCCGTGGCGCCGCCGTCGTGAAGCCCAGCCAGCACCGCCGCCGCGAGGGGGGGTGAGCTTTCGCGGGTGTCGTAGCCGACGTAGATGGGCACCGAGAAGACGCTCGCGACGGCCCGACCCAGGCGGTACGCCAAGTCGACGGTAATCTCGTCGCTGGCGCGCCCGCGAATGCCGTCCGTGCCGAATCGCACGGGAAGAGCCATTACCGCTTGGAGTACTGAGGAGCCTTGCGCGCCTTTTTGAGACCGTACTTCTTGGTCTCCTTCTTGCGCGAGTCGCGGGTGAGCAGACCGGCTTTCTTTAGCGACGGTCGAACACCCTCGTCAATCTTGAGCAGCGAACGCGAGATGCCGAGTCGCAGCGCTCCCGCCTGGCCGGCGACCCCACCGCCTTCGATGGTGGCGTCGATGTCGTAGGTCTGTTGGGCGTCGATGAGACGAAGGGGCTCCATGACCATCTGACGGTGCGTGGCGGAGGTGAAGTAGTTGTCGAAGGCGCGCGAGTTGATGGTGATGGTGCCGGTGCCCGGGCGTAGGCGAACGCGCGCGACGGCCTCTTTTCGTCGTCCGGTCGTTTGGGTGAGTGGTGTAGTCAACGTCGCTCCTTAGCCTCGGCGAATTGCCGAGGTGTCAAAACTGATGGGCTTTTGAGCCGCGTGGGGGTGTTCGGCACCGGCGTAAACGAACAGCTTGTCCATCTGCGCTCGGCCCAATCGATTCTTGGGCACCATGCCGCGCACGGCGTCGGCCACGAGCTTTTCCGGTTCGGTGTCCATGAGGGTCTGCCACGACGTGGCGCGCAGGCCACCGGGGTAACCGGAGTGGTGGTAGTGGAAGTTCTGGGCGGCCTTGTTGGCCGTCACCACGACCTTATCGGCGTTGACGATGATCACGTAGTCCCCGGTGTCCACGTGAGGAGCGAAGAATGTACGGTGCTTGCCGCGTAGCAACGAGGCCGCCACGGTGGCAACGCGCCCGAGGATCAGGCCCTCGGCATCGATGACCAGCCAGTCGCGGGTCAACTCGGCCGGTTTTGGTGAGTACGTCTTCAAGGTTATTCCTTCAGCGAAATCTTCACAGTAGCCCCGCGGGCTCGCAGGGAACTCTCCATCTTACGAAACTTCGCTCCCCGAGGGCAAGTTCTTCGAATTAGACCTTAATCGGCCCGCTCGACGTCGGTGCGAGTGACCGAGGTCCTATGACTGGAAAGGACGACGCAGTCGTGGCCTTTCGCAGTGCCCAGCGTGCGTACTTGGGTGTCGAGAAACTCAAGAAGAACGTCGGTGTCGCCAGTCATGGCCGCACCGTGTCGCCGACACGCCGGTGAGACGAGGTGATACCTACCAGATCGTGACCCGAGCCGAGGGCTCCAGCCATAGTGCGTCGCCATCTTTGACGTTGAAGGCGTCATAGAACTCGTCGATGTTACGCACGATCTGGTTGCAGCGGAACTCATCGGGCGAGTGCGGATCAATGGCCAGGCGACGCTCGACCTCTTCGGGTCGGGACTTGTCCTGCCACGCGAGGGCCCAGGCGAGAAAAAACCGTTCGGCACCGGTCAGTCCGTCGATGACTGGGGGCTCGTTGCCTTTCAAAGAGATGAGGTAGGCCTTCCACGCGATGCCCAGGCCCCCGAGGTCACCGATGTTCTCGCCGATGGTGAGAGCGCCGTTGACGTGCAGCGCGGGGGTCTGGCGCGGCGAGAGGGCGTTGTACTGCTCGATCAAAACGCGCGTGCGCTCTTCGAAGGCCGTGCGGTCCGACGCCTCCCACCAGTCGGTGAGCCGGCCGGTACCATCAAACTTCGAGCCCTGGTCGTCGAAGCCGTGTCCGATCTCGTGTCCAATCACCGCCCCGATCGCGCCATAGTTGGCGGCGTCGTCGCGACTCTCGTCGAAGAACGGCCACTGAAGGATGGCCGCGGGGAAGACGATCTCGTTGAACCCGGGGTTGTAGTAGGCGTTGACCGTTTGGGGATACATGAACCACTCGTCGCGGTCAATTGGCGCGCCGATCTTGGCGAGTTCGCGGTTGAACTCGAACGCACTGGCCGCGCGCACGTTGGCGATCACGTCGCTCGGGCTAATCTCGAGCGCGCTGTAGTCGCGCCACTTGACGGGGTAGCCGATCTTCGGCGTGAAGGCGGCCAGCTTCTCGAGGGCGCGCTGGCGCGTCTCGGGTCCCATCCACTCCAGCGTGGAAATGCTCTCGTGATAGGCCCTGACCAGATTCTCCACCAACACGTCCATGCGAGCTTTCGCCGTGGGAGGAAAGTGACCCTCGACGTAGATTTTTCCCACGGCCTCGCCCATCGTTCCTTCGACCAGTGAGACGCCGCGCTTCCAGCGCTCGCGTTGTTGTTGCGCCCCGGTGAGGGTGCGGCCGTAGAAGTCGAAGAGCTCTTCGGTGAAGGCGCTCGAGAGATAGGGCGCGTAGCCGCGAATGACGCGCCAACTCAGCCAGTCTTTCCACGCTGGTACATTCGACTCGACCAAGAGCGAGGCGACGCCCTCGGTGAAACTGGGCTGACGAAGCACCACCTCGTCGAACGCGTGCTCCGGTGCGTCGAATCCCTCGCGCCAGACGTTGAGGCGCGGACCGAACAGTTGGGAGGCCTCGGCCCAGGTCATCGGGTTATAGGTCTTCTCGCTGTCGCGCGAGGTGACTTTGTCCCAGTGGGACCTCGCTATCTCGGTCTCGAGGTCAAAGACCCGCCGCGCTCTTTCTGGGGGATCGCTGAGCCCCGCCAGATCGAACATTCGTTGCACGTGCGCGACGTAGGCGTCGCGCACCGGCGCGAACTGTTCGTCGCGGTAGTAGCTCTCGTCGGGCAGGGACAGTCCGCCCTGTTCGAAAAAGGCCAGATAGCGCTCCGGATTACCGGGGTCGTTGTCGACGAAGACCGAGTAGAACCCGGCCTGGCCCTGGTGTTGTAGATCACCGATCGTACGCATCAGGGCGTCCAGCGAGTCGATGGCGCCGATCGCGTCTACGGGGCCGCGAAGTGGTTCTGCGCCGAGGGCCTCGGCTCGCTCTTCGTCCATAAAGCTGGCGTACAGGTGGCCGAACTTCTCTCGCTCGCCACTGGTGGCCGACTGTGCCTCTTCGACGATGGCGCGAATCGCCTCTTCGGACATCTCACGCAGGATCTCGAAGGCGCCGTAACTCGAGCGATCCGGGGGTATGGGAGTGCTCTCGATCCACGACTCATTCACGTAGAGAAAGAGGTCATCCTGGGCGCGCACCGACGTGCTGAACTCATCACGCGAGAAGCCTGACTTCAAAGGGCCTGTAACCATGGCGGTTAGCCTATCGAGCCGCTGTGAGATTGGCGACCGATCGGGTGCGGCGAATCTCTCTCGTAGCCGACGGCGATGAGCGCCAGGCCCCCGGCCGGAGCCGGCTGAGGAAGTTGATGACGACTCAAGTTCTGAAGACGCTCGTCCACGGTGCTGGAGGGGAGCTTTCCTTGACCTACGGCCACCATGGTGGAGACGAGACAGCGCACCATGTTGTGACAGAACGACTGGGCGCGAATGGTTAGTCGTAGCGCGGGTGCGTGGCGCGGGCTCATCACCCACGCGTCCTCGAGACGCTCCCACCGAGCCGAGATCACGCGTCGCAGCAGCGGATCGTCGGCGCTGGCGTTGGCGGGACGGCGACAGAAGGCTCGAAAGTCATGCGTGCCGAGTACCGCCTTCGCGGCCCGGTTCATTTCCTTGATATCGAGCGGACCGTCCACCGACCAGGCCCAGGTGTTAGTCGTGTTCAGTCCGGGTTCGCTGGTCTCTAAGACGAGATAGCGATACTCGCGCCAGAGGGCGGAGAAGCGCGCGTGAAAGTCGTCGCCCACCGGCTCCGCTCTTAAGATCTGCACCCGGCCGCGCAGCTGCTTATTCAGGGAACTTCTCAGGCGCTCGGCCTCGAGACTTCTCACCTTGGTGGCCACCGGCAAATCCACGTGGACCACCTGATTAAAAGCGTGCACCCCGGAGTCCGTACGGCCGGCCCCGATAATGACGGGCTGGCGATCGAGCCTCAGCGTCGTAGCCAGGGTCTCGCGAAGCGCTCCCACCACCGTGTCGTGATGAGGCTGGTAGGCGAAGCCGCTAAAGGCCTGACCGTCGTAGGCCAGGTCGAGGCGCCAGCGTTGAGTGGCGCCCGGTGGATCAGACGAATTCAATGCGCGCCATCGGGGCGTTGTCGCCCTGACGCGGTCCCAACTTCAAGATGCGCGTGTAGCCGCCGGGACGCTCGCTGTAGCGCGGCGCGATCTCCACGAAGAGTTTGTGGGCCATGTCCTTGTCGCGGATGAAGGCGACCACACGACGCTGGGCGTGCACCGAACCCTCGGGAGAGTTCTTGGCGGCCGTCACCACCTTCTCCACGAT
Source organism: Acidimicrobiaceae bacterium (assembly GCA_025463285.1). Classification (GTDB taxonomy): domain Bacteria; phylum Actinomycetota; class Acidimicrobiia; order Acidimicrobiales; family RAAP-2; genus RAAP-2. The sequence continues at coordinate 17,778 of JAOBWI010000062.1, read as the reverse complement.
GGGACGCAGCGCCTTGGCCTTGGCTTCGGTCGTGACGATGGACTCGGCGGCGATCATCGAGGCGACCAGGTTGCCCATCATGGCCTTCTGGTGCGCCGCGTTTCCGCCGAAGCGTTTTCCTTTGGTAGGAGCCCCGCGCACGCTTAGTCCTCAGCGCGCAGTGAGAGGCCGCGCTCTTCGAGTCGGTCGTTCACGTCCTTGAGCGAGGTGGCGCCAAAGTTGGTAATCGAAGTGAGGTCGCGCTCGGTGGCGTTCACCAACTGAGCAATCGTGTTGATGCCGGCGCGCTTCAGGCAGTTGCGTGAGCGCTCGGTGAGACCCAGCTCTTCGATACGAATGTCGAGCTCGCTCGCGGCGGCCTGAGCGCTGCCCACGTCACCGAGTTCGAGCGAGGGAGCCTCTTCGTCGAAGCTGGCGATGAGTTCGACCAGTGATCCGAGCGTCTTGCCCCCCGAGGCCAGCGCTTCACGCGGCGAGATGGAGCCGTCGGTCTCGATGTCGAGGACCAGTCGGTCGAAGTCCTTGCTCTGCTCGACGCGCACGGGCTCGATCTCGAAGCTGACGCGACGAACGGGCGAGAAGATGGCGTCCAAGGGGATAACACCAATGGTGGACGAACCCTTGTTGCCTTCGGCGCCCACGTATCCCTTGCCGCGCTCGACCGTGAGTTCAAAGGTGAGTGCGCTCTTGGGCGAGGTCAGGTACGCCAGGTGCAGGTCACCGTTCAAGATCTCGACGTCGGCCGTGGTCGACAGGTCCGAGGCCAGCGCGGGGCCTTCGCCTCGCTTGTCCAGACGAAGCGTGACGGGCTCGTCGGAGTGCACCCGAAGAAGGAGGTCCTTTAAGTTGAGCGTGATGTCCTGGACGTCTTCCTTCACGCCTTCAATGACACCGAACTCGTGCAAGACGGCGTCGAACTTGACGCGCGTCGCGGCCGCGCCGGGAATCGACGAGAGCAGCGTACGGCGAAGCGAGTTGCCGAGGGTGTGGCCAAAGCCGGGGTCGAGGGGGCCAATGCCAAAGGACTGGCGGTTGTTGACCTCGTCGCCGAGGGCTTCGATAGTGGGTCGCTGGATAATCAACATGGGAACTCCTAGGGGTATAGAAAAGATCGGTTACTTGGAGTACAACTCAACGATGAGTTGCTCTTGGATCGACTCGTCGATCTGCTCGCGCTGGGGCACGATGCGCACAGTCACGCTAAAGCCGTTCTCGCCCTTTTCGAGCCAACCGGGCACGGAACGGTCCAACACGTCAAGGTTGCGCTTGACGTTGAAGTTCTCCCGGGTGGCGGCCTTTAAGGTCACCACTTCGCCGGGACGAACACGGTACGAGGGGATGTCGACGCGCTTGCCGTCTACGCTCACGTGTCCGTGGCGCACTAACTGACGGGCCTGAGCGCGACTGGCGCCCCACCCGGCTCGGTAGGTCACGTTGTCGAGGCGAGTCTCTAAGAACTGCAAGAGGTTCGTACCGGTCATGCCGGGGCGACGGCTGGCCTCTTCATAGAGGTTACGGAACTGCTTTTCCAATACGCCGTAGATCCGGCGAGCCTTCTGCTTCTCGCGCAACTGGGTTAGGTACTCCGAACCCTGACGCTGACGGTCACGGCCGTGCATGCCCGGGGGGAACGCGCGGATGCGACGGTCAGAGTTCTCGGCGACGGGGCATTTGAGAGTAAAGCAGCGCTCGCCCTTTAGATAGAGCTTGGTGCGTTCACGTCGACAGAGTCGACAGACGGGTCCGGTGTATCGAGCCATAACTGTTCCTTAACCCCGACGACGCTTTTTGGGGCGACATCCGTTGTGCGGCAGAGGGGTGACGTCCTTAATAGCCACGACTTCAATGCCGGCGGCGGCGATGGAACGAATGGCCGTCTCCCGACCCGAACCGGGCCCGCGCACTAAGACGTCCACCTTCTTCACCCCGTGTTCCATGGCGGCTCGCGCGCACTTCTCGGCGGCCAACTGCGCGGCGTAGGGGGTCGACTTTCGCGATCCCTTGAAACCGACCTGACCGGACGAGGCCCAGGAGAGCACGTTGCCCTCCGGGTCGGTGATCGAAACGATCGTGTTGTTGAACGAACTCTTGATGTGTGCAACACCGAAGGCCACGTTCTTACGTTCCTTCTTTCGAGTCTTGCGAGCCGTCGTGGGCTTAGCCATTACTTCGTTACCTTCTTCTTGCCGGCGACGGTGCGCTTAGGGCCTTTGCGAGTGCGAGCGTTGGTGCGGGTGCGCTGACCGCGAACGGGCAGGCCCTTGCGGTGGCGAATGCCCTGTAGTGAGTTGATCTCCATCTTGCGCTTGATGTCTTGAGCCACATCGCGACGAAGGTCACCTTCAACGGTGATGTTCTGGTCGATGTAGGTACGCAGCGAGTTGACTTCCGATTCGCTCAAGTCCTTCACGCGCGTGGATTCGTTGATCCCCGTCGCGGCCGTGATCTGTTGGGCCTTGGTCGGACCAACACCGAAGATGTAGGTGAGTGCAATCACCACGCGCTTGTCGCGCGGAATGTCAACACCAGCAATACGAGCCATTACTTTCTCCCTAACCCTGTCGCTGCTTATGGCGCGGGTTCGCTTCACAGATCACGCGCACCACCCCGGCCCGACGAATGACCTTGCACTTTTCACAGATGGGTTTGACGCTCGCGCGAACTTTCATTTACTTACTCTCTCGACTTCGAAGAATCTGAGTCATCGGTAGCGATAGGTGATGCGTCCGCGAGTCATGTCGTAGGGCGTGATCTCCACTTGGACCTTGTCACCGGGAAGAATACGAATGCGGTGCATGCGCATCTTTCCCGAACTGTGAGCGAGAACGGTGTAACCATTCTCCAGCTCAACACGAAACATGGCGTTCGGCAGGGGCTCGACGACGGTTCCCTCAACGGTGAACGCGTCTTCCTTTGGCTTGCTCAGGTTCTCTCTCCTTATTACGGGACTACGGGACGTGCAGGAGCAAGACTCCCGCACGGAAAGACCTCAAAGCCTTGCTCTGAGGTCGGCTTTCTATTCTACCGGAAAATCTGAAAAACGCAAAAACTGTTCAAAGTTCCGGCGTCCACCGCGGGTGCGACGGACGAGAAGTCCACCAAAAACTCTAGCGGGAGCGCTCTCTCGCGCTTGCGTCTCGGAGTTGACCCTCGTGACGCCCTTCTCGGCGCGACTCTTCACGCATTCCTCATTTCGTCGCGGTCCTCTCGGGGTCCAGCCTGATCAGAGCGGGTCATTTCGGGTGTGCTGTAGGGCTTTGAATACTGATGTGGGGTCTCGACGCTCACCAGAATCTCGGGTGACATGGTGGAGCTAGTTTCCCCCTGGCCGACCAGCCAGTGACTTTCCAAGAACGAACGGGTCGCCCCTAGGTTCGAGGCGTCTGCTAGAACGTCGCTCCCGGCGACCTCACCACGATCCACGAGATGATCGGCGGGCTGTGGCTCGTCGAGTCCGAATGAAAATCCGTCTTCGAGTTCCGTGATGGTGGAGTCGGCCACCTCCACTCCCGGGTCCTCGTCGTCGACGGGGATCTGGTAGGGGCCTCTGATCCCCGCCGACCAACGCTCGGGGCGGTCCTGCGGGGCCTCCAACGGACTATCGAGGTGCATGATTCACACCTCGTCTGACGGGCAGCGTCGCGCCCTTCGTTCTTCGTTCGCCAGTGACGCGACGGTGGGTCGCGTTGCGACCTCGAAACGAAGGGATTTGAAGGAGAACCACGCCGACGCCTTTCCCCTGTGGCAGAACTGTCGATGGGAAAGGATGCGGGGTCTCGGCACCCTGATGCCACCTTACCCGCTCAATAGCCTTGGGGAGATTTGTCGAGCCTTTAACCACAAGGTTGTCGCCAACTTTCCGAGTGCCCGGCGGATCGATAAGTGCTCGTCACGGGGGTGAAATTCTTTCGGCGACTCGGCGGGGAACATCTTTTCAGCGTTTTCCCACAGCCCCTTGACAACGGCGCCGCGACCTAGGCGATAGTGAAGACTTCCGGTCCTTCGTCGGTCACGGCGATGGTGTGCTCGAAGTGCGCCGACAGCATGCCGTCTTCGGTCATGACGCCCCACTCGTCATCGAGGACGTAGGTGTCGTAGGTACCGACGTTCACCATCGGCTCCACGGCGTAGACCATGCCCGCCTTCAACGTGGGTCCGGCGCTGCCGGGCCAATAGTTCGGCACCTGGGGATCCTCGTGCATCTTGGTGCCAATGGCGTGCCCGACGTACTCGCGCACCACCGAGTAGCCCGCGGCCTCGGCGACCTCTTGGACGGCGCGACCGACCTCGTGCAGTCGCCCGCCCACCACGAGTTTGTCGATGCCGGCCCAGAGGGAACGTTCGGTCACCTCGATGAGACGCTTCGCGGTGGCGCTGACCTCGCCCACCGGGGCCGTGTAAGCCGCGTCGCCGTGATATCCCTCGACGATCGCACCGGCGTCGATCGAGATGATGTCGCCCTCTTCTAAGACGTACTCCCCCGGAATGCCGTGCACGATCATGTCGTTCGGGCTGGTGCAGATGACGGCGGGAAATCCGTGATAGTTAAGAAAGTTCGAGCGCGCGTTGCGCTTGGCCAAGACCTCGGCCGCGACCTCGTTCAACTCTCGCGTAGTGACACCCGGACGAATGGCGGCGCGCGTGGCTTCGTGCATTTCCGCCACCACCTTGCCAGCTTTTCGCATCTTCGCGAGTTCTTCTTTCGAGCGAATCACGCAACACCTCGCCCCGCAATGAGTTCGTCGATATCGTTGGCCACTTTCTCGACGCTCTGGTCGCCGTTGACTTTGACCAGTAAGTTGCGCTGTTCGTAAAAGGAGAGCAGGGGAAAGGTGTCGCGCTCGAAGGTCTCTAAGCGCTGTTGGATGGCCTCGGGTCGATCGTCGCTGCGCTGGACGACGTCGCCACCGCACACTTCGCACGTCCCCGAGATAGCCGCGATATCGGTGTCGACGTAGGTGGTGCCGCACTCCTGGCAGACGCGACGGGATGACAGTCGTTGCAGCACCAACTCGTTGGGCAGGTCGATGTAGACGCAGAGCTTGACCCCGCCGTCACCGAGGATTCGCTCCAGCGCCTGGGCCTGGCCGATATTGCGGGGGAAGCCGTCCAGCACGGCGCCGGGTTCGGCGTCGGGCTCGCTCAAGCGATCCTCGACGAGTTGATTGACGAGGTCGTCCGAGACCAGTTGGCCGGCGTCGAGGATGGACTTCACTTGCCGGCCGAGCGCTGTACCGTTCTGGACGGCGGCGCGAAGAATGTCGCCGGTCGAAATGTGGATGAGGCCGTAGCGTTCGCAGAGCAGCTGGCTCTGGGTGCCCTTGCCCGCACCCTGCTTACCCAGCACGACAAGATTCAGTTTGCTGGTCATGGCTAGCGCTTCAAGAAGCCTTCGTAGTTGCGCATCATGAGCTGACTGTCGATCTGTCTCATCGTCTCGAGTGAGACCCCGACCGCGATGAGAAGGGTGGTGCCGTAGTACGGGAAGCGGTTGATACTCCACAAGGCCATCAAGATACTCGGCGTCACCGCCACCGAGGCGAGAAAGAGGGCGCCGACCACGGTGATACGTGAGAGCATGCGCGCAAAGTACTTCTCGGTCGGCATGCCGGGGCGAATACCCGGCACGAAGCCGCCCTGTTGGCGCAGCATCTCGGCCTGTTGATGGGGCTCGAAGGCGATGTAGACGTAGAAGAACGTGAAGGCCAAAATCAAGATGAAGTCCGAAGCGATGTAGAGAAAGTTCGTCGGTTGGAAGGTGTTACGTACGAAGTTCTGAAAACTGGCCCACGGCACGATGTTCGACATCAAGACCGGGATGTAGAGCACCGAGGAGGCGAAGATGATGGGAATCACGCCCGACTGGTTGACCTTCAACGGTATATAGGTGGAGTTGCCACCCATCTCCCGTCGTCCCACCACCCGTCGGGCGAAGGTGACCGGTATTCGCCGCTGGCCGTTGTCGATAAAGACGATGAGGACCAGCAGTCCTATCGAGACCAAGAAGATCACCCAGAACTTGACGGGTCCGCCCTCTTGCCACACGGCTTTGCCGCCGGAGGGAAGTCCCGCCACCACGTTGGCGAAAATGAGAAGCGACATCCCCTGGCCGATACCGCGCTGGGTAATCAGCTCGGCCAACCACATGACGAACGCCGTGCCGGCCGTCAGAATCAACACCATGAAGAGACCGAGCGCCAGAGTGAACTTGGGAATCAGGTTGATGTTGAAACCGAGCAGCGCCTGGTCGTGTCCGTGGAAGGCGTAGATGAGACCGGTCGACTGCAAGAGCGCGAGAGCGATGGTCAAGTAGCGCGTCGTCTGGGTGATCTTCTTCTGGCCGACGGCGCCTTGGTCTCGCCACTCGGTCAGCTTGGGGATCACGGTGGTGAGAAGTTGGATCACGATGGAACTGGTGATGTAGGGCATAACGCCCAAGCCGAAGACGGCGAGACGGGTGAGGGCGCCGCCGGAGAAGAGGTTTAAGAAGCCGAGGACGCCACTGGCGCCGGCCTTGCTCTGCAGGATGCCCACCTGTTTCCAGCTGACGCCGGGAATGGGGATATTGGCCCCCGCCTGGTAGAGGCAGATGATGCCAATCGTGAAGAGAACCTTGTTGCGAAGGTCTGGAACACGAAAGATATTCCCGAGTCGTCGCAGCACTCTACGACCCTAACGGTTCTGGTGTTGGTTACCGGAGGCAGGCGGACGAACGGAGAAGGGTAGATCTACGACCGTAACGGTGCCACCGGCACCCTCGATGGCGGCCTTGGCCGACTCCGAGAAGCCGTGCGCCGAGACGTGCAGCGCCCCGGACAGCTCGCCGCGTCCGAGGACCTTGACCAGACCCTTCTTTCGTAGCAGTCCCTTGGCCACCAAAACGTCAGGGTTGATCTCGCTCACACCAAGGGCCGAGAGGGCGTCGAGGTTCACCGGGGTGTACTCCACGCGGAAGGGATTGGTGAAGCCCTTCAGCTTGGGAATGCGCTGGAGGAGCGGCAACTGCCCACCTTCAAAGCCCTGGGGAATCTGACGACGGGCCTTCTGTCCCTTGGTACCGCGACCGGCGGTCTTGCCGCCCTTGCCCGCGATACCGCGTCCGACGATCTTCTTACGGTGCGTGGAGCCTTCCGGTGATTTGAGATCGTGCAACTTCATCTCTCAACCTCTTCTACTTTGATCAGGTGGGGCACGCGAGCGATCATCCCGTGAATCTCGGGGCGATCGGGCAGCACGTTGGACTGTCCAATACCGCGCAGTCCGAGCGCGCGAAGGGTTCCGCGGTGCTTGGGCTTGGTGGCGATGGACGAGCGAATCTGAGTGACCTTCAGTGCCATGGCTATCCCTCCGCGACCTTGAAGAGGTCACCTTCACGCTGACGCTCGCGGTACGCGCGCAGCGTCCCCGACGGGATGATCTCGTCGGCCGGTCGATCGCGCAACGCGGCCAACTCTTCGGGTCGACGAAGTTGCTTGAGACCTTCGATGGTGGCGTGGGCCACGTTGATACCGTTCGAGGAGCCCAGAGACTTAGCGATGATGTCCTTGACCCCGGCCATCTCCAAGATGGCCCGGGCCGCTCCCCCGGCGATCACGCCGGTACCGGGTGCGGCCGGCTTCATGAGAACCCGTCCGGCGCCGGAGCTGCCGATCACGGGGTAGACGATGGTCGAGCCGGCCAGGGGCACGTCGAAGAGGTTCTTGCGCGCCTCTTCGATGCCCTTTTGCACGGCCAGTCCGGCCTCTTTGGCCTTGCCGTAGCCCAGGCCCACGCGGCCCTTGCCGTCCCCGATCACCATGAGGGCGGTGAAGGAGAAACGCCGTCCACCTTTGACCACCTTGGAGACGCGATTCACCTTGATGGTGCGCTCTTCGTACTGTTCTAAGTCAGCCATTAAAACTCCAGTCCCTCGGCGCGAAGGGCATCGGCGAAGGCCGCCACTCGGCCGTGGTAGTCGAAGCCACCGCGGTCAAAGACCACGGTGGTGATGTGAGCCTCTTTCGCGCGACTGGCCAGCAGTTGCGCGACGGCCTTGGCGCCCTCGACGTTGCCGCCGGTGGTGCCCTTTAAGGAAGCTTCGACCGACGAGGCCGCCGCCAGGGTGCGCCCGGCGGTGTCGTCGATGATCTGAGCCGAGATGTGCTTGTTGGTGCGCGAGAGCGCGACGCGAGGACGCTCCGGAGTGCCGGTCAGCGTCTTACGCAGTCGACGGTGACGTCGCTGACGAAGTTCTCTGGTAGTGCGTGCCATTACTTAGCGGCCTTTCCTGCCTTGCGCGCCACTCGTTCTCCGAGGTAGCGCACGCCCTTGCCCTTGTAGGGCTCGGGTTTACGAAGTTTTCGAATGTTCGCCGCGACCTGACCGACGACCTCTTTGTCGGGCCCCTTGATGATGACGCGAGTGGGGGTCGGCACTTCAAAGGTCACGCCCTCGGGGGCGGTGAACTTTACGGGGTGACTAAAGCCCAGGGCCAGGTCAATAGCGCCCGGTCCCGAGGCGGCGGCGCGATAACCCACGCCGATGATCTCGAGCTCTTTGCTCCAGCCGTCCGTCACACCGGTCACCATGTTAGAGACCAGCGTGCGTGTGAGACCGTGCAACGCCTTGTAGGCCGTCTCGTCGCTGCGTCGATCGACGACCAACGTGTCGCCTTCCTGGGCCAAGGTGATGCCGTCGGGGATGTTGCGCGTCATGGTCGCGTGGGGCCCGCTCACGGTCACCACGTCACCAGCGACGCTCACGCTCACCCCCGCGGGCACCGTGATGGGGCTGCGTCCGATTCGCGACATTAGAGACCTTTCCTCGCTGCGCGGCGTGAACTACCACACATAACAGAGCACCTCGCCACCTAATTTGGCCTTGCGCGCTTCGCGGTCGGTCATGAGGCCGTGACTGGTCGACACGACGGCCACACCCACGCCACCTAAGACCTTGGGCATCTGGTCGGACTTCTTGTAGATACGAAGTCCCGGCTTGGAGATGCGCTTGATCCCGATGATGGTCTTCTTGCGGTCTTCGGAGTACTTCAAGTTGATCTCGAGCTGCGCGCCGGGCCTGTTCTCTAGCTTCGTGACGGTGTAGCCCGCGATGAAGCCTTCCTTCTGAAGAACCTTGGCCAGGTTCTCTTTCAGCTTGGAGCTGGGCATCTTCACGGAGTCAAACATCGCGGCGTTGGCGTTGCGAATACGCGTCAGCATGTCGGCAATGGGGTCGGTCATCGTCATCGCTGTCGCCTACCAACTTGCTTTCGTGACGCCGGGGATCTCGCCGGCGTGAACCATCATGCGCAAACAGATACGACAGAGGCCGAACTTGCGATAGACCGAACGCGGTCGTCCGCAACGCTCACAGCGCGTGTAGGCCCGCGTTGAAAACTTGGGTATCTGCTTTTGCTTGATTCGAAGAGCTTTCTTCGCCATACCTATCGATTCTCCTGCTTGAAGGGGAAGCCGTAAGCGCGCAAAAATGCGCGCCCCTGCTCATCGGTCTTCGCCGACGTGACAATGGTGATGTCAAAGCCACGCGGCGCGTCGATCTTGTCGTAGTCGATCTCGGGGAAGATCAGTTGGTCGTTCACTCCGAAGGTGTAGTTGCCGTGTCCGTCAAAGGACTTGGCCGACAGACCTCGAAAGTCACGAATTCGCGGAATCGCCAGGCTCAGCAGCCGGTCGAAGAACTCCCAGGCGCGATCGCCTCGCAAGGTGACCTTCACGCCGATGGGCTGCTCTTCACGCAGCTTGAAGCTGGCGATCGACTTCTTGGCCCGCGTCACGATCGGCTTTTGACCGGTGATGAGTTCCAGGTCGCGCTGGGCGCCCTCGAGGAGCGAGGCCTGCTGCGTAGCGCGGCCCACCCCGGAGTTGAGAACGATCTTCTCCAGACGCGGAACCTGCATGATGTTGCTCAGGCCCAGTTCCTCTTTGAGCGCGGGACGAATCTGCTCGTCGTAACGGACCTTGAGACGTGGTCGGGTGATGGTGGTCATAGGACTTCTCCGCACTTTCGACAGACGCGGACTTTCTTATCGCCTTGGATCTCGTAGCCGACCTTGGCCGGACCCTTGTGCTTGGGGCACCAGAGCGCGACGTTCGAGGCGTGCAGGGGCATGAGCTTGTCGATGATGCCGGCCTGCATGGTGGCGCCCGACTGCTTGGTGGCGCGTTTGGCGATGTTCAGGCCGTCCAAGACCACCTTGTTCGCGTTCGGCAGCGCCTCTTCGACGTTGGCGCGCTCGCCGCGGAACTTCCCCGACAGCACGATCACGTCGTCGCCCTTATGAATTTTCATTACAACACCTCCGGCGCGAGTGAAATGATTCGCATGAACTTCTTGTCGCGCAGTTCGCGACCGACGGGACCGAAGATGCGCGTCCCGCGCGGCTGCAGCTGATCGTTGATCAACACCGCGGCGTTCTCGTCAAACTTGATGTAGGAGCCGTCCGGACGACGCTTCTCCTTGGCGGTGCGAACCACGACGCAGCGCACCACGTCGCCCTTTTTCACCGCGGCCCCGGGGATGGCGTCCTTGACGGTGGCGATAAAGACGTCACCGATCGAGGCGTAGCGACGGCGCGAACCGCCCAGCACACGAATGCACAAGACTTCCTTGGCCCCGGAGTTATCGGCCACCTTGAGGCGGCTTTCTTGTTGAATCATCGCGCACGCTCCACGACTTCGGTTAAGCGCCAGCGCTTGAGCTTGGAGAGCGGACGGGTCTCTTGGACCCGCACCTTGTCGCCGACCTTGGCCTCGTTCTTCTCGTCGTGCACGTACAGCTTCTTCGTGCGCTGCACGGTCTTGCCGTAGCGCGCGTGGCTGACGCGTTCGTTCACGGCGACCACCAGCGTCGAGTTCATCTTGTCCGAAACGACAATGCCCTCACGAACTTTGCGGGGGTTAACGCGGGGGTCGCTGGTTGCGTCACTCATGACGGTGCACCTTCTTCTTGTAGTTCCGCAGCGGCAATTTCGCGTTCGCGCAGGAACGTCGACAGACGAGCGATATCTTTCTTCACCGCGCCCAGTCGAGCGGAGTTGTCGAGTTGACCGGTGGCCAGTTGAAAGCGCAGGTTGAACAGTTCGCGACGCGCCTCAGCGAGGCGTCCGAGCAGTTCACCGTCGCCTAGGCGACGCAGCTCCGCGACGTGGTCTTTCGTCTTAGCCATTAGATCGTTACCTCCGGCGTCCCGTGGGTGCCGGGACGAACAATGAACTTGGCCTTAATCGGGAGCTTTTGAATCGCTCGCTCCATCGCGGCGCGGGCCAAGGTCTCATCGACCCCACCGAGCTCGAAGAGCACGCGACCCGGCTTCACGACGGCCACCCAGAACTCCGGGTTACCTTTACCCGAACCCATGCGGGTCTCGGCCGGCTTTTGGGTGACGGGCTTGTCCGGAAAGACACGAATCCAAACTTTGCCCCCACGCTTGACGTGACGGGTCATGGCGATACGGGCCGCTTCAATCTGACGGGCCGTGACCCAGCCCGACTCCAGGGCCTGGATGCCGAAGTCACCAAAGTTGAGGTCCACGCCGCCCTTGGCCATTCCGCCGCGGCGTCCCCGCATCTGCTTACGGTGCTTGACCTTGCGAGGCATCAACATGATTACTCCGCGTCCTTTCGAAAGTGCGGCGTGTCGGTGTGATCGCTCGCCGTGCGACGCTCAATCTCTTCTTCCACGCTCAACTGCGCTTCGACTTCGGGGGTCGACGCCAGCAGGTCGGCCACGGGCGCGTCGGTGGTGTCAGCTTCGTCGGCGGTCGCGTCGTCGTTGGCCTCAGCGAGCAACCGGCTCTCGGGAATATGCGCGTCCTCGGCGGCCTTGTCCGAGACACTGCCCACCATCCCTTCTACGTTGGTGTCGGTGAACTCTTCGTCGGGTTGCACTTCGACGCGGCGGCGTCCCCCACCGGCACGAACGACACCCTTGGGCGCGTTCGCCGTAGCGCCCACGGGCATAGCGTCGCCCGCGGCCATGGCGGCCTCCCGGACGATCTTCTCGTCGTTGGTCAGCTGGTAGGGCAAGATGTCACCCTTGTAGATCCAGACCTTGACGCCGATGCGACCGGTCGAGGTGCGAGCCTCGCGAAAGCCGTAGTCAATGTCAGCGCGCAGCGTGTGCAGCGGCACGCGGCCCTCTCGGTAGGACTCGCGACGGGACATTTCGGCGCCTCCGAGACGACCGGACGCCTGGATACGCACGCCCAAGGCGCCAGCCTTTTGGACGGTCTGGATGCCGCGCTTCATGGCGCGACGGAACGCCACCCGGCGCAGCAACTGGTCACAGATACCTTGGGCGATTAACGCGGCGTCCAACTCGGGTTGCTTGATCTCTTGGATGTTGAGGGAGATCTTGTTCTTCTGACCGGTGATCTTCTCTAAGTCTTTCTTCAGACGCTCGGCTTCAGCGCCCCGACGGCCGATCACGATGCCCGGGCGGGCCGTGTGAATGTCGACGCGCACGCGGTCGGAGTTGCGCTCGATCTCGATGCGGCTCACGGCCGCACTCTCGAGTTGCTTCGTCAGGTAATCGCGGATCTTCCAGTCCTCGATGACGAGGTCCTTGTAGCCACGCTCCTTAAACCAGCGCGACTTCCAGTCCGTCGTGATACCGAGACGGAAACCGTAGGGGTTTACCTTCTGACCCATTAGTTGGCCTCCTCCGTGGTGTCATCGGACACCGTCTCATCGTCCTCGTCGGTCGCCTCGGGCGCCGGCGTCTCGTCGTCGTAGTCACTGATCGTGCCGTCGCTCTCAGCGGGCTCGGTCGTCTCGGGCGCCGGCGTCTGGTCGTGGTCGTCACTGATCGCGCCGTCGCTCTCAGCGGGCTCGGTCGCCTCGGCCACGCCGGTACCGCCGTCGTCGCCGGAAGACTCGCCCACCGCGCTCGCGCCCTCCTTCGGCGACTCGGCCACACCGTTCGGATGCTCACTCTGCGACTCGGCCACGCCGGTGGAGACGATCTCGTTGGCGGGCTCGGCCACGCCGGTCACCAACTCGTTCTCGGACTCGGCCACCCCGGACTCAGCGTTGGCGGCATCGAGTTCAGCCTGAGCGGTTTCGGCGGCGTGTGCGGTCTCGCGCTTGTTCAGACTGGCGGTCTGGTCGGCTCGACGTCGCGACGAGGCGACGCGGCGCGAACGACTGGCCGCGGCCTGTGCGCTGCGGGCACTGCGCATCATCTCGAGGCGCTCTTCGTCCATGCGTGAGACGATCACGGTGATGTGCGTCGAACGCTTGAAGATCTTGCCGGCGCGGCCGCGCGCCCGGGGCGAGAAACGCTTCATGGTGATGCCCTCGTCGGCAAAGGCCGCCGAGATATAGAGCTCTTCAGCGACCATGCCGTCGTTGTTGACGGCGTTAGCAACGGCCGAGGCCACGACCTTGCCGATCACGTCGGCCGCTTCGCGCGTGGTGCCGGCGAGAATCTCGCGTGCGGTGTTGACGTCGACACCCCGGACGTTATTCAGCACCACCCGGGCCTTGCTGGCCGACATCGGAAAGCCGCGCAGCGTGGCGCGGGTGCCGGGGCGTTCGTTGGTCTTCGCGGCAGTCATTAGCGACGCCCCGTCTTTTCTTGACCCGCGTGGAACTTAAAGGTACGCGTGGGGGCGAACTCGCCAAGCTTGTGACCCACCATGGACTCGTTCACGAACACCGGCACGTGGCGACGACCGTCGTGCACCGCGAAGGTGTGACCGACCATGTCGGGGATCACCGTCGAGCGGCGACTCCAGGTCTTGATGACCTTCTTCTCGTTGGCCGCGTTCATGGCGTCCACCTTCTTTAGAAGATGGGTGTCGATGAAGGGTCCCTTTTTTAGGCTGCGTGACATTGTCTACCTACCTCCGCGCGCCGCGTCCACGGCGACGTCGAATAATGAGCGCGTCTGAGGTCTTGGGCAGACGCGTACGACCTTCGGGCTGACCCCACGGCGAGACCGGGTGTCGACCACCCGAGGTCTTTCCTTCGCCACCACCGAGAGGGTGGTCGACGGGGTTCATGGCGACACCACGGGTCTGGGGGCGAACGCCCTTCCAGCGGTTGCGTCCGGCCTTACCGATCTTGATGAGCTCGTGCTCGGAGTTACCGACGGTGCCGAGCGTGGCGCGACAGTCAATCGGCACGCGACGCATCTCCGTCGAGGGTAGACGTAGCGTGGCGAAGCCCCCGTCTTTAGCGACGAGCTGCACGCTCATGCCGGCGCTGCGGGCCATCTTGCCACCTCCCCCGGGACGAAGCTCCACGTTATGCACGGTGGAACCGGTCGGGATGAAGCGCATCGGCAAGGTGTTGCCCGTGCGAATGTCGGCCTTGGGGCCGGACTCCACGTAGTCGCCCACGCTCAGACCCTGGGGCGCCAGGATGTAGCGCTTTTCGCCGTCGGCGTAGTGCAACAGTGCGATACGGCACGAACGGTTCGGGTCGTATTCGATGGTCGCCACCTTGGCCGGGATGTGGTCCTTGTTGCGCTTGAAGTCGACGATGCGGTACTGCTGCTTGTGGCCCCCGCCGCGGTGACGCGAGGTCTTGCGGCCGTAGCTATTGCGTCCACCGGACTTGGGCTTGGGCGAGAGCAGTGACTTCTCGGGCGTCGAGGTGGTGAGTTCGCCAAAGTCCGAGACGGTCTGGAAGCGGCGACCGGGACTGGTGGGTTTGCGGTGACGGAGTGCCATGGACGTCCTTAGTTCTCGAAGAGGTTAATGGTGTCGCCCTGTTTCAAGGTGACGATGGCTCGCTTGGTGCCGGGCTTCGAGCCGCGCACGCCGGTGCGTCGGTTGCGCGTGTTCTTGCCCTTGCGGTTCAAGGTGTTGACGTTGGTGACCGTAACGTTGAAGGCCCGCTCGACGGCGTGGCGCACGTCGATCTTGGTGGCCCGCGGGTCGACGACGAACACGTAGGTGCCCGCGTCCATCAGCGCGTAGGTCTTTTCTGAGACCACCGGTCGAATCAGAATGCTCATGGCGTCGCGCATCAGTCGATCTCCTTAGCGCTGGGCAGTGTGGCGTCGGTGAAAAGTAGCCAGTCGCAGTCGAGGACGTCATAGGCGTTGAGCTCGCCCGCGTCGATGGTCTTTACGTTGGTGAGATTGCGGAAGGAGCGAAAGGCCGTCTCGTCGTCGCGGCCGAGCACGATCAAAATCTTGCCCGCCAGACCGAGCGCCGTCATCAAGGTGACCGCGTCTTTGGTCTTGGGCTCGCTCCAGTTCTCGAAACTGTCGACGATCGCGACCCGCGACATGGAGGCCCGGTCCGACAGGGCCGAGTAGAGCGCCAAGCGGATCATCTTCTTGGGCGTCTTCTGGTCGTACTTGCGCGGCTTGGGGCCGAGCGCGATGCCACCGCCCGGGTAGTGGGGGGCGCGGATGGTGCCCTGACGAGCCCCACCGGTGCCCTTTTGGTTAAAGGGCTTCTTGCCACCACCGCGCACCTCTTTGCGAGTCTTGGTGGACTGCGTGCCGGATCGCTTGGCGGCCAGTTGGGCCTTGATGACTTGGTGGAGGACGGCCATGTTGGGCGTCACGCCAAAAAAGGTGGGCTCCAGGTCGACGGTGCCGAGGGTGGCGCCGGCCAGCGACTTGCGCTCGACGGTGTGCTTCACCAGCTCGGGACGTTCCTTCTTCACCGGACCACGAAGAGTAAAGACCTCGCTCATCGCTTCCCTCCGGCCTTCATGGGGTTCTTCACGCTCGTGCGCAGGACGACGACGCCACCGCGCGGTCCGGGTACGGCGCCTTTGACCAACACCAGTTGACGTTCGGCGTCAACGGAGATGACCTCTAAGTTCGTGGTGGTCACTTGCGATCCACCCATGCGACCGGCCATCTTCGTGCCCTTAAAGACACGTCCGGGCGTAGCGCAGGCGCCGATCGAGCCGGGCGCGCGGTGGTGCTTGTGGTTACCGTGGGCCGCCCCTTGACCAGAGAAGTTGTGGCGCTTCATGCCACCGGCGAAGCCCTTGCCCTTGGAGACGGCCGTGGCGTCGATCATCTCGCCCTTTTCGAAGGAGTCCACCAAGATCTCTTGGCCCACGCTGTAGCCCGTCACGTCATCGAGGCGGAGCTCCACGAGCTTCTTACCCGGGGTGACCCCGGCCTTTTCGAAGTGACCGAGTTCGGGCCTGGTCAGAGTGGAGAGACGACGGGTGCCCCAGGTCACCTGGACGGCGGAGTACCCCTCTTTTTCGGGCGTTTTTACTTGTACGACGCGTGCGGGGCTGACCCGGACCACCGTGACCGGGATGGCCCGGTTCTGGTCGTCCCAGACCTGGGTCATGCCCACTTTCTCGCCGACGATCGCTTTGGCCGCCACGTTGTCCTCTTCCTCTTTATTTCTCTACGTCGACAGGGCCGACATACAGACGCTCCGCCGGGCCATAAAACCCGAACGGAGCGCTCGACTGGTTCGGTTCAGCGTTCCACGAATGGCAACTGAACACTTCGTTTTTGGTCCCGATCGTAAAAACCGGGGCTACTTACTCTACATCATCAACGCCCGCCGGCGCAAAGGCCAGCGGGCGTCGAGGACTTAGTTTTGGCGGATCTTGATCTCGATGTCCACACCGGCTGGCAGATCGAGACGCTGGAGCGAGTCGACCGTCTTGGCGGTGTGGTCCACGATGTCCAACAGGCGCTTGTGCACACGCATTTCGAAGTGCTCGCGGGAGTCTTTGTGCTTGTGGGGACCGCGAACCACCGTATAGCGGTGCTTCTCGGTCGGCAGCGGCACGGGACCCTGCACGCGGGCGTTGGTGCGCTCGACCGTTTGGACGATCTTCGCCGTGGACTGATCGAGGACGCCGTGATCGAAGGCCTTCAACCGGATTCGAATCATCTGCTTGTCGGCCATGTGCAGACCTACTTCAGGATCTTCGTGACACGGCCCGAACCCACGGTACGGCCACCTTCGCGGATAGAGAAGGTAAGACCCTCTTCCATGGCGATGGGCTTACCCAGAGTGACGGTCATGTCGGTATTGTCACCGGGCATCACCATTTCGGTGCCCGAGGGCAACTCGATGGTGCCGGTGACGTCGGTGGTGCGGAAGTAGAACTGCGGACGGTAGTTGGCGAAGAACGGCTTGTGACGGCCCCCTTCTTCCTTGGTCAAGACGTAGACCGCCGCCTCGAAGTTGGTGTGAGGGGTGATGGTGCCCGGCTTGCAGAGAACCTGCCCGCGCTCGACCTCTTCCTTTTTGGTACCGCGCAGTAGTGCGCCCAAGTTGTCACCGGCGCGACCCTCGTCGAGGAGCTTGCGGAACATCTCGATACCGGTGACCACGGTCTTGGAGGTCGGACGGAGTCCCACGATCTCGACTTCGTCGCCGACCTTGACGATGCCCTGCTCCACCTTGCCGGTGACGACGGTGCCCCGGCCGGTGATGGACATGACGTCTTCGATCGACATGAGGAAAGGCTTCTCGGTCGCCCGGACGGGCTCTGGAACCCACTCGTCCACGGCCTCCATGAGCGCCATGATCTGGTCGCCCGCGGCGGCGTCGCCTTCTAGGGCCTTCAGGGCGGAGACGCGCACGATGGGCGTGTCATCACCCGGGAAGTCATAGGAGGTCAGCAGTTCGCGAACTTCGAGTTCGACGAGCTCTAAGAGCTCTTCGTCGTCAACCATGTCGGACTTGTTGAGGGCCACCACGATGTAGGGAACTCCCACCTGACGGGCCAACAGCACGTGCTCGCGGGTCTGAGGCATGGGACCGTCGGTCGCCGACACGACCAGGATCGCGCCGTCCACCTGGGCGGCGCCGGTGATCATGTTCTTCACGTAG
>JAOBWI010000059.1 GCA_025463285.1 Acidimicrobiaceae bacterium | reverse complement strand
TCCCGTAGGAGTCTGGACCGTGTCTCAGTTCCAGTGTGGCTGATCGTCCTCTCAGACCAGCTATCCGTCGTAGCCTTGGTGGGCCGTTACCCCGCCAACAAGCTGATGGACCGCGAGCCCCTCCCGAAGCGAAAAACATTTCCTCATCGTGTCATGCGACACAGTGAGGGTATTCGGTATTAGCACCGGTTTCCCGGTGTTATCCCAATCTTCGGGGCAGGTTGCTCACGTGATACTCACCCGTTCGCCACTAAATATTTCAGGAGCAAGCTCCCTTGTATTCCGTTCGACTTGCATGTGTTAAGCACGCCGCCAGCGTTCATTCTGAGCCAGAATCAAACTCTCCATCAAGTTCACTTCAAGAACCGAAGTTCTCTAAGAAAACAGAGAGCCAGACGAGTGACTCTAATACTCATCTGACAACAGAGATCACACGGGGTGCGACCTCTGCCTACTGCAATACTTCTTTGACGAACGACGCGTCCTGTTAGATCAGGCCATCGTCGCCCGTACTGGCTTTTGGCTCTCGTTCTTCCGTTTTCAAGGAGCGACAACACACGCGACCGAAGTCGGAGGTGCGATGTACACCATCAAGGGGTTTCCCTCTCGATTCCGCCACCAAATAAGCCCGGTGACGGGGATGCCAACCATATCAGCGAGCGACTTCGAGACGCAAGTCCCAAAGCCGTACCTCGTTTTAGGCAGGAAGACCATCCTAGCAGTTCTCCTCGACCCTCCGTGACGCTTGACGAGGAGTTTTCGTCACCTCGTGTTCACTACTTACTTTGAACTCCGCGTGAGGATTAAACGTGAAGTCCTTCACATTCCTTCGCACTGCTTAGGGGTGCTCGGCGGCGTACTCCACGAAGGCGCTGAGTGTCGAGATGAGTCGCATGTCCTCAATGTCTGAGGCGCGTGAGTTGAGCAGCGCTTCGGTGCACACTAAATACGCCAGGCAGCGCGCGCGCGAGACCGCGACGTTCAATCGATTGCGAGAAAAGAGAAACTCCGGGCCCCTTGGCATGTCGGCGGCCGCCGAGGTGGTCATGGTGAAGAAGACAACCGGCGCCTCGCGGCCTTGAAACTTGTCCACCGTGCCGACCTGCACGCCGGCCAAGCGTGGATCGCTCTCGAAGCGTTGTCGCAACAGGTTGACCTGGTCGTTGTAGGGAGCGACCACCATGAAGTCCCGCGGGGTGAGATCGGCGACGCGTCCGTGTCGATCGGTCCACGGAGTGCCCATCATCGAGTCGATCTGCGTGGCCACCAGCTCGGCTTCTTCGGGCGAATCCGTCGAGCGCCGTTCGTGGGTCGCCTCCAGCCAGCGCAGCCCAGTGCCAAAGGACGTCCCCTGCGTCGCGCAACTCGCTTCGCTGGTGAGTCGTCCTTCGTAGATCTGTCGAGAGATAAAGGCGCAGACGTCGGGGTGCATGCGCCAGGTCTTCGCGATGAAGACACCTTTCGTACTGGGAATGGTCAAGTGCGTACCCAACACGTGTTGTAACACGCTGTTGCCCGCGTCGCCGGGGTGCTCCGCTTTGGCGACCTGGCTGAGTTGCAAGGGGTCGCCGAGCAAGATCATGTTGCGCGCGCCATTCGTGGCGGCGACCGCGTCGGCCAGGGCCAGTTGACCCGCTTCGTCCACCAGCAAGACGTCGACGGGAAATTGACGCATGGTGGGGTTCGCCCACATCCACGCGGTGCCGCCGATGAGGTTGTACTCACCCGACTCGAGGTCCTTCTTGCTCTTCGAGTACGTGGCGAAAGGTAGCGCGACGTCCTCGCCCTCTTCTTGCCAGCGCAACGCGCGTAGGTCGCGGGCGTCGCGCGTTTTCTCACACTCGGTGAACGCCGCTTGCATCAAGTTGTCAATGGCCGGGTGACTCATTGCGACCACCCCGACTCGCTTGCCTTGGGCGATGAGGTGGCGAATGATGTGTGATCCGCTATACGTCTTGCCCGTTCCCGGTGGTCCCTGGAAGGCCACGAAACTGTCATCGAGATCATCGACCCACGAGTAGACCGACTCCAGGTCGTCCGAGAACTCTCCCCCTCGCGGACCGCCGCCCGCGACGAAGCGCGGCGCCTGGCCGGCGAGCAGGGCCATGGCTAATCGACTGGGAGCGCCGTGCAGGGCCGGATCCAATACTTGTCGGGCGAGGTCCTTCAGGGTGGACAACTTGTGATGCGGAGCGAAGTATTTGTCGCGCGTCATGACCGCGGGCACGCCACCCACCTCTTCGTGCGACACGCCCCAGCGGATCTTTACTTCGCGCTCTTCGACATTGATCGAGGTGATCGATCCTTTGCCGTAGGGCACGCCCACCCCCGACCACAAGACATCGCCGTCAAAGGAGTGATCCACGATCTGTTCGGGCCAGGTGAGCACCATCCGACGCGAACGCTCGCGTCCCGTTGGCTCCTCGAAGCGCACAAACTCTAGGTTCGCGATGAAGTCGAGATTGTCATAGAGCAGCGAAAAGTCGCCGTTGAGCGCCACGTACTTTGGGGTGACGTCGGCGGAACGCTCGCGGCGCCAGTAGTTCAAGAGGTCACCCAGCAGATACTCGGGCGACTGCTCGTCGAATCGGTGGAGCCCTTCGACCAACTCGTCGGTATCGAGCTCGTACTCGTCGTGGGTGATCTGCGCGTCGCGCCAGGGCAGGTGGGGCGGCCGCTGTTCGACGAGCCAGTCGCGCACGGCCTTCGTCGCGACCACGTCGTCGCGGTTATAGAGGGCGATCTCCACCAGCAGCGCTTCGTCGCGTGTCGTCATCCACTCTTCGTAGCTCACCACGGCGCCGGCGCCGCCTTCAATGTGGGCGGCGCGCTCGAAGTTCACCAGGTGCTCAAGGTTCTTGAGGCCGTAGGACTCGGTGCCCACGCGCACCGCGTTCTTGGCAACGGTGTACAGGTCAACGAAAAGCCCCGCTGAGACCAGATTCAAAAAGAGATTCTCCTCATCGATGTCGCGAGTCAGTCGCTCGATGGTGGAACGCTCGGTGTGGTTGTAGTGATACACGTGCGCCAGCGGAAAGAGCCGATGTCGTTCGGCAAAGAAGTCCACCAGTCCCTTGATCATGACGGTCTGCTGGTCGTGAGAGTGAGCCCAGCGCTGGTCGTAGATCCACTGGCCGTGTTCGTCTTGGTAGTAAAGACCAGCCAGGAACATCAAGTCCCGTTCGGGAGTCCAGAACGGGTCCCCCTCGAAGTCGAAGAACACGTCACCGTCGCGGGGTTCGGGCAACATTTCGAAGCCGTGCCCGTACACCGGATCCTCAGCGGCCTCGACTACCTCAAAGGCCGGGGGCGACGAGGGACGCTCGCGCGACGTGACCTGAAGAGCCGCCTGGCGGTGCAGTCGCTCGAACTTTTCGACCCGTAACTCCCCCACCGTCACGCGTCGAGCGGCGAGGGCCGCCACCGTGGCCACTCCCCCGGTCTCGAGCGCCTCGCGCTCCTCTTCTCGCGCGTTGGCCACGAAGGCGAGGGAGTCTTCGGAGCGCCACTGCTCTTCGCAGTGTCCTTGAAACTCGCAGTACTCACAGGTGGCGCAGGGGCGAGGTCTCGTCACGATCGTCGAGGCGTCAGCTTCTAAGAGGGCGGCAAGTTGTCGACGAAGTCGACGCCAGTACGGCAAGAACTCCTCGACCAACAACTCCTCCGCGCGACCCGAACCCAGCCAGATCCGCATTGACTTGGGTGGTGCCCCGAGAAGATCGCTCATGGCTTCGGCGTAGAAGCACAACTGCAGGACGTGGCCCGGCTTGGCGCTCGAGCGGGTCAGTTTGGCGTCCACCGGCTCGAACGACGCGAAGCCCGCTTCGGGATCCTCGACCCGGACCAAGAAGTCGGCGATTCCCCGAATGCCGTTACTCACAAAGGGCATTTGGTAGATGACGTCGAAGTCTTTTTCCATCGGATTACCGACGCGCGCGACCCAGTCGTGGAACGACTCCTGGGCGTTTCGCCCGGGAACCTCGTAGACAGTCTTGCCCATGCCTTCGAAGTTCTCCAGGCAGTTCGACTCGTGCTCGACCCCCTTCTCAATGAGAATCTCGGCCAACTCGGTGGTGGTCGTGGGCCGAGGCGTCAGCAGTCCCGTCTCCACCTGGTTAGTAAGAGAAAGGTAGTGACCACAACCCAGCCACGCCGAGATCTTCGACGGAGTCAGCAGTCGCTCAACCATGATTCTTCACTGTAGGGTTCTCATCCACCAGGCCACTCTGGTCGATGACTGTGACAGGGTCTGCTTGCAAGGGTCTGCTTGCAAGGGTCTGCCTACAGGCGCTGGCGCAACTCGTCCACGCTCTGACGCAGACGTTGCGCCTGAGCGGCACTGGCCTGAGGACCGGCCGCGCCGGGCGAACGCCGGCGTTCGAGTGACGATCCCGAATCGAAGAGACCTGCGAATCTTTTAGCGTCCGGACTCTCTTCGGCCACCAGGCGAAGTGGGCGACCCGATTTAAGGGCCTCGGCCACGAGTTTGCCGACGCGTTCGTGAGCTTGGCGAAACGGCACGCCGGACTCCACCAGGACTTCTGCTAAGTCGGTGGCCACCAGAAACTCATCGTCGGCCGCCGCTCGGGCAATCTCGCCGTGGAACGTCATCGACTCGTACGCTCCCGTCAGGGCGCGAAGGATGAGACCGACCTGACGCACCGAGTCGAAGAGGGGCTCCTTGTCTTCTTGAAGGTCACGGTTGTACGAGAGTGGGAGACCTTTCAAGGTGACGAGCAGGCCGGTCAAGTTGCCCACCAGACGGCCGCTCTTACCGCGAGCCAACTCGGCCACGTCGCTGTTCTTTTTCTGTGGCAACATCGACGACCCGGTCGTGAAGTCGTCGCCCAGCGCCGCAAAATTGAACTCGGCCGAGGTCCACAGCACCAACTCTTCGCCCATCCGCGAGAGGTGCACGCCGAGCAGCGCGATAGCAAAGAGTGTCTCGGCGACGAAGTCGCGATCACTGACGGCGTCGAGCGAGTTGGCGAAGGCTTCGCGAAAGCCGAGGCGCGTCGCGGTGGCGTGTGGATCGATCCCGAGCGACGTGCCGGCCAAGGCCCCGGCGCCCAAGGGCGAGACGTTCAGGCGATCACGCGCGTCCACCAGACGGTCCACGTCGCGCAGTAGCGCAAAGGCGTGCGCGCGAAGGTGATGGCTCAACAGCACCGGCTGGGCACGCTGAAGGTGGGTGTAGCCCGGCAGGTACGCGTTGGGCTCGCGTTCTCCCACCTCTTCTAACGTGCCGACGAGATCGAGCACCTCTCGAGCTATGGCGACCGTCGCTTCGCGGGTATAGAGGCGCAGCGCGGTGGCCACCTGATCGTTTCGACTGCGCGAAGTATGTATCTTGGCGCCGACGTCACCCACTAGTTCGGTGACGCGACGCTCGATGGCCATGTGCACGTCTTCGTCGTTCTCGGCTCGAACGAACGTGCCACTGGCGTACTCCGCGTTAATGCGTTCGAGCGCGCCGAGCAACGTTGTTGCCTCGTCGTCGCTCAGCAGTCCCGCCCGGGCGAGACCTTCCACGTGCGCCTTGGAGCCTTCGACGTCGAAGGCGAAGAGTACGTGGTCGAAGGAGTAGCTCTCCGAGAGGTCCCAGAGTGCTTCACTCATCGGCGACGAGAACCGCCCGCTCCACAGGGTCATGGCGAAGGAGGCGTGGCGTTCTTAGCGCCCTGACGTTGGGCCCACGTCTTCACCCCGAGACCGTAGATTCGTACGAAGCCCTCAGAGTCACTGTGACGGAACGTGTCGGCGGCGTCGTAGGTGGCGAGACCGTAGTCGTACAGCGCGGCCGGGCTTCGGCGTCCGACAATGCGCAGCAGGCCCGGCGCCTCGAAACGTAGTCGGACGTCGCCGGTGACGTGGCGCTGCGAGTCGCTCACGAAGGCGTCGAGCGCCTCTTTGAGCGGTGAGAACCACATGCCGTCGTAGACGAGTTCGGCCCAACGAATTGACAGCCGCATCTTCTCGTGGGCTAAGTCTCGCTCCAGCACCATGTCCTCTAGGTCGGCGTGCGCCGCGATCAGAGCCAAGGCGGCGGGACACTCATAGAGCTCACGGCTCTTGATGCCGACGCGGCGGTTTTCCACCATGTCGAGTCGACCAAACCCCGTCGAGCCGGCACGCAGGTTGAGAGTCGCGATCAGTTCCGCGAGATCCGTGGCGACGCCGTCGAGCTTGGTGGGGACGCCTTCGGTAAAGCTCACCGTCACCTCGACGGGTTCGAGGGTGGTGACTCGCGTCAAGGTGTAGGGCTCCTCGGGAGGAGCGGCCCACGGGTCTTCGATGGCCCCGCACTCAATGGCCCGCCCCCACAGGTTCTCGTCAATGGAGTAGATCTTGTCCTTGGTCGCTTTAATCGGGATGTTCCACTTCTCGGCAAAGTCCACCGAGTCAGCGCGCGTCATGCCCCAGTTGCGCGCCGGCGCCAGCACCTCTAACTCGGGCGCGAGGGCGGCGGTGCCCACTTCAAAACGCACCTGATCGTTGCCTTTGCCGGTGCAGCCGTGGGCCACGGCCTGGGCGTTGAACTTGCGGGCCTGATCCACCAAGTGGCGCACGATGACCGGCCGAGAGAGGGCCGAGACCAGCGGGTACTTACCTTCGTAGAGAGCGTTAGCGGCGATGGCCTTGGCACAGAACTCCTCGGCCATCTCCCGGCGGGCGTCGACAATGACGCACTCCAACGCTCCCGCCGCCAGAGCGCGCGCTTTGATGTCCTCGAAGCTCTCGGAACTACTCGGATCCTGACCGACGTCAACTAACACGGCGATAATTTCCACGCCCCACTCTTGAATCATCCAGCGAATCGCCACCGAGGTGTCGAGTCCTCCGCTGTACGCCAACACCACTCGCTTGGCCATCGTTACTGTCCTTTCGCCATTGAGTCCGAAGGTCCACTCAGCCCGGCCAGTACTCGGAACTCGTGGGCCAACGTTGTACCGCCGTGCTCCTCGGCCGCGACGACGAGAATCGTGTCGTCGCCCGCCACCGAGCCCAGCACGCCTCGTAGCGCGCTGCGATCGAGGGCCGAGGCGACCACGTGCGCGCAGCCCGGCGGGGTACGTACCACCACCAGATTGAGCGAACTGTCGACCGAGACCACCCACTCGCCCATCATGCGACGCAGGTGATCGAGCGGTGCGGGGGCCAGCTTCGGCGAGGCGGCCAGCACAATACGTCGCGTGCCGTTCTCGTCGCGCACCTTGACCGTGCCCAGTTCCTGCAGGTCGCGCGTGACCGTCGCCTGCGTGGCGGCGATGCCCTCGTCGCGCAGTCGCGCGACGATCTGGGCGGCCGTCGAGATGACGTCGTGATCGATCAACTCACCAATGCGGTGCTGTCGTTGGGTCTTGGTCATAACTCTCCTTTGATCCATCGAAGGACTCCGAGCATCGCCGAACGGCGATGAAACACCTGGCGCCACACGCGGGACCGCTCACCGTCGAGCACCTCGCTGGTGATTTCGTCGCCGCGGTGCGCGGGCAGACAGTGCAGCACAATGGCGCTGTCCTTGGCCTCGTCCATGAGTCGTTGATTCACTTGAAAGGCCGCTAACTCACGACGACGCTCGTCCGTCTCGGCCTCAGCCCCCATGGAAACCCAGGCGTCGGTGTACACGACGTCGGCGTTTTTCACCGCGTCCTCGGGTGACTCCGTGAGACGCAGCGTACCCCCGCCGGTGACGGCGAAGGGATCTTCGACCTGATCCTTGGCCAGTTGATAGCTCGACGGAGCCCCGACGCTCACGTTGACGCCGAGGCGTAGTAGCGCCACGGCCAGCGAGCGAGTGACGTTGGTCGCGTCGCCGACGTAGGCCACCTCGAGACCGGCCAGTTTCGTCACGTCCCCCTTGGTGAACTCGTCAGCGATGGTTAAGACGTCGGCGACCGCTTGGGTGGGATGGGCCAGGTTGCTCAGAAGATTAATCAGGGCCAATCGTTCGCCCGTGACTTCGCGCATGCGAGTGAAGACGTCATGACGACGAACGCGCAGCGCCGCGATGGCGCACGTCTCGGCCAAGGTTCGTCCGATGTCCTCAACCGACTCTCGGCTGTCCAGACCGATCTCTTCGTCGCTGAAGAACGTTGCGAAGCCGCCCAACTCGTGTACCGCCGCCGACGACGAGGCGCGCGTGCGAAGACTGGGACGCTCGAAGACCAGGGCCACTCCCTGTCCTTTTAGCGTCTCGTCGTCAAAGGGCGAGGTGGCCAAGGAGTAGATCGCGGCCAGGTCGTCGTCGCTCAGTGCGTCGATGGTGGTGAAGAAACGAGTCAACTAACCACCTCCGTCTTAGGGACCGCGCCGGAGAGGACGTCGCGCAGGGCGTGTGGGGTGGTGCCGTTGGCGACCAGCACCCGACGCGCTCCGCCATCCAGCGCGTCCAAGGCGGCCACCATCTTCGGGCGCATGCCGTCTCTCACCGCACCGACGTCGATGAGGTGTCGAACTTCTTCACCGGTGACGCGCGTCAACGAACTGGAATCGTCGAGGGCGTCGCGTCGCAGTTGATCCACGTCGCTCAGTAGAACGAGCGCCGTGGCGTCGAGGGCGCCAGCGAGAGCTCCGGCCGCGCTGTCGGCGTTGCAGTTCACCAACTCCCCTCCCTCATCGACGGCCAGAGGACTCATCACCGGCGTCAGGCCGTGGCGCCACAGGAGGTGAATGAGATCGACGTCGACGTGGGGCGAGGCGCCCGCGCGTCCCCACGGTTCACCCAGCGCGGTCGATCGAAATGTTGAGTTGTCGGCCCCGGAGAGACCGACGCTCGAGAGACCTCCCGCGTTGAAGGCGGCCACCAGGTGAAGGTTCACCTGACTAAGACCCATGGCCACGTACTCCATTGTTTCGGCGTCGGTGACGCGCAGT
Source organism: Acidimicrobiaceae bacterium (assembly GCA_025463285.1). Taxonomy (GTDB): domain Bacteria; phylum Actinomycetota; class Acidimicrobiia; order Acidimicrobiales; family RAAP-2; genus RAAP-2. The sequence goes on along the minus strand of JAOBWI010000059.1, from coordinate 2,820 downwards.
CCCTCTAGAAAATGACTCTCGCGTCCCACCGAGTCGAGAAGCGCCTGAATCTGAGGACCACCACCGTGCACGATCGCCACGGCGGAGCCTTCGCGGGTCAGCGACGCGACGTCCTGAGCCAGCGCCACCAGCACCGCGGAGCTCGGGGCGAGGGAGTCCAGGGCGTGCCCGCCCAGCTTCACCACGACGCTGTTCACGGCGTTACCCCCGCCAGCGGTAACCCCAAGGTTTCCTCACGCCCCGTCGCCACGTTCCAGGCCTGAATCGATTGTCCCGCCGCTCCCTTACCCAAGTTGTCCAAAGAACTCATAGCGAGAAGCCAGCCGGTTCGTTTATCCACGCGCGCGCTCACGAAACAGAGGTTGCTGCCCAGTGGATCTTTGAGCGTGGGCGCTTCGTCGGTAACGACCACACACGGGTCCTTCGCGTAGGTCGCTCGAAGCAGTGCCAGCGCCTCCTCCGTGGTGAAGGCGGGTGCGCGGAGGCGCCCGTAGGCGCTCACCAGCATCCCGCGACTCACCGGTAAAAGGTGGGGGGTAAAAAGAAGGGTGGCGCCCAGCTCTTGTTGCATCTCGGGCGTGTGGCGATGAGTCAAGAGCCCGTAGGCCTCCGCGTTGCCCGCGAGTCGAGAGAAGTGAAGTCGCTCACTGGTGGCCCGTCCGGCGCCCGAGACGCCGCTGAGCGCGTTCACGACGATCTGCTCTCGCTCGATGACCCCGTTGTCAATGAACGGCCCGAGCGCCAGCGCGCTCGCCGTCGGGTAGCAACCCGGTACCGCAATGAGCGACGCGCCCTTGATCTCGTCGCGGTGACGCTCGACGAGGCCGTAGACCGACTGAGAGAGCAGGTGGGTCGCGCGGTGCTCGTGTCCGTACCACTGGGCGTACTCGTCGGCGCTGCGCAGTCGAAAATCGGCCCCCAGGTCGACGACCGCAGTACCGCGGTCCGCGAGCTGGGGCACGAACGCCTGACTCTCCCCGTGGGGCAACGCCAGAAACACCACGTCGAGGTCGACGGACAAGATCGCGCTCGACTCCACCGCCACCAGATCGGGATACGCGCCGGCCAGCGCCGGTACGTGCTCGCCGATGCGTTTGCCCACGCTCGACGAACCCGTGGCTAAGACAATGTCGAGGTCCGGGTGAGACGCCGCCAGTCGCAGTACCTCGGATCCGGCGTATCCGGTTGCTCCCATGACTCCTACGCGCATATGCCATTTTATGCATAGTGAAGACTAAAAGTGCAACTTATCCTGGTCTCCGTTACACTTCGGCCATGTCTCGACGCGGCTGGGCGTACTTTCTCGCAATGGCCGTTATATGGGGCCTCCCCTACCTGTTGATTCGCGTGGCCGTGCGCGAACTCGACCCGGGCGTCGTGGTGCTGCTGCGAACGGGTCCCGCGGCACTTCTCCTGGCCCCCATCGTCCTCGCCCGGGGACAGTTGCGCGCCCTGAGAGACAACCTCGCCTGGATCGCCATCTTTGGCGTCGTCGAGTTCGGTATTCCCTGGTTCTTGATGTCCACCGCCGAGGAGCACATCACCAGTTCTCTCACGAGTCTCTTGATCTGTGGCGTGCCGCTGCTCTCGGTGGTCGCTCAGCGCATCCGACGCACCGAGGATCACATCACCGCGCGCCGATACCTCGGCCTGGGCATCGGCGCGGCCGGGGTGGCCTTCCTCGTCGGACTAGACGTCCACGGTGGCAACCTCACGTGGATCGGTCTCATGTTGGCGGTCTGTGTGGGTTACACCCTGGGGCCCCTCATTCTCGCCACCAAACTCACGAGTGTCGATGGTCCCAGCGTGGTGATGGGGGCCACCGCCATCGTGGCCCTGGGATGGATCCCCTGGTCGGTTACCCACTGGCCCGCGCACGTCTCGAGTGAGACGTGGAGTTGCGTCGCGATTCTCTCCGTGGTCTGCACGGTCGCGGCGTTCCTCGTCTTCTTTCAGCTCATCAAAGAAGTCGGAGCGACGCGAGCAGTCGTGGTGACCTACTTCAACACCGCGGTCGCGGTGGTGCTTGGCGTCGTCGGACTGCACGAAGCACTCACGGCCGGCATCGTGGTGGGCTTCCCTCTGGTCATCGTGGGCTGCGTGATCGCCACCAGCAAGCCCCGCGAATCGCTGCCTATAACTCCCGAAATTGCGCCGACACCGTAACGACACCCTCCACGGTCAACCAGAGCGCCCCGGGAACGTGATGCAAAAGAACCTGGTCGGCGCGTTCGATGGAGGCGTGGTGCGTGACGCTGACGTCTCGGATCGGCGACCGCACGATCTCACTCACCGCCTGCCAGACGGCGGCGTTGTTGACGTGCTGGACAATGTCGAGATCGGCGTCGCGCAGGGGCCACGAACGAACCTCCGCGTTCTGCGGCACCGGGGGCGTTGTGACGCGTCCCGAGACTTTGCGCTGGCGAGCCTGCTCTCCGTAGACGTCAAAGAATCTCTCGCGCACTCGCACCGGATGCCCGCCGGCATCGACGCACACCCACAGGGCCACCGTCTCTAACGACAGCTCGCCCTTGTACTCAAAATTCGTCCTTCGTTCGGCCCAGGCGGCGCCGCTGCCCGCGCACCACGTGGTGAGCGTGACGTGGTCGAGGTAGCGCGGCCACCGTGCGCCGTCCACCAGCCGGATCGACGTGCGTCGCACCACCCAGGTGACGTCGGAGTGCGCTATGGCGTCGGTCCAGTCGTCCGTGCCGACGTCCTGTAAGAATCGCGCGACGCCATCGAGTCGAAGACGACCGTGTTCGTCGGCGTCGCCCAAGCGGATGACGTACTCGCCGCGGTAGCGCCGACCGTTCGGTC
>JAOBWI010000050.1 GCA_025463285.1 Acidimicrobiaceae bacterium | reverse complement strand
TCACGAAGTGCTGCACCGAGGACTGCCCCGAGCACATCAAGATCACCGACAACGCGATCATTCCCTTGAAGGAGCGAGTGGTCGACGCCCACTACGACCCGGTGGCGTGGCTCGGACGAAAGATTCGCCGCAAGCCCAAGACGTCGGCCCAAGCCGCCGACGTGCAGCCCGCTCCCTAACGAGGGTGGCTGGCTTTCTGAGCGCCGAGTGGGTGGCCGCCCTCAACGACACTCTGAGCGCCGCTGGTCCGCCGCCACTCGACGATCCCGAGATCCCGGTTCGATTCGTCTTTGAGTTCAGCGAGGGACCCAGTTCGATGCCCCACGCCCTCTCCTTCAGTGTTAGTGCGACAGGGGCAGTCGCGGAGGTGGGTGATCATCTCGCGGCGGACGCCGTGATACGACTGTCGTATAGCGACGCCGAAGCCCTCAGCGATGGATCCCTCGACAGCGCCGACGCCTTACGCGAAGGGCGACTCAAGGTCCGCGGCGACATCCATGGACTGGTGCCGTTACTCGGGTGGCTCCTCGCCAGCAAGTAGCGGATCGCTAGCGCACCACGAGCTCTCGCCGCTCACGTCGCAAAATGGACGAAGTGGAATGTGATTCAAGAACGCAGTGAGTTCTTCATCCGCACCATGAGTACCAACAGTGAATCCGTCTAATCAGGTGGCTATGATCCATCAGACCCACCAATGGTGAGTCCGCTGTAGCACGAGATGCTGCTATCCGTTTTTGAGAACGGCTTGATCCCTCTGCCGTGATCCTGTGACCTCTTGCGTGCCATGCCCTTAATTGCTAGTCACCGAAGCGCGTTGCCATCCAACACTCGCAGAAACATACCGACGGTCCACTAACATTCGCCCGTGACTGTTGCATCTCGTGGCGTGTTGACGTTGCTGACAGAAATTCACTTTCCACGTTTCCGTGTAGACGCCAATGCGGCCGGGGCGCCTTAACTATGGGGGCGACGCTCGCCCTGAGACGAAATATCACGATCTAGCGTCTCCTCTAGCGCCGAAACCGCATCGTCAAGTTGGTCCACTATGGAAATCAATTGAGGAACACTGATTTCTACCTTGATTAGGAGTTGATCCCGGAATCCCTTGAGAAACTCCAACTTTGCATCAGACGTGGTAAGACTTTCATCCTGCAATGCGTCTCTAAAGAAGTTCGGATCGGTTTTTGGGTTGGCTTTTAGCCAATCCTCCGATTTTTGAACAATTAAGGAAATATTTTCCATTTCGTCGCGATACCTAATTGAATCGGGTTCCGAAGGGCTTCTCCTACGTCGCCACTCTTCTTCGCCACGATTTCTACGCAAAAGCAATTCGCGCGAACGTTCCAATTGTGGAGAGCCCTCATCCCGTAAAACTCTCAACAGCTCCCGGATTTGGGAACTTATCTCATCGAATTCCTCGTTCATATGACTCTTCATTGAAGGCTTACCCCTCAGCAGAATAACTCGCAGAAACCCTCCAAGTCATTCCCAAGCTGTACCCGATCCGCCGACGTTGCACCTTCAGCGAAGTAAACATTTATTGCCGCGTTTGCGGCGTCTTCAGCATCTTCTGCGACGCTATATGCCCCCGTCTGAAGTTCTTGCGACGACTGTGCATTTGGACGACGCCATGTTGTACGCGTTGCAACTGATCTGTTCGACGTTGAGAAGCTGAGAGTTGATGTGGATACAGTGTCGTTGCTCAGTTCCTTAGACAGAGAGGAACTTTTCACTCGAAGGGATACTCGTACAAACTTGACTGACTTCGATGACGGACTCTTGTTTTGATTTTTCCGCCGCGTATACGTTTGACAACGCAGATTGCGTTTCCGTTTCGAATGCAGTCGAAATAGTGATGGCCGCCGCTGCCGCGCATAATAAGCTCCGGTTTTCTCGGTCAACGCTACAGATTCAGTGCGAAACTGAGCAAGTTGGTGGCAGGATAAACGGCGGGGTCATCGCTAGAGTGTCCTTCGCGTTTGCTGGATTGTCCCCAGCGTACGAATACTCTTGTTCAGTTTTTGAGCAAGCCAGGGGTCAACAGTCTGGAATGCATCGGCTGGTTGCATTTCCCGCGCACCACCAGCAAAGACGTAACCAGTGGAGCACCGCTGGCGGAGTCTTCGAACAAGTCGCGAGACCAGCCAAACTCTCGGCACCTGCAAAAGTTGAAAGAACTAGATCAACCCGAGCGCTCGAACCTCGTCACGTTCGCTGAGAAGTTCATCGGTCGTGATCTTGATTCGCTCTTGCGCGAAGTCGTCGAGTTCGAAGCCTTCTTTAACTTTCCACGATCCGTCACCACCGGCGAGAATCGGAAAACCGAAGGTGAGACCCTCGGGCACGTCGTACTCGCCGTGACTAGTGACCGCGACCGACACACAGGTATCGGCGGGGGTAGGAGTAACCAGACTGGCCACGGTGTCAATCGCGGCGCTGGCGGCCGACGCGGCGGAGCTCAATCCCCGCGCTTCGATGATGGCGGCCCCGCGCTTTTGCACGGTCGTGATGAACTGACTCTGGAGCCACTGCTCATCTTTGATCACATCGGTCGTCTTCTTGCCCCCGATGGTGGAGTTAGCAAAATCAGGGAACTGCGTCGAGGAGTGGTTACCCCAGATCGCGAGGTTCTTCACGTCCTTCACCGGCAGGCCGGCGGTCTGAGCCAGCTGCGCCGTCGCGCGGTTTTGGTCTAGGCGCGTCATCGCGAACCAGCGGTTCTCGGGAACTTCCGTGGCGTTGGAGCGCGCGATCAGACAGTTGGTGTTGCAGGGGTTTCCCACCACGAGTATTCGTACGTCGCTCGCGGCGTGTTCGGCGATCGCGCGGCCCTGGGGCTTAAAGATGCCCCCGTTGATATTGAGCAAGTCGCCGCGTTCCATACCGGCCTTGCGCGGCACCGATCCCACGAGCAGGGCCCAGTTGGTGCCATCAAAGGCGTGGTTGAGGTTGCTGGTCGCCTCGACACTGGCGAGCAGTGGAAAAGCGCAGTCGTCGAGTTCCATGACCACTCCGTGGAGGCTCTTCATGGCGGGCTCGATCTCCAGCAGGCGCAGGGCCACGGGAGTCTCGGGGCCGAGTAGCTGTCCCGAAGCAATGCGAAATAACAGCGAGTAACCAATCTGGCCGGCGGCGCCGGTCATGGTCACGTTGACGGGGGTGGTCATGATGCTCCTTCTTTATCTTTTAGAGACGGTCAACGATGGCGGAGGCGAACTCCGAGCACTTCACTTCGGTGGCCCCGTCCATAAGACGGGCGAAGTCGTAGGTCACGATCTTGTCGGCGATGGTCGCCTCCAGCGCGTTGACGATGTCCTCAGCGGCGTCGCTCCAGCCGAGGTGTTCGAACATCAAGACCCCCGAGAGCAGAACCGATCCCGGGTTCACCTTGTCGAGCCCGGCGTACTTTGGTGCGGTGCCGTGAGTGGCCTCGAAGATGCCGTGACCCGAGACGTAGTTGATGTTCGCCCCGGGCGCGATGCCGATACCGCCGACCTGGGCGGCCAACGCGTCTGACAGATAGTCCCCGTTCAAGTTCATGGTGGCGATGACGTCGAACTCTCGAGGACGGGTGAGGACCTGTTGGAGGGTGATGTCGGCAATGGAGTCCTTCACCAGCAGCTTCGAGCCGGGCTTGCCGTCACAGTCGTCCCAACCGACGGCCACGTCGTCAAACTCTTCTTTCACCAGTTGGTAGCCCCACTTCATGAAAGCGCCTTCGGTGAACTTTTGAATGTTGCCCTTGTGGACCAAGGTGACCGACTCGCGATCGTGCGAGAGGGCGTAGTTGATGGCCGCGCGAATGAGTCGCTTCGAGCCGAACTCCGAGATCGGCTTGAGGCCCAGGCCGCTCATCTCGCGAACGTCCCATCCAAAGGCCTCCTTGACGAAGGCCCGTAACTTCTCCGCGTCCGGGGTGCCGGCCTGAACTTCAAGTCCGGCGTAGACGTCCTCAGTGTTCTCGCGAAAGATCACCATGTCGACGTCTTCGGGGCGCTTCACGGGCGACGGAACGCCTTGGAACCAACGCACCGGACGCAGGCACACGTAGAGATCGAGGATCTGGCGCAACGCCACGTTGAGTGAGCGAAACCCACCGCCAATGGGAGTGGTGAGGGGCCCTTTAATGCCAATCAGGTACTCGCGGAAGTCGGCGATGGTCTGTTCGGGCAGCCAGTCGCCCGTCTCGTCGAAGGCCTTCTGCCCGGCGAGGACTTCCTTCCACTCAATGGTCTTGTGGTACTTCGTCGCCGCCGCGTCCAGGACGAGTTTGGCCGCGGGCCAAATGTCGACCCCGGTGCCGTCACCTTCGATGAAGGGGATAATGGGGTTGTCGGGGACGTGGAGAACGCCGTCGGCGCTCATAGTTATTTTCTCAGCCATCACCCCATCTTACGGTGCCGCGCGAACGTGCTTTTTTTGGCCCGCGCCTAGGTGAAGAGCGCGTGATGGATTTCGCTGGTGGCGTTGGAGCGATTCAGCGTATAAAAGTGCAGGCCGGGCACGCCCGCTTCTAAGAGCTCTTGGCAGAGTTCCGTGGCCGCCGCGATGCCCTCTGTACGCACCGCCTTCGCTCCCCCGCGCAGCTCGGCCGCTTCGAGGCGCTCCAACAAAACTGGCGGCACCTCGGCGCCCATGGAGGCCATGCGCGCCACGCCGTTCAGGGTCGTGACCGGCATGATGCCCGGCAGTATCGGCTTCTCGACCCCGAGCGCGCCCATCTCATCGCGCAGGCGGACCCACTCGCTCGCCTCAAAGAAGAATTGGGTGACGGCGAAATCGGCGGCCTCGAGCTTTCGGGCCAGGTGGCGCCGATCCGAGGCCTGATCGGGTGAACGAGGGTGACCCTGGGGGTGGGCCCCGACCCCCACGCAGAAGTCCCCCGTCTCGCGAATCAGTTCCACCAGCTCGAGGGCGTAGGTGAACTCCGACGCGAAGAGCGTCGGGTCGTCCGGTAGATCGCCCCCCAGCGCCATGACGTTCTCGACGCCCGCGTCGACATAGTTCTTTAAGACGTCGCGCATCTCATCGCGGCGATGTCCCACGCAGATGAGGTGGGCCATCGCCGTCACGCGACCGGCGCTTTGAATCTCGGTGACGAGGTCGAAGGTGCGTTGGCGTGAGGCGCCCCCGCCGCGATAGGTCACCGAGACAAACGAGGGTTCGAGCGCGTCGATCACCTCGAGCGAGCGCGCCAGCGCGGCGCTCTCTTCGTCGGTCTTGGGAGGAAAGAACTCGAACGAGCGCGTACCGCTATTGGCGATGAGTTCGTCGACGCGCACGGTGTTAGTTGGCGCGACCGAAGTCGTCTTCGAGTCGCACGATGTCGTCCTCGCCAAAGTAGGTACCGTGTTGAACTTCAATGAGGACAACCGGCGTGGTGCCGCGATTCTCGCAGCGATGGGCTTGACCGAGGCCGATGTCGATCGACTGGCCCTCGGGCAGCTCGATCTCCTCGCCGTCGAGAATCACGGTGGCGACGCCGCCAACCACGAACCAGTGCTCGGCGCGCTGGGCGTGGCGCTGGTAACTGAGTCGCTTCCCCGGTGCCACGACAATCCGCTTGACTTTGTGGTCGAAGAGCTCGTCGTCGAGCACTGTGAACGAGCCCCAGGGCCGCTCGTCGTACTCACGTCCTTTGTCGTCTGTCGTAGTCATCGCACCTTCTCCGCTGCTAGTACGGCGTTACGCAACAGCATGGCACGGGTCATCGGACCCACACCACCCAGACGTGGGGTGATCCAGCCCGCCACCTCACTGACGCCGTCATCGACGTCGCTTAACAGCTTGCGGCCCGACCAACTGGTGCCGGCACCCACGACCGCAGCCCCGGGTTTGACCATCTCGCGCGTGACCAGCCCCGCACGACCGGCCGCGGCCACAATGACGTCGGCGCTGCAAACCAGTTCCTCCATGTTCTCTACGCCCGTGTGCACGACGGTGACGGCCGCGTTGCAGTGAGGGCGCCGCATGGCCAGCAGCAGCGCGAGGGGCCGTCCGATGGTGAGCCCTCGTCCGATGACGACCACGTGCTGACCCTCCACCGGTACGTCGTAGGCCGCGAGAAGCTCCACGATGCCCGCCGGAGTGCAGGGCAGAGGCCCGGGCGCGCCCATCACCAGGCGACCCAGGTTGGTCGGGTGCAGCCCGTCGACATCCTTCTCGGGCAGGACGCGCAACAGAACTTCTTCTTCGTTGACGCCGATCGGTAGCGGGAGCTGCACCAGTATCGAGTGGACGTTCTCATCGGCGTTGAAACGCTCGACCACGGCCTCGATCTCGGCCTGGGTAGCGCTCGCGGGCAGATTCACGTCGAAGGACTGCACGCCGATCTCGGCGCACTCGTCGATCTTCATCTCCACGTAGCGGGCGCTCGAGGGGTCCTCGCCCACGAGCAACGTGCCCAGGCCCGGCGTTCGGCCCAGGCCGATGAGGCGGGCCACTCGCTCGCTCAACTCCATCTTGATCTGCCCGGCGAGTTTGTCCCCGTCCAGTAGTACCGCGCTCATAGATCTCCTAGTGGCGAAAGTGACGCTCGCCGGTGAGCATCATGACGATTCCGGCCGCGTTGGCGGCCTCAATGACCTCGGCGTCGCGCACCGACCCCCCCGGCTGCACCACCGACGTGACGCCGGCGCTCGTGAGCGCCTCCAGCCCGTCGGCGAAGGGAAAGAAGGCGTCCGAGGCGGCGGCGGCGCCTGTGGCCGCGTCGCCCGCCTTGTCCACGGCAATGCCCGCGGCCACCACGCGAGACTGCTGGCCCGCGCCAATGCCGACGGCCACGCCGTCGCGCGCAATGACGATGGCGTTTGAGGTGGTGCGCGCGCACACTCGCCAGGCCACGGCGAGATCCCTAAGTTGCTGCGGGGATGGTTGCGCCTCACTCACGACGCGCCACTGCGAGATAGGCGTCACCAACTCATCGGCGTTCTGGACCAGGGTCGTCTCACCGAACGTCCGGATCGAGAGTCCGAGAGGCTCCGGCGAGGGCGCGCTAAGGAGCCGGGTCGACTTACGGCGTCCCTTCAGCGTGGCCACGGCCTCGTCGCTGAACCGGGCGGCAATGATGACGTCAGCCTGAGGGCCCGCCGCGATCAGATCGGCCAACTCCGCGTCCACCTGGCCACCGATCGACACGATGCCGCCGAAGGCACTCTGCACGTCGGCGGCCAGCGCCTGGGCAAAGGCCTCGCTCAGCGTGGGGGCCACCGCCGCGCCCGAAGCGTTGGCGTGCTTGATGATGGCCACCGCCACCAGCCCGGGGGCGTCGCTCGCCAACTCGTGCACCAGTCGCCACGCGGCGTCGGCGTCAAAGTAGTTGAGGTACGACAGCGCACTACCGGAGAGTTGGGTAACCCCGTCCCACCACGGCGTCGTCCCCGCCACCCGGTAACGCGCGGCGATCTGGTGCGGATTCTCTCCATAACGCGTGACCTCGGCGCGCTCGAGGAGGAGGTGAAGGTGCTCGGGCACGACGGTGTCGGTGGCACTGGGGGCCTCACCAAGAACGCCACCGCGCGCGAACCAGGCCGCGACCTCGGCGTCGTAGGCCGAGGTGTGAGCAAAGGCCGCGGCCGCCAGGGCGTGGCGCGTGGCGTCCGAGAGCGTGGCGCTGCGGGTCAGTTCGCCCAGCACGTCGTCGTATTGGGCGGGACTGGTGAGCACGCCAACTCGGGCGTGATTTTTCGCGGCCGCGCGCACCATCGAGGGGCCGCCAATGTCGATGAGCTCAATGGAGGGATCTTGGTGAAAGGGATAGAGATTGCACACCACCAGATCGATGGGCGTGATGTCGTGCTCGGCCAGGGCCTCGCGGTGCTCGCTCTTTCCCAGGTCCGCCAAGATTCCGGCGTGTAGGCGGGGATGCAGAGTCTTCACGCGTCCGTCGAGCATCTCGGGAAAGCCGGTCACCTCCGCGACGTCTCGGTGCGCGATCCCGGCGTCTGTCAGCGCCTTCGCGGTGCCACCCGAGGCGATGATCTCGATGTCCAGAGCGTTGAGGCCGCGGGCGAAGTCGAGGAGACCGTCTTTGTCCCACACGCTCAGTAGCGCACGCATCTAGCTCTCCTCCACGGCGACCACACTCACGGGTTCCTCACCCCGGGCCAACGACGCCATCACCCTAGCGACGACGTCGGGGTACAGCGTTCGCTCCACGCTCTTGATCCGTTCGTGCAGCGTCGCCTCGGTGTCGTGGGAGTAGACCGGCACGCGGCGCTGGGCCAGGACCGGCCCGTCGTCCAGCGCCTCGGTCGCCACGTGGACGGTGCAGCCCGACTCGCTCACTCGCGCGTCGAGGGTGGCCTTCACCGCGTGCCAGCCCTTGAACGCGGGCAACAAGCTGGGGTGGGTGTTAAGTACTCGTCCCGGAAAGACGCGATGAAATGAATCAGTGACGATGGTGCCAAAGCCGGCCATGGCCACCAGATCGATCCGACCAGCACGCAGCGCCTCGGCCAACTCGACGCTGTAGGCGTCTCGCTCGAAGGACTGCGTAAAGCCGCCGAAGCGCTCGCGATCGACCAGCAGCGCCTGGACCCCGGCGGCGGCCGCCACCTCGAGCCCTCGACAGGGACGATCTGAGGCGACCAGGGCTACGTCGATTCCGGCTTCCAGCATGGCTTCGAGGATGGTGCCCGATCCCGACACCAACACACAGAGACGAACCGGCCTCAAGCGCTACATCGCCTTGACGATTTCGACCATCTTCGCGCCAGCTTCGGTGGGATTGAGACAGACGTGCACACCGGCTTCGGCCAGGGCGTCCATCTTGGCTTGGGCGGTGCCCTTCGAGCCGGAGATGATGGCCCCGGCGTGACCCATCTTTCGTCCCGGGGGCGCCGTGACGCCCGCCACGTAGGCCACGACGGGCTTGGTCATGTTGTGCTTGATCCACTCCGCCGCGCGCTCTTCCTCCGAGCCGCCGATCTCGCCGATCATCATGACGGCCTTCGTCTCGGGGTCGTCTTGAAACGCCGAGAGGCAGTCAATGAAGTTGGTCCCCGGAACCGGGTCACCGCCGATCCCCACGCACGTGGTCTGACCGACTCCTTGGACGCTGAGTTCGTGCAAGGCCTGGTAGGTCAGGGTGCCCGACCTCGACACGATGCCGACCGGCCCCCCGGCCAGGGCGATATCGCCCGAGGTAATGCCAATGTTGCACTTGCCGGGACTGATGATGCCCGGGCAGTTCGGACCGAGTAGTCGCACGCCGGGAAAGTCCTCGACCAGTCGGTTGAAGGTGACGGCCTCATCGTGGGCCGGGATGCCTTCGGTGATGCACACGATGAAGGTGATACCGCCCTCGGCCGCTTCGATGATGGCGGCGGACGCGAACTTCGGCGGCACGACCACGAAGGAAGCGCTGGCCCCGGTGGCCTCGACGGCCTCTCGCACTGAGTTAAAGACCGGAATCGCGTCAACGTCACCGCCCCCCTTGCCGGGCGTGACGCCGCCGACGACTTTGGTGCCGTAGTCGCGATTGCGCAGGCCGTGGAACCGTCCTTGGCCGCCGGTCAAACCCTGCACGATGACCTTGGTGTTTTCGTCTACAAAGATGCTCATACTGTCCTCAGTTCGCTAGCGCCACGGCGCGTCGGGCGGCGTCGAGCATGGTGGGTTCGGTGATCAAGTGGTCGTTCAGGTGCGGCGCGAGAATGCCTCGGCCTTCGACGGCGTTCGTGCCGTCGAGACGCAGCACGATGGGTGAGGCGATGCTCACGCGCTGAAGCGCCTCGAGCACCCCGTTGGCAACCTCATCGACGCGGGTAATGCCGCCGAAGATATTGACGAAGATGGACTTCACGTTCGGATCAGCGTTAATAACCTCGAGAGCCGCGGCCATCACGTTGGCGTCCGCGCCGCCCCCGATGTCAAGAAAGTTGGCGGCGGTGCCGCCCACCTGATTCACCACGTCGAGCGTTGACATGGCCAAGCCCGCGCCGTTGGCGATAATGCCGACCGTGCCGTCCAGTCCGATGTAGTTCAGGCCGCGCTCTTTGGCCATCTTCTCTCGCGGGTCTTCGAACTCGTCGGCTCGGTACTCTTCCCACTCGGGGTGGCGATACGAGGCGTTCTCATCGAGCGTGACCTTGGCGTCCAGGGCGTGCACGGTGTGGTCGGGCGTCAAGATCAAAGGGTTGATCTCGGCCAAGTCGCAGTCGCCCTGGGTGTAGCAGTCGTAGAGCTTCACCAGTAACGCAGCCGCCTGTTCTCGCGCGACCTCATCCAGTTCAGCTTCGGCCACCCAGCGACGAGACGTTTCTAGGTCCAGACCCCGAACGGGGTCGATGGAGAGGAACGAAATAGCCTCGGGGTTCTCCTCGGCCACGACCTCGATCTCCACGCCGCCCTGGGCGCTCAACATGCCGAGGTGCGTCTTATTAGGACGGTCCAACGTGAAAGAGGCGTAGTACTCCTTTTCGATATCGCTGGAGCGCTCCACCCAGAGTCGGCGAACGACGTGACCCTTGATGTCGAGTCCCAGGATGTTGCCGGCGTGCTCTCGCACTTCTTCAGCGTTGTCGGCGAGTTTCACGCCACCGGCCTTGCCTCGTCCCCCGACCTTTACTTGGGCCTTGATGACGACCGGATAGCCGATTCGCTCGGCCACGGCCAGAGCTTCTTCGACGGTGTCGGCCACGTCACCGGGCGACACAGCGATGCCGTAGCGCGCAAAGTACTGCTTGCCCTGGTACTCAAAGAGGTCCATTCATTTCTGCTTTCTGGTTGGGGGGTGAAAAACTGATGCGGGTTAGTTGGCTAAAGAGTCGCGCGCGTCCAGGGTGGCTTCGAGCCACGTGCCGATCTCGTCGAGGGACGCACCCGGGGTAAAGACGCGGGCCACGCCGCCCTTTTCCAGGGCGGGAATGTCGTCTTCGGGAATGATGCCACCCACCATGAGGAGCACGTCCTCGCGGCCGTGACTCTTGAGGAGATTCACGATGCGGGGCACCAGGACCAGGTGCGCTCCGGAGAGCAGCGACAGACCGAGGGCGTCGGCGTCTTCTTGAATAACGGCCTGGACGATCTGTTCGGGAGTCTGGTGCAGGCCGGTGTAGACCACTTCGAAGCCAGCGTCGCGCAGGGTGCGAGCAATGACTTTCGCGCCCCTGTCGTGTCCATCGAGTCCGGGTTTGGCGACAACAACTCGGTACGTGCGCTCCATCAACCTTTCAGCATAGAGGCCCGACGATGAGCCCTAATTTGTGAAGCGCCGCCTCCAGCGCCCCACCTCCTAGTAGGAAGGGGGCGTGGAAAACGACATCGGCCGGCCTCAGAACGTGGTGGTCTTCGGGGGAAGTTCCGACATCGCTCGAGCCATCACCAAGAAGCTCTGTCTGGTGCGCGCCCACACCGTCGTTTTGGCCGGTCGAGATCAGAAACTCCTCGATGACGCGGTGACCGAGGCCGAAGAGTACGGCGCCACGAAGACCGATACCGTTCTCTTTGACGCGAGGGATCCTTCCACCGCGGCCCGGGTCGTGGCCGAGGCCTTCGACAAGGCGGGTGATCGCATCGACCTGGTGGTCATGGCGGTCGGCACCCTCGGGCGCCAGCTAGAGGACGAAAATGACGCGGAGGGCGCCGCTTCGATGGTCAGTGTGAACGTCACCTGGCCGGTGGCCGCCCTCGCGGATATTCGCCGTCGACTGATCGATCAGGGCAGCGGGCGCATTCTGGTGATGATTTCGGTGGCCTCAGTGCGGGTGCGACGCGTCAACTACCTCTACTCGGGCGCCAAAGCCGGACTGGATCGCATCTGCGTGGGTCTGGCTGAGTCGTTAGAGGGCACCGGCGTTCGCCTCCAGCTCCTTCGCCCGGGCGTCGTGCGCACCAAGATGACGGCCACTATGGCTCATCCCCCCTTCACCACCGGGCCCAACGAAGTGGCGGACAACGTTCTGCGAGGGCTGGCCAGCAGCGAACTGGTGATTTGGAGTCCGCCCATCCTTCGTTACGTCTCGGTGCTCATGCGCCTCTTGCCCGCGCCGCTGTGGCGACGAGTCGCCGAGCGCTAGGCGCGATGCAGCGGGGTCATCGCTAAGACCAGTTGTTTCACGCCGTGTTCGTCAAAGTTGACAGCGGCGCGAGCGTGCGAGCCATCCCCTTCGGTGCGCACCACTACTCCGGGGCCGTAGCGGTCGTGCACCACGCGATCTCCCACGGCGAGACCGAGTTTCTCCGCCCCGGTGGAACGTACGGGCGGGGCGGCCCCGGTGCCGAACGCCCGACCCGACGTGAACTGCGTCGTCCGACCAATAAAGCCGTCGTCGTCCAGCGAGAAACTGGATCGACGCGTGGGCAAGGTCGAGGTGAGATCGAGGATGAGTTCGCTCGGCACCTCTTGAAGAAAGCGACTGGCGATGGCTTCGACGCGTTGACCCCACAACGTTCGACTCCAGGCGTGGGTGAGGGCCAGGTAGCGCATGGCCCGGGTCACCCCGACGTAGAACAGTCGGCGTTCTTCTTCGAGTTCGTCGTCGTCTAAGAGCGCGCGTCGATGCGGAAACACCGTCTCTTCGAGACCCGTGACGATCACGGCCGGATACTCCAATCCTTTAGCCACGTGCAACGTCATCAACGAAATGGCGCCCTCCCCGCTGCCAAGTTGATCGGAATCGGCGACTAGGGCCATTCGCTCCACAAAGTCCATCAAGGTGTCGTACTGCGCGGCGGCCGAGGCGAGTTCGCCGAGGTTCTCCAACCGGGAGTAGGCCTCGTCGGTGTCTTCGGCGCGTAGCGCATCGCCCATCCCCGACTCGCGCACGATGGCGTCGATGATCTCTCGAGGGCTGAGGTCGTTCGACAGGGCGCGCAGTTCGTCCAACATGAAAGAGAACTTGGCCGTGCCGGCCAGCGCTCGACCGCTAAGCCCGGCCGCGGCGCCGTAGTGGGCCGCCTCGGCGAAGGAGAGCCCGTGTTCGGCCCCGTAGGCCCCGAGTTTGGCCTGCGCCGCCTCACCGACCCCGCGCTTGGGCTCGTTGATCACCCGCCGGGCCGACGCCTCGTCACGCGGATTGACCAGTAGTCGCGCGTAGGCCAGGGCGTTTTTGATCTCTTTGCGATCGTAAAAACGCATCCCCGAGACCACGCGGTAGGGCACGTTGGCGCGCAGCATCTCTTCTTCCAGCACGCGGCTCTGGGCGTTGGTCCGATAGAAGATGGCCATATCGTTCCAGCCAATACCGTGCTCGGAACGGAGTCGACGAACTTCGCTGGCCACCCACCGGCCCTCGTCGTACTCGTCACCCGCTCGGTAGAGGCGGATCTTCTCGCCTTGGGCGCCGTCGGTGAAAAGGTTCTTTGGGTGGCGGTTGGCGTTCTTCGCAATGACGGCGTTCGCCGCGTCGAGAATGGTTTGGGTCGAGCGAAAGTTCTGCTCGAGAAGGATCACGCGCGCGTCGGGAAAGCGCATCTCGAACTGCAAGATGTTGCGCACGTCCGCCGCACGGAAGCGGTAAATAGATTGGTCGGAGTCCCCGACCACACAGAGGTTCCGGTGCTCGGCCGCCAGCATCATGACCCACTCGTTCTGCACGCCGTTGGTGTCTTGAAACTCATCCACCAACAGGTAGCGAAAGCGCTGTTGGTAGGAGCGCAAGACGAAGTCGTCGGCGCGCATCATGGCCACCGCGTTGAGTAGCAGGTCGTCGAAGTCCATGGCGTTAGCGACCTTCAGGCGCTGCGCGTAGAGCTGGTAGATCTCGGCGATGCGCCGACGCTGCGGGTCGTCGCCGTAGGTATCGGCGTAGGCCTCGGGTGAGAGCATCTCGTTCTTCGCCGCGGAGATGGCCGCCGAGACGCTGCGCGGGCTCAGTCGCTTCGTATCGAGGTTGAGCTCTTTCATGATGCGCTCGACCGCCGTCTCGGCGTCGCCGGCGTCGTAGATGGTAAAGCCCCGTTGGTAGCCGAGCACGTCGGCGTGCGCGCGCAACATGCGTAGACAGGCCGAGTGGAAGGTGGAGACCCACATTTGATCGGCGGCCGAACCGACCAGGTCCACCACGCGACGGCGCATCTCGTCGGCCGCTTTGTTGGTGAAGGTGATGGCCATGATCTCGTAGGGTCGGGCGTCGCCCGTGGCGATGAGGTGGGCCACCCGGCGAGTGAGCACTCGAGTTTTGCCTGAACCGGCGCCAGCGATCACCAAGAGCGGGCCACCGCGCTGAGTGACCGCTTCGCGTTGAGGGAGGGTCAGGCCTTCGAGCAGCGAGTCGGGGTCGAGTCGAGTCGAGGACACGCTGGCGTTACCCCACAACGACTCATCCGAGAATGAACCGCGCGTCACTCCCACTCAATGGTGCCCGGTGGCTTGCTCGTCACGTCGAGGGCGACGCGATTGACACCATCGACTTCGCGGATCAGTCGATTGGCGATGCTCTCGATTACCTCGTAGGGCAGTCGGGCCCAGTCGGCGGTCATGGCGTCCTCGCTCGTCACGGCGCGGATCACGATGGGGTACGCGTAGGTTCGTCCATCTCCCATGACGCCTACAGTACGCACGGCCGGTAACACCGCGAAACTCTGCCAGAGCTCGCGATAGAGCCCGGCTTTTTTGATCTCATCGACCACCACGTAGTCAGCGTTACGAAGAATCTCGGCCCGTTCGCGAGTCACCTCACCGATGATGCGCACGCCAAGTCCCGGCCCGGGGAAGGGCTGGCGCCAGACAATCTCGGGAGGCAGACCCAACTCTTCGCCGACGTGGCGTACCTCGTCCTTAAACAGGGTCCGCAGCGGCTCGACCAGCTCAAAGGAGAGATCCTCGGGCAGCCCGCCCACGTTGTGATGGCTCTTGATGTTGGCGGCGTGCCCCGATCCCGACTCGATGACGTCGGGATACAGCGTGACCTGCACCAAGAAACGAGGACCCTCGCCGTCCTTGGCCAAGTCGCGGGCCACCGCTTCAAACTCGCGAATAAACAGTTCGCCGATGATCTTGCGCTTGGCTTCGGGATCGCTCACCCCGGCCAGCGCTTCGAAGAATCGATCCTGCGCTTTCACGTGAATCAACTCGACGCCGAACTGACGGGTGAAGGTCTCTTCGATCTGCTCGCCCTCGTCCTTGCGCATCAGACCGGTATCGACGAAGACGCAGGTCAGTTGGGTGCCGACGGCCTTGGTGACGAGCGCCGCCGCGACCGCAGAGTCGACGCCCCCCGAGAGTGCGCAGAGCACCCTCTCTGCGCCCACTTGTTGGCGAATGATCGCGACCTGGTCTTCAATGATCGAGGAGTTGGTCCAGGTCAGAGGTATCACCGCGACGTGGTGGAGAAAATTACGAAGTAGCTCTTGACCCCGCTCGGTGTGCACGACCTCGGGATGAAACTGCACCGCGTGTAAGCGCCGCGGCACGTCTTCCATCACGGCGACCGGGGCCCCCGGTGAGAACGCGGTCACCACGAAACCGTCGGGTGCCGCGGCAATCGCGTCACCGTGACTCATCCACGCGGTCGTGGTACTCGGCCAGTCCGTCATAAGGACCGTAGGTCCAGAACGCGTCAAGGTGGTGCGACCGTACTCGCCGGCCCCGGTGTCGGCCACGACCCCGCCCAACTGTTGGGCCATGAGTTGTGCGCCGTAGCAGATACCGAGAATCGGTACGCCGAGGTCGTAGATGGCCGGGTCCATCGAGGGGGCGGGCACTTCGTACACGGACTTCGGTCCACCGGAGAGAATGATCGCGCGCGGGGCGCGGCGTTTTACTTCCGCCGCGCTAATGGTGTTTGGCACGATCTCAGAGAAAACGTGCGCTTCTCTAACCCGGCGGGCAATGAGTTGGGCGTACTGCGCCCCAAAGTCGACAACGAGAACGGTGTCGTTCAATGTCCCATGCCAACGCCCTGGGAGCGCTGCATCTGCTTTCCTTCGGTCTGTAAAGAAGGGGCCAACATGATCTCGGCCTTCTGAAACTCTTTCAAGGTCTCGTAGCCACACGTGGCCATCGAGGTGCGCAGGGCCCCGAAGAGGTTGAGTCGTCCGTCGTTCTCGTGGGCCGGTCCCAGCAGGACCTCTTTCAGGGTGCCGCGCACTTGGGTGCGAACACGCGTACCGCGCGGCAACGTCGGGTGAAAGGTAGCCATGCCCCAGTGAAAACCACGAGCCGGCGCTTCGACGGCGCTGGTGAGGGGCGAACCAATCATGACGGCGTCCGCGCCACAGGCCACCGCCTTGGCGATGTCGCCGCCCTTGCTCATGCCGTCGTCGGCGATGACGTGTACGTATACGCCGGTCTCGTCGAGGTGACGCATCCGCGCGCCGGCCACGTCGGCGATGGCCGTGGCTTGGGGCACACCGATGCCCAGGACAGCGCGGGACGTGCAAGCGTTGCCGGGACCGACGCCGACGAGTACCCCAGCGGCACCGGTTCGCATGAGGTGCAGCGCCGCTTGATAGCTGGCGCAACCGCCCACGATGACGGGAATCTCAAAACCGCGAATGAACTTCTTCAAGTTGAGTGGCTCAGCTGTCTTAGAGACGTGCTCGGCCGACACGACGGTCCCTTGAATCACCAGAATGTCCAGACCGGAGTCGATGATGGTTTTGGCCATCCAGTCGGTGCGAGCCGGCGTGACCGACGCCGACGTGATCACCCCGGCGTCTTTCATCTGCTTAATGCGTTCGGCTACTAGTTCTAACTTGATGGGCTCTAGGTACATCTGTTGCATGCGAGCGGTCGCTTTATCGTCGTCGAGATCGCGAATCTCTTCAAAGAGCGGCACGGGGTCGTCGTAGCGGGTCCACAGGCCCTCTAAGTTCAAGACGCCCAGTCCGCCCAGTCGACCCAGCTCAATGGCGGTGAGAGGGGACATGGCCCCGTCCATGGCGGAACCGAGAACGGGCAGCTCGAACTTGTAGGCGTCAATCTGCCAGGAGATGTCGACGTCTTCGGGGTCACGCGTGCGCCGTGAGGGCACGATCGCGATGTCGTCAAAGCCGTAGGCCTGACGAGCCGATTTGAAGATGCCGATCTCAACTTCCGCCATGAAGTCCTCCGATTGCAACCACCCCAAAATGAAAGTGTGTTCCCCTCAATCTACTAGGCGGTCTAGTCCTTTAGTCCGTGATAGGCGGCCACGACGCGCCGGTGGCGAGAGCAAGAAGTTCGGCCACGACACGCGCGGTCGCTCCCCAAATAATGTCGCCGGGGACCTTGAAAAAGTAGATGGGAAAGTAGCCCTCATCCTCCGCTCCGGCTCGCGCCTCGACGCGGCGCCACCGCTCTTCGACGAACGCGCCCTCGGCGACCAGGTCACTCAGGGAGACGGTGAAGGCCCGGTCGACTTCGGCCGTCTCAATGGTGAAGGTGGGGCGACGGGCCAGTGTGCCCACGATCGGCCAGATGGACGAGCCCGAGGCGAAGGTCAGAATCGGACTAAGCCAGGCGATCGGCGTCACCGATGACGGCTCCAGGCCGATCTCCTCGCGAGCTTCGCGCAGAGCCGTCTCGGTGGGGGTCTCGTCTTCGTCGCAGCGACCGCCGGGCAGGGCGATCTCACCGCGGTGTTGACGCAGCGACATGGCGCGCCGAGTCAAAACCAACTGCGCCTCACCGTCTTCTTCGAACAGGGCAGCCAGCACCGCCGAGCGCTGGGTGATCGGCACGGGGGTGTCGTCGGCGACGACCCCGAGCTCCTCGGGCGCATCGGGTGGAGAGCTGGTGAGAAGAAGTCGGTTCGCCGCGGTGAGTCGTTCTCGCACCGTGTCGAGCGTGAGTCCACGTCGTGACGTAGCTGGCAGCGACGACCAGGGCGCCGGACGACCGACTTTGATGTCGCGCGGTTCGGGAATGGTCTGGGGGAACGAGTGGCCAGCGAAACGCTCAGGCCGCTCGCCTTGGTGGGTCATCGACATTCCTCTAGACTGGTCTTTCGTTTGACGTACTCACGGTAACGCAGACGGTCCCCCCGACTCTTCTGGAGCACCCCTGAAATCTCTCGCTCGCTTCTGTGTTCGCCATCGCTGGTACGTCCTCGTGGCGTGGATTGTCCTCATTATCCTCATTAATGGAATCTCGCACGCCGAAGGTACGGCGTACTCCAACGCGTTCAGCCTTCCCGGTACCAACTCCACCCAGGCCCAGTCGCTCCTGGCCAAAGGCTTCGTCGGTCAGTCCGGCGACGTCGACCAGATCGTCTTTCACTCCTTCGCCGGCCCGGTCAAGTCCCACGAGGCCTCGATCCAGGCGGCGCTGTCGAAGGTGGAGAAGCTCCCCAAAGTCGGCAGCGTGACGTCTCCTTTCTGCAGCGACGGATTCGCGACCAGCGAGACTCTGCCCAGCGGCTCTTGTCTGGGCTCGTCACAGATATCGAAAAACGGCACCATCGCCTACGCCGTCGTGCATTTCTCGCAGAACGCCAACAATCTCTCGAAGGCGCACGTGCAGGCAGTTGAGAACGCCGCCACCACGCTGCGCTCGACGTCGCTCAGCGTGAACTTTGGCGGTAACGCCTTCGGAAATCTCGCCTCACCATCGGGCAGTCCCTACGAAGGTTTTGGTCTTCTCGCGACGGCCATCGTCCTCGTCTTGGCCTTCGGCTCGTTCTTCGCCATGCTCCTACCCCTCGGCGTGGCCCTCTTCGCTCTAGGCATCGCTCTGGCCGGCGGCATCTTGCTGAGCCACGTTCTGGCGATCGCGCAGTTCGCGCCGATTCTCGGTTCGCTGATCGGCCTCGGGGTCGGCATTGACTACGCGCTCTTCATCGTCACCCGCTCGCGCCAGGAACTAAAACGCGGCGCCACGGTGGAAGAAGCCGTCGTCACCTCGTTGAATACGTCCGGACGAGCAGTGCTCTTCGCCGGCTCCACCGTGTGCATTGCGCTGCTCGGCATGTTGGTTCTGGGACTGTCGTTCTTGAACGGCGTGGCGGTGACCGCGTCGCTGACGGTACTCATCACCATGTTGGCCTCAATGACGCTTCTTCCCGCACTTCTCGCGTTCCAAAAGCAACACGTCCTGAGTCGCCGCGAACGTCGAGCTCTGGAGAAGAACGGACCGGGACCGGTCGTGGTGAGCGGCCCGTGGCAGCGCTGGGCTCACTTCGTCTCGCGTCATCCCCGCGTTCTCACGCTCTGCGCACTGGCCATCATCATCGCCTTTATCATTCCCTTCTTCTCTCTCCAGCTGGGCAGTTCCGACCAAGGTTCCGACCCCTCCGGTTCGACGACCCGACAGGCCTACGACCTCTTGGCCCAAGGCTTTGGTCCGGGGTTCAGTGGCCCCCTCACCATCGTGGGCGCCATTCATGATCCGAGCGACAAGACGGCCATGACTGGTCTTGACGCCTCGCTGGCGCACAAGCCCGACGTCGCCGCCGTGCAACCCCTCATCACCAATCCCGCAGGGACGGTAGGCATCATTAACGTGATCCCGAAGTCCAGTCCCCAGGACGCCGCGACGGCGGCGCTCATCTCTACCATTCGCAACACGTACATCCCGGCCGCCACGACTACGTCGCACACCGCGATCTTTGTGGGCGGTATCACCGCCATCTTCGTGGACTTCGCCAGCGTTCTCACCGGCAAATTGCCGCTCTTCGTGGGCGTCATCGTTGTGCTGGGTTGTCTGCTGCTCATGGTCGCTTTTCGCAGCGTGCTGATTCCGATCGTGGCGGCGGTGATGAATCTTCTCGCCGTCGGCGCGTCCTTCGGTCTCGTGGTCGCCGTCTTTCAGTGGGGCTGGGGGACCTCGCTGCTCGGGGCGGGCACCGGGCCCGTCGAGTCCTTCTTACCGATCATCATGATCGCCATTCTCTTTGGACTTTCCATGGACTATCAGGTCTTTTTGGTCTCGCGAATGCACGAGGAGTGGCTCAACACCAACGACAACGAAGAAGCGATCATTCGCGGTCAAGCCAATACCGGACGCGTCATTTCGGCCGCCGCTCTCGTGATGATCTGCGTCTTTCTCTCCTTCGCCATCGGCGGAGAGCGCGTCATCGCCGAGTTTGGTATTGGACTGGGCGGTGCCGTACTGATAGACGCGTTTGTGATACGCACGGTGCTGGTGCCATCTCTGATGCACTACGTAGGCAAAGCCAACTGGTGGATGCCTCGTTGGCTCGACCGCGTTGTGCCTCACGTCGCGGTTGAAGCGACGGAGTAGGAGTAAAGAAAGCCTTCAATCGTCAGAAGAGGCGTCGGGGACACTTCGGCCCTCCGACACCAACAGCTCCGAGTGCGCATTCGCCAATACTCCCTTGCTTTCACAGCATGAAATTTTGAATGAGGCAGTTTGCGGTGCTGTGATGCAGGGTGCGACCCGGTGCTATGCCAACACGGGGTGTCGACTTGGTCATCCACGGATGCTTAGGTCGCTCAAACTACCCTCTACGGGGTGCGCTTTGATCCGTACGAAAAGGGTCGAAAGTACTATGACGACGTTTTAGCTCTTGCTCGCAGCCTTGGGACTGGTCCACTCGACCCACAACTGTCCCAACTCGTCGAGATTCGTGTTTCTCAGATCACTGGTTGCGCTTTCTGTCTTAACCGTCACTCCGATCTGGCGCGGACAGTTGGAGTGAGCCAAGCCAAGTTAGACACGCTGGCCGCCTGGCGGGAGTCCTCAGATTTCGATCCACGCGAGCGTTCCGCATTAGAGATTGCAGAGGCCATGACCCGAATTGGTGACGGTCGTCGCGTTAATGACGAAATCTGGAAAGATGCCCGCCTACATTTCGATGACGACGAACTTGCATCGCTCCTCTATCTAGTGAGCCTCATCAATGTCTGGAACCGCATCAACGTCACGGTCGAACTCCCTAGTGATCACGGGTTGCCGAAATAGAAGATCCGGGCCACCTTTGAGTGAGCCACCAGTCGGAAATTATTGACGCCGGCTCTCCGAAGCGAACCCGCACTTTTTCAAAATGGTGGAAGGATGATCGACTTGGTCGGCCTCTTCATGGTTGAGAGATCGCGTGACGTTGGATGATGACTGAGGGACGTTAGTTCCACTTGGCCAGTATCGTTCTTCGCGTTTCGAGACGACCACGAAACGAGTAGCCCGGCTCGATTCAAACACGTGGTCTCCTGCATTGAGCCCGTAACTTGCTTTTGGCGGATGCAACGAAGTGCGCCGAATCGCTGCGACTCTTCGGTGAAGATCGATGACGTCTTCGCCAAGAACGTTGAGTCAAACGACTTTACGGTCTGAAGAACAAACGCCGGTACGAACCCAAGTTCCTCTTCCGAATATCCGTTCGATTGAATAAAGGGACTGGGACGCGAACATTGGAGATTCTTATATCCCGACGAAGAAGGAGTGTTGCTGCAGGCACTGACGTTCGCTTCGTTATGAATCCATTGCACGACACGACCATCTGTACCTCGAAAAACGAAGGCAGTCTTGAGTGTGCTCGAATATCCATTGACGTTCGGCGTCGACTTCGCACCCGGTGAGGGCGGCAAGTTTGTCACGGTGATTGTGCCTCGCGAAAAGTAATCAAAGTCGGTCACTTGATAGGAAGCCACGTACGCGCTGCTCGTACCTTTCGACATCAAGTTTTCAAAAGCTGAAAGAGGCTGACGCGTAACTGAGACTGGCGAGGCAAAAGATTCCGGTGCCACAGTTGCCAATCCAACGGTGAGACTAAGGATCAGAAAAGCGACTGACCCTACCCTTCGACGATCAAAATAGATCACACGGGTAGTCAGGCGTCCGAACGAAGCCATCGCAGACCCCCGTCCGTGGAGATGAGCAAAGAGGACGTCTCTTGCCCTCTAATGACAATGTCATTGCCAAGACCCTTCTCGGTGAAGGAAACTGGACCGAAGAGCGAGTCGGCGACATTCGATCTCACCGAAAACACCGCGGTCCAGGATCTACCCTCATTGCGCGAAACCTCCAGACGCTCGATGGATGACTTGCCGCTCTGCACCCGCTTCTCGACGAAAAGGGACGTCGAAGCGGTCGTCGCGGAATCACCTCCCAGCCACTGAGTTGTATACCCGTCGCCAACTTCTCTCAGCGGAGAGAATTTCACCCCGCCGTCGCTGGAAGAGAAGAGCCAATCAGTGTTCATCTTCAGCTTCCGAGGCGTTCCCGGCGCGATGTCTCCTCCGTATCCTCCAATCGTGCACACGTCATAGAGGTTCGTTGATGACGTCGCGACTGGAACCGAGTAACTGTCGCCCACAGGGCCGCAGGGTCCGCTCCAACTCACCCATGTGCCGGAAGGCGTCATGCGAGCTAGACCCGTGGCCCCTCGATCGTTGCCAACCATGAGCCATCCAACGTCGCCTTGAAACTCAAGCGCGCCTTGCATAGTGGTTCCACCGGCGGCGGCGTCCAATGTCGGAGTAATGACACGTTGCCATGCGTTACTCCCCACCGGGGTTCGCCAAAGATTAAAGGTGTCACCGGTGCGCCACCCAACGGCGTAGGCCCAGCCATTGCTCGCGCTCATCGTGAGCACGCCGAACCTCAACGCCAAGGGTGCCGTGGCGATACGGGTCCACCTCTGGCCACCATTGTGGGTGGCCCACAGTTCAGGTTTGGGAGGTTCAATGCCTACAGGGACGGAACTAGCGCCGTAGATCCACCCGTCCAGAGTGTTTGCAAAATAGACATCGGGCTGGTTCTGGGAAATGTCGGCAATGGAACTGTTTGCATCAACCCACGCTTGGAGAGACGAAGGGAGAGCTATGTCAGACCACGACGTACCTTCGTTCTCGGTTCGCTCGAGGCGCACGCAAGCGCGAGCACGACACGTTGAAGCCACGAGGGACCAACCCTCCCCTGACGAAACGAACGACGCCGAAAGAGGCGACATCTGGGATGGAGTCGTGGTAGCACCTGCCGTCGGAACTAGAAAGGAAAATATAAGTCCGCACAGCAATGTGCAGAGTCCAGCCACCAATCGGCACGAGTTTTGAAGCCATCGAGCGGCGAATGACTTCATGCGTGAATTGTCTCACTCGGTCGGTCCGTCGACCCCTTACGTAACTCGATTGTAAAGTGCTCGTTTCCTTAAGCCCACGGCTCTCCATTACCGCAAAGAGCCGCCAGCGCCTGTTTTCAAACTTGTTGCTTCCGGTCTCAGACATCCACCTTCTCCGGTACCTAGATTCGGTTGCCAAGACCTCGGTGGTCTCTGTTGCGAGAGACCGGTGGTCACCGGGGTACATTGTGTAGTCGTCACTACCTTCGCCGAGTCGACTCGCTGCGGGTGACGGGAGGAGCGCGTGAAAACATCGGGGGAGGTAGTTAGCGCCAAGAGTCCCTCGGCAAACGGACTCTTGGCGTTGCTCTGCACGGTGCAATTCGTGCTCTTTCTCGACGCGAGCATCGTCAACGTGGCGCTCCCCGTGATTCAACGTGAGCTGCACTTCACTCCGGCCAACCTCCAGTGGATTATTACGGGCTACGCGCTGACCTTCGGCTCGCTGTTGCTTTTAGGCGGTCGGGCGGGGGATCTCTTTGGTCGCCGTCGTCTTCTCGTCGCGGGACTTGTTCTCTTCGCGGTCGCCTCTCTCACGTGTGGCCTCGCGCAGGACTCGGTGATGCTGATCGTGTCGCGCATTGTCCAAGGCATCGGTAGCGCCATGATTTCACCAGCTGCGCTATCCCTGCTCACGGGTAGTAATGCCGAGGGTCCGGCACGAAATCGCGCGCTGGGATTCTGGCAAGCCGCGGCCGCGGGGGGCGGGTCGATGGGTGCGGTCTTTGGAGGTCTCCTCACTCAGTACGTAGATTGGCGTGCAATCTTTCTCATCAATATTCCTGTCGTGGCGGTGATGCTGGCCGCTATTCCACGAACCGTGCAACACGAAACGCCCACCACGTCCGTTCACCTCGACTACCTCGGTGCTTCGACCATCACCTTGAGCATCGCGTCGCTCATCTTTGGCCTCAGCTACGGAGAGCAGCAGGGGTTTTCCCAACCCGTGACCATCGGTGCCCTCGCGTGTTTCGTCGTCTTTGGAGCCGTCTATCCAATCGTCGAAGGCAGGTCGACGGCGCCCATGCTGCCGTTGCTTCTGTTTAGGGACCGGACCCGACGTGCGGGCCTTGGCACCATGTTCATCATGGGAGGGATCGCGATTGCCAACATCTATTTTGTTTCGCTCTATTTGCAGCGTGTTCTCCACTTCCAACCCGTGCTCACCGGGGTCTGTTTTTTACCGTCCGCGTTAGTGGCGGGGCTGACCGCCTCGCAAGTCACCCGGCGCGTGGTGAAACGATTCGGCGTGAAGTTCACTCTGCTATCCGGACTGGCGAGCATGACCATCGGGCAGTGGTGGCTGTGCCACTTAGCCGTTCATGGCACCTACTGGCTGAATGTGTTGCCGGGGCTTGTTTTCACGTCGTTGAGCATAGGATTGGTCTTCCCGGCGGCGGCCATCGGAGTGACGTCGGGTGTGCCACTGGGCGAGCAAGGCATCGCGGCGGGTCTTCTCAATACCAGTCAGATGGTGGGCTCGGCGGTTGGAGTCGCGGTCTTAGCTACCGTGGCCTCGGCCGTGTCGAAGAGCTCTCACCACTCGCTGACCCCCGGCTATCGAGTGTCCTACGCGGTGGCGACGGGATTGGCGGCCTTAACGGCAGTGTTCTTGGCTGTGCAGCTCAGGGGACGCAAACGCCCACTAGACGCCGTACCCATAAGCGTGGGACCGGCTCCCACGGTTGAAGTTGATGGTAATTATCGCGCTGGAGACACTCCGTTTGGGACTGCGTAGCGACCCACTCCTCGTAAGAGGTTCCGCTGGACAGGCGGCTCAATCGACCGCGTCCGACACCAGGACGTGGTAACGGATCTCATTCGTCACCGATGCGAACCTGCACGCCCCATTTCTCACCGACTCGAAGAGTCGTGGGCGTCGCCTTTCGCTCCCGGTGGAGGGATCACTCGCTTCGCGAGTATTGGCGTTGCGTCGTCAGTATCAACACGAGCTTTACGAAATTCGACGACGTCTCCTCGATGGATCGAAGGGGCCAAGCCCGGCACCAGTCGTCTCACTAAATCCAGCGAATCCAGCGGCCAAAACGGGCGCTTAAGAGTACGCAGATTCTTCAGTCGGAATAATTAAAGTGATGCATGATTACATCATGCGGAGAACACAGATTTCCCTGACGTCAGAGGAACGGCGGGCGCTTGATGCGGAGTCTGCACGTACTGGTAAGTCGCTGTCGGCTCTCATTCGAGACGCCGTCGAGGCGATGTACGGAACATCGCGTTCGAGCGCCGATGACCTCAGTCTCATGCGCCAATCTTTTGGCTCGTGGGCTCACCACCATGAGGACGGAGCTTCCACCGTGGAGAGATTGCGCTCGGGAACACGACTCACACGTACCCAGTGAGGGCGGTTCTAGTAGACACCTCCGTCATTATCGATTACCTACGGGGCCATCACGGCGCCGAAGGCGTTCTCGAGAGGGCGAGAGTGAGTACGCCGTTGCACGCAAGTGAAATCACCCGACTCGATGTTCTCTCAGGAATGAGGCTGGGCGAGGAAGTGGCCACCCGATCGTTTCTATCAACCTTCGTCTGGCATTCCGTCGACGACTTGATTGCCGAACGCGCTGGTGAGTTGGGTCGACAGTGGCTGTCGAGCCATCGATCTATCGATAGTGCCGACCTAGCAATCGCTGCAACGGCGATCGTTGCTGAGTGCAAACTCCTCACTTGCAACGTCAAGCACTTTCCGATGTTTAAGGACTTGAGGAAGCCTTACTAACGTCGGATAGGTGGACCCACTCAGCCGCCAACCACTGCTCCGATCGTCGTTGAAGAGATCGAGTACCGAAGAACACCGTCGCTGCTGCGCCGGCCCGCGCCCGCGGTAGCCCCCTCCCCTAGCATGATCGTGATGAGCAACGGAGAGGACGCGGTATGAGCTACGAGCAGGTTTCAATTCGCACGCACGATGGTGAGTGCCCCGGCTACGTCTTCACGCCGCTCGAGACCAGTAAGCGCCCGGCGATCATTTTCTACATGGACGGGCTCGGGATTCGTCCGACGATCTTGGAGATGGGTCAGCGATTGGCGGATCTCGGCTACGTCGTGCTCGTGCCCGATCTCTATTACCGAGTGGGCAGCTACGAAGCGTTAGATCCCGCGAAGGTCTTCGCCTCGGGCGACGTGCGCGCGACTATTGGTCACCTGCTCGCCTCAACCGATAATCGTCGAGCCGGTGAAGACACCGAGGCGTTCCTCGCCTACCTAGACAGTCGCGACGACGTCGCTGGAACCAAGGTAGGCACAACCGGTTACTGCATGGGTGGAGCGATCTCGCTGACCGCCGCGGGAACGTTTCCCGAGCGTATCGGCGCCGCGGCTAGCTTCCACGGCGGCAATCTGGCCACTGACTCCGATTTAAGTCCGCACCGGCTGGCACCTCGCATCACCGGCAAGGTCTACGTCGCCGGTGCTGACCAGGACGGCTCGTATCCCTTAGAGATGGCTGAGCGACTCGAGGAGGCGCTCAGCGAGGCTGGCGTAGATCATCGCTGCGAGATCTATCTTGGCGCGCGGCACGGTTGGACGATGAAGGACTTTCCGGTCTACAACGAGGCCGCCGCCGAACGCCACTGGGACGAACTGCGTACCCTCTTCGCCGAAACGCTTGTCTAGGTTTGCGGCTTCGCGCCGAAGTCGGAACGATTACCCCGGGTAGGGACTGATACGTCGCGTCACGGACGTCGCACGAACGCCAAATACATCGGCGCGAACACCAGAACAATGGCGATGTTGACTAATAGACGCGCCAAAAAGTGGTGCCTCAAAAAGACCACGTCCACGCCGACCACGACCGCTACCAAGATAATGACGTACGCCACGACGCCTGGCTTCGTTCCCACTAATCCATCCTAAGTAGGCCTACGCGAACCTCGGTCTCTGCCTTCCCTCTAGCGAATGTGGGACCGGCGCAATCTTTTGCGGCGCCGGATGATGTGGATAGCGGCGTAGACAACGAACACGATGGCCGCGAGTTTGTGCCATTGGTCGAGGCCGGGTGGCAGGTGGAGAGTGGCGGCCAAAGGAAACCGCGCTGCCTGGTGATTCAAGATGTCGACGGTTCCAGAGACCAGCACGTTGAGGGCTAGCAGTTCAAAGATCACGTCCGAAATCCCCAGTCGCGTCGTCGACCCAGTTCGAGGTAGAAATCCCGCCATTCGCTGTATTAGTGAGGCGATGGTGCGTCGTCGCTGATACAGATGAATCAACATGAAAAAGAAAAACACGGCACCGAGGATCACGTGGATAGTGATGCTGCGGCTCAGATAGATAAGTGAAACGAGTGAACCCGCGAGTGAAACGAGGAGGGCTACGTGGACCGACCATCGACGCCGTTCAACTTTCGAAAGTGGACTCGATGTCGTTGGCAGAGCCAACATTCACTTCCTTCTCTATTTGTGGACTTCGAGCAGTGTAGGTAGTTTGCAAATAAGGGATGGGTACCTTCACTCAGGGATAACCCTGAGACACCCCGAGGGTCCGGACGTTCGTTAAGGATCAACAGTGCCCGATACCTCACGCGACCGAGCCTTTAAGTTAGGGGTACGGGCACTAAGAGGTGTCCAAAAGGAGTGCCGACATGGAGATAGTCCGTAATCCCGACGGAAGCCTGGTGGTGCCTATTCCCGAAGGACGACATCACGAAGGTGACGAGGCCGTCGACGTCTCGACAGAAGAGAGCGCCGAAGCGGTCGCCACCACGAGAGTGCTGCACCCGGGTGAGGGCGGCTACAACGAAGCCCTGGCGCAGTGGGATCTTCAACAAAACCCCGATCGCGCCCCCGCCGTCTCGACGGCCAGTGGCCGAGAAGAAGCCATGATCGTTGTGCACAGCCTGGCCGAGTCGCCCAACCACGACGTGGCCGGTGCGCTAAAGGACGTGAACGACTCCGAGGCCAGCGGAGAGGCGTTGCGACACGTGCTCATCGGCGGGACCCATTCGGTCGAGGCCTTTTCCGAGGAAGTGGCGGAGGCCGAGGGTGGCGAGCCACTCCCCGCTCACAAGATGACCAAGATCATCGGTGAAGTCTTGGCTGAGCTTGACAAGTAATCGAGCCCTCCACCAAACCTGAGGCGACCAGCCGGGCGAAGTCGTCCGTGCTCTCTCCAACGAGCCGACGCCGCCCCGCCTAGAGAGCGAACCCCCATTCAAGGGCTCGCGAGAGCATTGCCGAGAACGGCGCCGCGGCCTAGTCGTTTCGAACAAAGAGGCCCCCCTTCGGCCCGGTCACTGAAGTGGCCCATCCCCTAAAACTACGGCGATGTAATCCTCAGTGTTTCAAGGGACAAATTGTCCGATTTGCGTTCCCCTTAGGCCAGATGTAAGCGTTGATGCCCAATGAGTCGGAATCCGATAGGGCACGTCACGTGGAGTTACGCGCCAGTAAGGATTTTGGTGCTCTTCGCGTTTGCTCTGAGCCTCGTCGCCGTTTCGCAGTTGATGCTCTCCGGAGCAGCCAACGCCAACGTGAGTGCGTCGCTCCACGAACTGCCCTGGACCGGCGAAGTCGGCGTCTCCCAGTCACCCAAGTGCGCCTCGATCTCACCGGGGTACGCCTGTACGGAAGGCGGGTACGCGGCGTGGCTCACCCACCCGAGTGGTTGGGCCTGGAGCGACTACGGCGGGTCCTATCCCAGCCACAACGCGTACGGGCCGCATAACTGCACCCTCTACGTCGCCTACCTGTTGCAAGAAAGTGGTATCTCGCTTACTTGGAGTGCCAACGCCTTCGCCTGGGCCAGTACCGCGGCGAGCAACGGTGCGGTGGTCAACCAGATACCGTCGGTGGGCTCAGTTGCCCAGTGGAATAGCGACCATATTGCCTTCGTGGACGCGGTGACACCGAACTACATCGTGATTACGTCGGATAATTTTCAGCCCAAAGGGGTCGGAACGTTGCCCGGTGGCTTCAGCGACAGCTTCGATATTGCGCGCCACTCTCCCGCTATGCCCGACAATTTCGTTCACTTCACTGTTCCGTCGGTCCCGCTCCCCGCTATTTTGCACGCAGGCTAAGCGTTCCTCCGCCTCTTCAGAGGAGAGGTGAAGTCTCCCGACCTCGAGAACCCACCGGTGCGGTCATATCCTTACGGGGTGAAGTTCTCGCTCCCGGCGAATGACGTGAGTTCGAGCGTCCAAAATCAAACGCGAGTCCCAGCGACGATCGCCGCGGTGGTCGCCACCGTCGTGATAGCTCTGTGCGTCGTCACGACGTCCGGCGCGGCATCTACTTCACGCTCTCACAGCGGCGCGCCGCTATCTGCGCGGTCCAGCAATGGTGGGCTGGTTACATACTCTCTCAACGGCGCGTCTTTCGGGGTCGACAGCCCGATCCACGTGGTGACCTTTAGAAGCTCTC